>JAFAEG010000051.1 GCA_023424095.1 Pseudomonadota bacterium | reverse complement strand
GTTCCGCTTCAAGAAGGATGAGGAGCGGACGCTACCGGACGTGTCGATGACGTGACCCTTATTCCTCCCCTGCTTTTGCAGGGGAGGGGGACCATGCGCAGCATGGTGGAGGGGCGTGAGCGAAGCGAACGTTCTTCCGCTCGCGCAAGGGCGCGAGCGGCCCCTCCACCACCCGCTCCGCCGGCGGTCCCCCTCCCCTCGAAATCGAGGGGAGGATGGAAGGAAATCAGTGCCTGAAGTGCCGCATGCCGGTGAAGACCATCGCCAGGCCCGCTTCGTCCGCCGCAGCGATGACCTCGTCGTCGCGGACTGAGCCGCCGGGCTGAATGACCGCGGTCGCGCCGGCTTCCGCCGCTGCCAGCAGGCCGTCGGCGAAGGGGAAGAAGGCATCCGACGCCACGGCCGAGCCGATCGTGCGGGGCTGCGCCCAGCCGGCCTTGTCCGCCGCGTCCTTCGCCTTCCAGGCGGCAATGCGGGCGGATTCAAGGCGGTTCATCTGGCCGGCGCCGACGCCGGCGGTCGAACCATCCTTGGCGTAGACGATGGCGTTCGACTTCACATGCTTGGCGACGGTCCAGGCGAACAGGCAATCGGCCAGTTCCTGCTCGCTCGGCTGGCGCTGCGTCACCACGCGCAACTGGTCGCGCGTCACCGTGCCGCCATCGCGCGACTGGAGCAGCATGCCGCCGGCGATCGACTTGATCGTCAGGCCCGGCCGCTTCGGATCGGCGAAATCGCCGGTGAGCAGCAGGCGCAGATTCTTCTTGCGGGCGAAGGCGGCGCGGGCGGCCTCGTCGGCGCCGGGCGCGACCACCACTTCGGTGAAGATGTCGGTGATCGCCTCGGCGGTCGGGCCGTCCAGCGGCCGGTTGCAGGCGATGATGCCGCCAAAGGCCGACACGGAATCGCAAGCGAAGGCGGCGCGATAGGCGTCGAGCAGGGTTTCGCCGGTGGCGACGCCGCACGGGTTGGCGTGCTTGACGATCACCACCGTCGGCGGCCCGTCCTTGAACTCCGCGACCAGCTCCAGCGCCGCATCGGCATCATTGTAATTGTTGTAGCTCAGTTCCTTGCCCTGCACCTGCTCCGCCTGGGCGACGCCGGGCGTGGCCGGGCCGGCGGGGATGTAGAGGGCGGCGCGCTGGTGCGGATTTTCGCCGTAGCGCAATTCCTGTGCGCGGCGGACGGGGATGGCGACCGTTTCGGGGAAGATCTCGCTTTGGTCCGCGAAGGCGAACCAGGAGGCGATGGTGGCGTCATATTGGGCGGTCAGCGCGAAGGCCTTGGCAGCGAACTTCTTGCGCTCGTCGAGATTGGTCGTGCCCTTCGCGACCAAAGCATAATCGGCCGGGTCGGTGACGATCGCGACGCTTTCGTGATTCTTCGCGGCCGAGCGGACCATCGAGGGGCCGCCAATGTCGATATTCTCGATCACCTCGTCGCGCTCGGCGCCGCGCGTCACGGTCTGCGCGAACGGGTAGAGATTTACGACGACGAGGTCGATCATGCCGATCTCGTGGGCCTCGGCCGCGGCGACATGCTCGGCATTGCCGCGCCCCGCGAGCAGGCCGCCATGCACCTTGGGATGGAGCGTCTTCACCCGCCCGTCCATCATCTCCGGGAAGCCGGTGAGGTCGGAAATGTCGCGGACCTCAAGCCCCGCCTCGCGCAACGCCTTGGCGGTGCCGCCGGTGGAGACGAGCTCGACGCCCTGGCCGGCGAGCGCCTGGCCAAGCGCGGCGAGGCCGGTCTTGTCGGAAACGGAAAGGAGGGCGCGGCGGATGGGGATGTCGGTCATTGAAAGTTCCTCGTCACCCCAGACTTGATCTGGGGCCTGCCTTCTTCGGCGCCCGCCTCAAAGAAGGCGGGTGCCGGGTCAAGCCCGGCATGACGAAAAATTAGGCTAACCGGCTTTCTTCAGCTCCCAGCTGATCGACATGCCGTCCGGCGGGCTTTCGCCGCTGACCGCGAGTTGCAGCGTGGGATGCGGCACGCCGGCGCCGTCGATCCACAAACTGTCCTCGACCTCGACGATGCCGCCGCGGACCTTGAACTGCCAGGCCTTCTTCGGCGCGGTGCGGAGCAGGGCGCCGCGGCCGTCGGCGGTGCTGGTCACTTCCACCCCGGGCGCGAGGTGAAAACGCAGCACGAAGGGCACATTGGACTTCCCGGCCTTGCCCTTCAGCGCCAGCGAATCGGTGCCCGCCAGCATCTTGCCGTCCGGGGAGAGGAGGAGCAGGCGCTGATGCGCCAGCCCGAAGCGGCGGACATAGCCATCATGGCTCGCCTCGACCGCCAATTGGCCGTCGCGGGTGCCGCGCTCCATCGTCACCTCGGCAACGCCGCGGCCCAATTTGCCGTCGTCGAGGATCGAGGTGGAATTGCAATCGCCCAGCGTCAGGGTGGAATGGGCGGCGGTCGAGCGCAGCAGATGGGCGAGTTCGGCGCCGAGTGCGTCGGGCCGTTCCCCGGCCCCGCCGCAATTGACGATCAGCCGCTGCGCGCCCTCGCCATATTCGAACGCGAGGGTGGAGGCGCAGGCGCCCGCCAGCGCCTTCGTGGTCGGCGGCGGCGCGGCGTCCAGCACCAGCACCGATTCCTTCGCCTGCAAGCGCTGATAGCCCCAGCCGCGCGCCTGCGGCACCGGCCGGTCGCCGAGCGCGGCGGCGGCGATGGCGGCGGTGACGCGCTTGACGTCCGAAGGATTGCCGCCCTGCCAGCTGGTCATCGCCCCGTCAGCGGCGAGCAGGCTTAGCAGGCAGGCGAGCGCGCCTTCCTGCGCCTCGTCCAGCCAATCGGGAATGCCGCGGGTGCCGGTGGCGTAGGCGCTGCGCAGCAGAGGCAGGGTCTCGACCAGCACAAGCTGCTCGACCGGGGACCGGCTGATCAGGCCGCCATCCTCGCTGAGCCCGCTGCGGATCGCGCGCTCCAGCCCGGCCTCGGCCCGGTCGATGCGGGTCGGCGCGCCCTGGATCAGCAGGGAGGCCGCCACCGCGCCGCTCCAGGCGGTGATGCGCGGCAGGCCGGCGCGGCATTTGTCGCCATTCTTCTCGATATGACGGGCGCCGCGCACCAGCGCGCGAAGCAGGCGCGTGCGATATTCCAGATCGCGGGTGGCGAGCAGATAGGGGGCGTAAGCCGGGCCCAGCAGCAGGCGGCGGCCCCACAGATCGGCGCGCCATTGCGGCCCGTCCGCGCGCTGCGGCAGGCCGGTGAGCCAGGCGCGGGCCAGTTTCTCGGCAGCGGCGCGGCCGCGCTCCGCCGTTCCCGCCGCGGCGAGATCGCGCAGCCAGCCGAAGCCCTGCAGATGCTCCCATTGCTCGGGCGGCAGCGTGCCGCTGGCGGAATCGAGGCTTTCCAGCGGGACGCCGCCGAACTTGCCGGCCATCAGCGCCGTGCCGAACGCCTTGTCGCCGGGGACGGGATCGCGCGGCACGGCGAGCAGGCGCACCGGGGGCCGCCGCCCGAGGCCGAGCAGGCGGGCGACCTTCTGGCCGAAGCTTTCGTGACCGGAATCGGCGGGGACGAGCGCGCCGCTCATCCGCCCCTCAAGGCGGCGATGTTGGCGGCATAAGCGGCCGGGCCGCCCTTGAAGGTGGCGGTGCCGGCGACAAGCGCGTCCGCCCCGGCCGCGATCACCCGCGCGGCATTGGACTGATCGACGCCGCCATCGACTTCGAGGTCGATCGGCTTGCCGAGCTTGTCGATCTGCTTGCGGATCGCCTCGACCTTGCGAAGCTGGCTTTCGATGAAGCTCTGCCCGCCAAAGCCGGGATTGACGCTCATCACCAGCACGAGGTCGATCTCTTCGAGGAGATAATCCAGCATCTTCGCAGGCGTGGCGGGATTGAGCACGATGCCGGCGCGCTTGCCGAGCGCCTTGATCGCCTGGACGGTGCGATGGGTGTGCGGGCCGGCCTCCGGATGGACGGTGATCGTGTCCGCTCCGGCCTCGGCGAAGGCCTCCAGATAGGAATCGACCGGCGAGATCATCAGATGGACGTCGAACGGCTTGGTCGTGTGCGGGCGAAGCGCCTTCACCACCGCCGGGCCGATCGTGATGTTGGGCACGAAATGGCCGTCCATCACATCGATGTGGATCCAGTCCGCCCCGGCCGCATCGATCGCACGCACCTCCCCGCCCAGCCGTGCGAAATCGGCGGAGAGAATGGAGGGGGCGATACGGACGGGCTGTTGCATGACGCCAGACTATCCGCCGCCGAGTCCGCCCGCAAGGAAAGCGGGGGGATTTATCCCCGGCGTTTGAAGCGCGCGATGAAGAAGCCGTCGGCGCCGCCATGCTCTGCATGGTCGCTGGGCAGGCAGCGTTGGAACGGCCCGTCCGCCTCGAAGTTGTCGCGGCTGTCGAGCAGATGCTGGGCGACCGGCTCGCCTTCCTGCGGCTCCAGCGAGCAGACCGA
Organism: Pseudomonadota bacterium; assembly: GCA_023424095.1. Classification (GTDB taxonomy): domain Bacteria; phylum Pseudomonadota; class Alphaproteobacteria; order Sphingomonadales; family Sphingomonadaceae; genus Allosphingosinicella. The sequence continues at coordinate 41,962 of JAFAEG010000051.1, read as the reverse complement.
ATAGACAAGGGTGCCGCCGGGCTTCAGCCAGTCGGCGACGCGCAGCAGCATCTTCTTCTGCGCTTCGGCCAGTTCGGCGACGGCGCTGGGGCGGACGCGGTGGAGCACGTCGGGGTGGCGGCGGAAGATGCCGGTGGCGGAGCAGGGGGCGTCGAGCAGGATCGCGTCGACCGGCTCCGTGGGCTGCCACGTCATGACGTCAGCCGCGACGATGGCCGCCTCGAGCCGGGTGCGGGCGAGATTCTCGCGGACGCGCTCCAGCCGGGTTTCCGATGAATCGACGGCGGTCACCTTGAAGCCCGCGGCGGCGAGCTGCATCGTCTTGCCGCCCGGCGCGGCGCACAGATCGAGCGCGGTTCGGCCCGCACCTTCGCCCAGCAGGCGGGCGGGCATCTGGGCGGAGATATCCTGCACCCACCACTGGCCCTCGGCATAGCCGGGCATGTCGGCGATCGCGCCGGCGCGCGGCAGACGCAGATGGCCGGGCAGCAGGCTGACGCCTTCCAGTCCCTCGGGCGGCTTGTCGGCGGGGAAGCACAGATCGAGCGGCGGCGGCTCGGCGATGGCGCGGGCGGCGTCGGCGACCAATTGCTCGCCCCAGGCCTTCTCCCAGCGCAGCGCCACGGGTAGCGGCAGGGACGGCACTTCAGGCAGCAACGCCTCGCGCCGCATCAGCGCACCGAACACGCCGTGCACCAGCCGCCGCGGGCCGCTTTCGACCATCGGCAGAGCGGTGGAGATGGCGGCGTGGGGCGGTGTGCCCATGCGCAGCGCCTGCACCAGAGCGATGCGCAGCACCGAGCGGGCGCGGGCATCGTCGGGCAGATTCTTCTGGGTCGCCGAATCGATCAAAGCGTCGAGATCGGGCAGGCGGCGCAGCACTTCCGACGCGATGGCGAGGGCGAAGGCCTTGTCGTCCGGACGGCTGAGCCGGGCGGTCGCCGAACCGGCTGCCTCCAGCGGCAGGCCCTTGCGCAACACGGCGTCGAGCAGGGCCAAAGCGGCGCGGCGGGTGTCGGTTCCGCGAGGCTCGGCCTCGTAGAGATTGGGGCGGGGGCGTCTTGCGTCTGAGTTCGTCACCGCCGACATGTGGTCGCAGCACCGCCCAAAAGCAAAGGAAGCGCGAAGTGAAGCGCCCGTCGCACGTCAAAGCCCCGGCCCATCTGTCCGAAAATCCGCCGATTCCGGAGCCGGCGGAGCCGCTGCCGCTGGGCGAGGAAAGCGGCGGTCCGAAGGGCGAGGAGCCGACCCGCTATGGCGATTGGGAAGCCAAGGGGATCTGCAGGGACTTCTGATTGTTCGTCACCCTTCGACGGGATGACTCCAGGGTTTAGACGCCTTCGCTCTTGAGCGGGCGGGCGAGGAGGCCACCGACCACGTCCTTCGCCGTGGCGCTGCCGTCGAGCAGGGCGCAGACCGCGGCGACGATCGGCATTTCCACCCCTGCTTCGTCGGCGACGCGGTGCAGGACGGGCGCGGTGAAGGCGCCTTCGGCCACGGTCCGCCGGTCGCTGAGCAATTCGGCAGCGCTGCGGCCCTGCCCAAGCCCCACGCCCAGGCTGAAATTGCGGGAATTGGTGGACGAGCAGGTCAGCACCAGGTCGCCGAGGCCGGACAGGCCGGCGAGCGTTTCCGGCCGCGCGCCCTTGGCGAGGCCGAAGCGGGTCATTTCCGCAAAGCCGCGCGAGATCAGGGCCGCACGGGCGTTCAGGCCCAGGCCCATGCCCTCGACCACGCCGCAGGCGATGGCGAGCACGTTCTTGACCGCGCCGCCCACTTCCGCGCCGACCACGTCATCGGAAAGGTAAGGTCGGAAGGCGGGGCCGGAGAGGCGCTGCGCGAGCGCTTCCGCGACCGCCGCATCCTCCGTCGCCAGCGTCACCGCGGCCGGCAGCCCCTTCGCGACTTCATGCGCGAAGGTCGGACCGGACAGCACCGCCAGCGGCGCGCCCGGCCGCGCTTCGTGCGCGACCTCGTGCATCATCTTGCCCGACGCTTCCTCGATCCCCTTCGAGCAGAGCACCAGCGGGCGCTCGCCCGCCGGGAGCCCGGCGAGAACACTGCGCATATGCTGGGCCGGGGAGACAATCAGCAAAGCCTCGCACGACGTGAGATCGGCCATGTCGCCGGTCGCGCGGACGGCAGGCGCGAGCGGGATGCCGGGCAGGAACAGGGCATTGACCCGCTCGGCATTGACCGAAGCGACCACTTCCGGCTCGCGGGCCCAGAGAAATACGGGCTCGCCGCCCGATGCAGCCGCTTGTGCAAGCGCCGTTCCCCAGGCCCCGCCGCCGACAACGCCAATCTTCACGCTTTCACTCCCGCGCCGCGCGCTTTTTCCGCTTCCGGGTCGAGCGGCCAGCGCGCCCGCGCCGGGGCGTCGAGCCCGTCGATCATACCCGCTTCGAACCGCATCGCGCCGGCCCAGCCGATCATCGCCGCATTGTCGGTGCACAGCCACAAAGGCGGCGCGACGAAGGGCAGGCCGTGGCTGCTTGCCAACTCCGTGAGCGCGCCGCGCACCGCCAGATTGGCGGCGACTCCGCCCGCGACGACCAAGGCGGTGACGCCCGGCGATGCCTCGAGCGCTCGCCGCGTCCGATCCAGGAAACAATCGACCACCGCCTGCTGAAAGGAGGCGGCGATGTCGGGCGTGGAATGTTGACCCGCCTCGACCGCGCGAAGCACCGCGCTTTTCAGCCCGGCGAAGGAGAAATGGGGTTCGGCCGAGCCGACCAGCGGCCGGGGAAAGCGGATCGCCTGCGCATCGCCGTCGGCCGCGGCGCGCTCCACCGCCGGGCCGCCGGGATAGCCCAGGCCGAGCAATTTCGCGGTCTTGTCGAACGCCTCGCCGGCCGCGTCGTCGATCGTGGTGGCGAGACGGCGATACTGGCCGACGCCCTCGACCCGCAGCAATTGGCAATGGCCGCCGGAGACGAGGAGCAGCAGATAGGGAAAGGTGAGGTCCGGCGCGGTCAGCATCGGCGAGAGCGCATGGCCTTCCAGATGATTGACCGCGACCAGAGGCTTGTTGCCCGCCAGCGCCAGGCCCTTGGCGGTGACCAGCCCGACCAGCACGCCGCCGATCAGGCCGGGGCCCGCCGTCGCGGCGATCGCGTCGACATCGTTGAGCGTCACCTTGGCTTCGGCCAGCGCCGCCTCGACCAGGCCGGGCAAGGTCTCGACATGCGCGCGGGCGGCGATTTCGGGGACGACACCGCCGAAGGGCCGGTGCGCTTCTTCCTGCCCGGCGAGCTTGTGCGCGAGGATGCGCCGGTCGCTCGTCACCAGCGAGGCGGCGCTTTCGTCGCAGCTCGATTCGAGGCCGAGGATGAGGAAGGGAGGGGTCTGGACCATGCCGCGCTCTTCCCTGCCAGAGCCGCAGGCGCTAGCACAAGCGCCGGAATGCCTACGCTCTCCCGTCCCTTGCGCCTCGGCACGCGCGGTTCGCCGCTGGCGCTCGCCCAGGCGCGGCTCGCCGCCGAGGCCCTGCGCGCCGCCCATGGCTGGGGCGAGGACGCGGTCGAGATCGTGCCGATCACCACCACCGGCGACGTCGTGCAGGACCGGCCGCTGGCGGAAATTGGCGGCAAGGCGCTGTGGACCAAGGAACTGGACCGCGCACTCGGCCAGGGCCTCACCGATGTCTCCGTCCATTCGATGAAGGATGTCGAAACCATTCGGCCGAGCGAATTCGTGATCGCCGCTTATCTGCCGCGCGAACAGACGGGCGACCGGCTGATCGGCGCGGCGAGCCTGGACGAATTGCAGGACGGGGCGACGGTCGGCACCTCTTCGCCCCGGCGCAAGGCGCAATTGCTGGCGCGGCGGCCGGACCTGAACGTGGTGCCGATCCGCGGCAATCTGCAGCGGCGGATCGACCAGGTCGGCGACGGCATGGACGCCACCTTGCTCGCCGCCGCCGGGCTCGAGCGGCTGGGCATGGGCCATATCGGCGCACCGCTCGACGATTTCCTGCCGGCGCCCGCGCAGGGCGCGATCGGCATCGAGGCGCGGACCGATGACGAAGCGACGCGCGCTTTGCTGCGACCGGTGAATGACGACCATACGTTCGTGACCGTGGAGGCGGAGCGCCGCTTCCTGCTGGCGATCGGCGGCAATTGCCATTCGGCGGTCGCCGCCGCCGCCTCGAGCCACGCCACCGCGATGTTCATGCGCGCCGAAATCCTGAGCCCGGACGGTAGCGAAGTGCACCGCGCCGACGAGGAATTGGGCGGCGAGGATTTCATGAGCGCCGGCGATCTCGCCCGGATCCTGCTGGACCGCGCCAGCCCGGCCCTGCGCGCGATGTTTGCCGCATGATGCGCGCGGTGCTGATCGTGCGGCCGCAGCCGGGCGCCGACGAAACCGCGGCGCGGGCGCAGGCGCGCGGACTTGAGCCGGTGGTCGCGCCGTTGTTCACCGCGCGGGCGTTGCCCTGGACGCCGCCGGTGCCGACCGACTTCGACGCCATATTGTTCACCAGCGCCAACGCGCCGCGGCTGGGCGGTCCGGCGCTCGCCGCCTTCCGCGACAAGCCCTGCTATGCGGTGGGCGAGGCGACCGCGATGGCCGCCGCCGCCGCCGGCTTCGGCCATGTCCGCACCGGGCCTTCGGATGGCGCCGCGGTGGTGCAGATGATGGCGCGCGACGGCGTCACCCGTGCCTTTCACCCGACAGCGGAGGACGTGTCGCCCTTGCCCGCGATCGGCGTCTCGCTGGAGCAGGTCGCGGTCTATGCCTCGATCCCCGACGAACGGCTGTCCGATGTCGCGGTCGCGGCCATCCATGCCGGCGCGATCGTGCTGTTGCACTCACCCCGCTCGGCGGAGATTTTCGGCGAGCGGATCGGCGAGCGGCGCGCACAGACCCGGATTGCCGCGATCAGCGACGCCGCCGCCGCTGCCGCCGGGAGCGGCTGGGCCGGTGTCGGAGTGGCGCTGGAGCCGCGCGACGAGGCGCTGCTGAGCGCCGCGAGTGAACTGGCCGACGCGGTCGCGCATGAGCGCCAGACCGCAACGCCCGCCACTGCCGCGCCGTCTGTGCCGCGCCAGCCACGGCGGCGGCCCTGGCTGCAGCCCTTGTTGATCGGCGGGGGTGCGTTCGCGCTCGGCATTCTGGCGATGATCTGGGTGCTGAGCCGCTGGGAGAATGTCGGCCAGTTCCTCGGCATCGCCCCCGCGCCGGTGGCCCAGGTGACGCCCGCCACACCGCCGGCGCAGCGTCCGTTGCTGCAGCCGACCGCGCAGCCGTCCCGCAACACGCCCGAGATCGATCAGCGCCTCGCGGCGCTCGAGCAACGGCTCGGCGAACTGGGGTCGGACGCGCAATCGGCGGTCGGCAATATCGATCGCGCCGAAGGGCTGCTGGTCGCTTTCGCCGCGCGCCGGGCGCTCGAGCGCGGCGTCGGCCTTGGCTATCTGGAAGGGCTGCTTCGCCAGCGCTTCGGCGAGAGCCAGCCGGAAGCAGTCGGAACGATCATCGATTTCGCCCAGCAGCCGGTGACGCTGCAGCAATTGCAGGTGTCATTGACCGAAATCGGCCCGCGCCTGACCGGGGCGGGGCCGACTCAGACCTTCTGGGGCGCGGTCGGCACCGAACTCGCCAATCTGGTCGTGGTGCGCCGCGCGGGAACGCAATCGACCGATCCGCGCGAACGGCTGGCGCGGGCCATGTCGCGGCTCGAGGCGGGGCAGGTCGATCAGGCGCTGGAGGAAGTGCTGCGCTTGCCGGGCCGCGAGAATGGCCGGGACTGGGTGCAATCGGCGCAGCGTTATGTTGCGGCGCGGCGCGCGCTCGATACGGTCGAGCTGGCCGCCTTCGTCGCCACGCCGGCCGTTCGTCCGGCTGCCCAGCCTGCACCGGAAGCAGAGGGCGAGGCGGAGCCTGAAGCCGAAGCCCAGCCCAAGCAGAATTAGATTTCGAGCAGGGCGTAGGGGCGGCCGAATTCCGCCTGCACGACATATTGCGCGCAATTGTAGACCGGCACACCGCGAGGGGTGGCGCCGCGATGGCTGCCGCGATGGGCGTGCCCGTGCACCACCGCCTTCACGTTATCGAAGCGGTCGACCGCATTGGCGAGCCGCGAAGAGCCCAGGAACGGGAAGATCACTTCCGGTTCGCCCGCGACCGTTTCGGCGACCGGGGCATAATGGAGCACCGCGACGATCCGGTCGGTCCGGAGCGTGCGGAGCTGATTCTCCAGCTTGCGCGCCTCGTTGATCGCCTCGTCGACGAAGGTCTTGATCGCCCCCTCGCCGAACGCGCCCAATTCGCCGCGATCGAAGCCGCCGATAAAGCCCTTCACGCCCGCGAAGCCGACGCCCAGCACCATCGTCGCCTGCTCGTCCAGCATGGTGACGCCGGCATCGGTGAGAATCCGCGCCACCTCCTCCGGCTGGCCGCATTCATAATCGTGATTGCCGAGCACGCCGACGATGGGGACCGTGCAGGCCTGCAGGTCCGACGCCAGCGCCTCGGCCTCCCCGGTCTTGCCGAAATTGGTAAGGTCGCCGCACAGCGCCACCACGTCCGCTGCTTCCGACAATTCGGCGAACAGGTCGCGATAGCGATGCTCGTCCGTCTCGACAACGTGCAGGTCGCCGATCGCGGCGAGGCGGATCGGGCCGGGGGGCACCGGTTCGTCAATGGTGGCGTTCATGCTTCTCGTCGATTCCCTTGCCGACGACGTCGGCGAACCCCCATTCGCTGACATCGACCACGAAGTCGGTCGGGCTGACCAGGCGGCCGCGGCAGATCCGCACCGATGAAGGCGGCATCGCCTCCTGCGCCTTCAGCCGCGCGAGCAATTCATCCATCAGCCAGCGCGGCACCGCGTCGCGCTCGGACGGATAGACGAAGCGGAAGTTGAGGAGGTTGATCAGCAGCACCTCCCAATAGAGCTCGAGCTGGTCGAGCAGCCACTTCCAGTCGATCTGGTCGTGCTTCTTCAGGATGACGTGGACGATGTCCGCCATGTCGTAGCGGTAGCGGGTCTGCAGGAAGAGCTTGGAGAGGATGAACTGGGTCGGCGGCGTGATGCGGACGCTCGTGCCGTAGACGACGCCTTCATATTCCTCGCGAAACCATTCCTCGGTGATCGGGATGCTCGCCGACGAGATGTTGTAGATGACGTCGAAGAAATGCTCCCCCTGCCAGACCTTGCCGATCCAGCGCTCATCCTCGATCGAGATTTCATAGCCTTGGGACTGGAAGAAGCTGAGGATCTTCGGCGCGTCCGACGGCTTGCAGAAGATGTCGAGATCCTTCGTCGGCCGGGTGATGCCGGTGTAGCAGGACAAAGCGTAGGTGCCCGAAAGCAGGAAGGGGAAATTGTTCGCTTCCAGCAGCTTGAGCGCCTCGACATAGAAAGCGACGGCCTCGGGCGGAGGATCGAAGACATTCGGGTCGAGCGGTGGCAGCTGGGTGGACATGCGTTGGCTGAACGGCGCGTGGCCGCAACCGTTCCGCCCGCGGGCTGGACCCGGACAGGCGCGCCCGGCTAGCGGCGCTGGATGAGCCTCGAATCCGTCCGCGCCTTCTTCGCCGAACATGCCCCCGACGTGCCGATCATCGATCAGGGCCGCAGCACCGCGACGGTGCTGGAGGCGGCGAAGACCTTGGGCGTTGAGCCGGGGCAGATCGCCAAGACGCTGTCGGTGCGGGCGGGCGACGAAGTGGTGCTGATCGTGGCGCGCGGCGATGCGCGGCTCGACAATCGCAAGTTCAAGGACGCGTTCGGGGTGCGGCCGCGGATGCTGGGGCATGAAGAGACGGAGGCGCTGACTGGCCACCCGGTCGGCGGCGTCTGCCCGTTCGGCCTGGCCACGCCTTTGGCCATCTATTGCGACGAGTCCCTGAAGGGTTTCGCCACCGTCTATCCGGCCGCGGGCGGGCGCACGGCTTCTGTGGAGATCGCGCCGGAGCGGCTGGTCGCGCTAGTCGGTGCGCAGTGGACCGATGTGTGCCGGCCGCCGGAGCCTGAGGCGGGTTAAGCGCTCACGGGAGACCGGAAACGAATTCCAGCCTCCCGCTCGCCCCCCGAAACCTGTGTCGCCGCTGCAGCGGCGACGACCAGCCCGGGGGACATGCCGCAGTTTTGCGGATTTCCGTAGAACAGCCGTTCGAGAAACTTGAACGATCGTCGCGATTCCCGGCGCGGGTCAGCACAGGGCGGCGCGCGCCTGTGAAGGCTCGTGACATCGCGTCTGCGACTGGTTTCGATGGGCTGCAGGGCAGCACGCTGGAGCGGGCGAAGGGATTCGAACCCTCGACCCCAACCTTGGCAAGGTTGTGCTCTACCCCTGAGCTACGCCCGCTCTGGCGCAAGGCCGCGACTGAAGCGCGGCGAGGTAAGGCGGCGCAGCTAGCGCAAAGGTTCGGGGCGGGCAAGTCCCTGATTTCCGCTCTTCTCGCATTCGCGTCCCGTGGCCCTGCCGGCCAAGCAGCCTTGGCAGAGCCCCCGCTTTTCCCACATAGGCGACGCAAGCGGCGCGCAATGCGCGCGGAAAGGTGATGACGTGGCGACTTTGGGTATGAGCGAAGCGGACCGGGAAGCGATCGAGCGGTTCCGCCGCGATGTGATCGAGCCGAGCATGACCTCGCTGATCATCCTGGATTTCTGGGCGGAATGGTGCGGGCCGTGCCGGCAGCTGACCCCGATCCTGGAAAAGGTCGCGGCCGATTATGCCGACAAGGGCGTGAAACTGGTCAAGATCAACGTCGACGAAGAGAAATTGATCGCGGCGCAATTCCAGATCCAGTCGATCCCGACCGTCTATGCGATCTTCCAGGGCCAGCCGGTCGCCGATCTGGGCGAGGGGCGGACCGAGGCGTCGCTGAAGCGCATCCTCGATCAATTGCTTTCCCGCCTGCCGGTGCAGGGCGAGGCGCAGCAGCAGCAGGCCGAGATCGGGCCCCTGGTCGAGATGGGCGAGGAAGTGCTGGCCGGCGGCGACGCGCCGCGCGCGCTCGGCATCTTCTCGCAGCTGGCCGAGATGGCGCCCGAAGATGGCCCGGTGCAGGCGGGGCTGATCCGCGCTCTGTTGGCCAACGGCCAGGCGGCCGAGGCGCGGGCGGCGCTGGATGCGCTGCCGGAGGCGGTGGCCAAGGACGCAGCGCTGGCGCAGGCGCGATCGGCGCTGGAACTGGCCGAGAGCGCGCCGACCGGCGACACGGCGGAGTTCGAGCAGCGCATCGCCGCCAATCCGGACGATCTTGAGGCGCGGTTCGAGCTGGCCGGGGCGCGACTGGCGGGCGGCGACCGCGATGGCGCGGCCGACGAATTGCTGGAGATCATCCGCCGCGACCGGGAGTGGAATGAAGGCGCCGCGCGCAAGAAATTGCTGCAGGCGATCGAGGCGGTGGGCCTGGAGGATCCCTGGGCAGGACAGCAGCGCCGCCGCCTGTCGGCGATCCTGTTCACCTGAGCATGAGTATCGCGGAAACCCTGCTGGTCCCGGTCTTCCCGCTGGAAGGCGCCCTGTTGTTTCCGCGCAGCCGTCTGCCGCTGCACATTTTCGAGCCGCGCTATCGCGACATGATTCGCGACGCGATGCAAAGCGACCGGCTGATCGCGATGATCCAGCCGCGACCCATGCTGAGCGGACTCGATACGGATGGCGGCGACTCGCCGGCTTTGTTCGACGTCGGCTGCCTGGGCCATATCGCCGATTGCGAGCCGCTGGAGGACGGGCGGTTCAACGTCGAACTGGAGGGGATCGGCCGCTTTCGCGTGGTCCGCGAGGCGGCGGTGAGCACCGCCTACCGCCAGATCGAGATCGACCGCGACGCCTTTGCCGACCGCGACGACGAGGAGCCGCTGGCGATGATCCAGCGCGCCGAGCTGGAGCGCGAATCGCGCCGCTACGCCGATTCGCTCGGCTATGGCGTCGATTGGGAGGCGGTCTCGCGGCTGGACGACGAATCCCTGGTCAACGGCATCGCCCAGATCGCGCCGTTGGACGTGGGCTCGAAACAGGCCCTGCTGGAAGCGGAAGGCATGGCCGACCGGGCCGATCTGCTGGTGCAGTTCATGCAATTCCAGCGGATGGCGCCGGGCGGCGCCGACGGGCCGGAGACGCTGCAGTAACGTCCCCGTTCGTCATTCCAGCGAAAGCTGGAATCTCACTGCCTGGAAACAATCGCCCGAAGAGAAACGAGATTCCAGCTTTCGCTGGAATGACGGGGTAGGGTGGGCGCTAGATCGTCATCCCGCGCAGCAGCAGCGGCAATTCGCCCGATTCGCCGCGGGCTTCGGCCATCAGCCGGTCCTTGATCGGGCCGATCCGGTCGATCAGGCCCATGCCGAAGCGGCGGACCGCCGACGCGGTCTTGCCGGGCACGCCGTAGATGCGGGTGAGGCTGTCGGTGGCCAAAGCGACGGAGAAGCTGTCGAGGCTGCGCCAGGTTTCGTAGCGGGCGAGCAATTGCGCGTCGCCGAGGTCGAGGCCCAGGCGCGCGCCCTCGACCAGCACCTGCGCCAGCGAGGCGGCGTCGCGGAAACCGAGATTCAGGCCCTGGCCGGCGATCGGGTGGATGCCGTGGGCGGCGTCCCCCACCAGAGCGAGGCGCCCGCCGGTGATCGTCGCGGCGTGGTGGAAACCGAGCGGGTAGGTCCAGCGTCGGGCGGCGAGCGACACTTCGCCAAGGAAACCGCCCATGCGCTTCTCCAGCTCGGCGGCGAAGGCGCGCTCGGGCAGGTTCACATAAGCGGGGCCGTCGGTCTTGCTGACCGACCAGACGATGGCGGAACGGTGGGCGCCGTCTTCGTCGTCCAGCATCGGCAGAATCGCGAAAGGCCCGGCCGGGTAGAAAATCTCGAAGGCGACATTGTCGTGCGGCCGTTCGTGGCGGATCGTGGTGACGATCGCGGCATGATCATATTGCCAGCGGGCAACGGGGATGTTCGCCGCGTCGCGGGTCGGCGAATTGCGGCCCTCGGCGGCGACCAGCAGGGAGGCCTGAACCAGCCGGCCATCGGAGAGGACGGCGCGGACGCTCTGCGCATCGCGAACCACGTCGCGCGCCGCGGCGGGGGCGATCAGAGTGAGGTTCGGAGCCTGGGCGGCTTCCTGCTGCAAGGCCTGACGGAGCAGCCGGTTCTCGACCATGATGCCGAGCGGATCGTCGCCGTCGGTGTCCGTCTGGGCCGAATCGAAGGTCAGCGCGCCCGGGGCGAGACCGTCACTGACCCGAATCACGTTGATCGGGCAGCCATTGAGCCGCTGCGCCACGCCGATCGCCTCGAGCATCCGCCAGGAGGCGCTGGAGATGGCCGTGGCGCGGCCATCGAAGGCGGGTGCGACCTGAGTCGAAGGCTCGGCGGCGTCCACCACGATCGAGCTGACGCCATGGCGATCGAGCGCGATCGCCAGAGTAAGGCCGACCAGGCCACCACCGAGAATCAGGACATCCGCGCGTTCCATGACCTTCGCCTTAGGGAGGACTCGCTTTGCCGCCAAGCGCTTGACCGGGGAGTCACGCAAGGCGCATGATCGGAATGGAGCGGGAACATTCGGGGCTCGATATGGCGACGGCGGCATCCAGGACCGGCCGCGAGACGCGGCTCGCGCTGGTCGAGAACAAGATGAAAGCGGCGGCCCGGCGCACCGGCGTGATGCTGATGGGCATCGCGCTCACGGTCGGCGCGGTGCTGATCCTGCTCGCCCTGATCAGCTACAATAGCAGCGACCCCGCGCTGAACACGCGCGGCGGCGGCACGGTGACCAACTGGCTTGGCACCCCGGGCGCGTGGACCGCCGATATCCTGTTGAGCTGGCTTGGGCCGCTCGCGGCCTTGCTGCTGCCGCTGATGTTCCTGACCGGGCTCAGGTTGCTGCGGCACGCCGGGGCGGGGCCGTGGGGGCGCTCGCTGCTGCTGACATTGGGCGGCATCGCCTTGTTCGGCACCGCAGCCAGCCTGGTGATCGGCGGCGCGATCAACGGCCTGCCCGCCGGCTGGGGCGGCGGCATTGGCCTGGCCTTCGCGCGGCTGATCGAACTCGGCCTCGGTGCGATCGGCGATGCGGTGACGATGGAACCGTTCCGGATCGCGATGGCGATCCTCACCGCTTTTGCCGGCTTGCTGCTCTGCTTCTTCGGGCTCGGCCTGACCGCGGGCGAATGGCAGTGGCTGTTCCGCCGCCGCGAGCGGGCGGAAGGCGTGGCACTGGCCGTGCCGGTGCAGCGTGCCCGCGCAGCGCCCGAGCTGGATGAAGACGACGAGCCCGCGCCGCCGCCGAAGCGTCGCGCACCCCTGATCTCCGTCCCCGGCCGCAAGACGGTGATCGCCGACCGGACGCAGCCGGTCGCGCCGGCCCGCGCCGGCGGCAATCGCCAGGGCGGACTGGACCTCGACCGCTACAAATTGCCAGGCATCGAATTGCTGAAGCCGCCGCCGCCGCCCGCCAATGCGACGCTCGACAAGGCGGCGCTGGAACGCAACGCGCGGCTGCTGGAAAGCCTGCTCGGCGATTTCTCGGTGAAGGGCGAAATCGTCGAGGTGCGGCCGGGGCCGGTCGTGACGATGTACGAGCTGGAGCCGGCGCGCGGCATCAAGGCGAGCCGGGTGATCCAGCTGGCCGACGACATCGCCCGCAACATGTCCGCCATCTCCGCCCGCGTCGCGACCATTCCGGGGCGCAGCGTGATCGGCATCGAATTGCCGAACCCGAAGCGCGAGATGGTGTCGCTGTCCGAATTGATCGGCAGCCCGGCCTTCGACGACAGCGGCAGCAGCCTGCCTTTGGTGCTGGGCAAGAATATCGCCGGCGATCCCGTCATCGCGGATCTGGCGCCGATGCCGCATCTGCTGGTCGCGGGCACGACCGGATCGGGCAAGTCGGTCGGCCTCAACTGCATGATCCTGTCCCTGCTCTACCGGCTCACCCCGGACGAGTGCCGGATGATCATGATCGATCCCAAGCATCTCGAGCTCAGCGTTTACGAGGGCATCCCGCATCTGCTCGCGCCGGTGGTGACCGAGCCGGGCAAGGCGATCCGCGCGCTGAAATGGACCGTCGAGCAGATGGAGGAGCGCTACCGGATGATGGCGTCCGTCGGCGTCCGCCAGCTGTCCAGCTTCAACGCCAAGGTGCGAGAGGCCAAGGCCAAGGGGCAGCCATTGGGCCGCCGCTTCCAGACCGGCTTCGACGCCGAAAGCGGCCAGCCGAAGTTCGAGATGGAGGAGTTCGACTACGAGAATCTGCCGCAGATCGTGGTCGTGGTCGACGAGCTCGCCGACCTGATGATCACCGCGGGCAAGGAAGTGGAATTCCTGATCCAGCGGCTCGCGCAGAAGGCGCGCGCGGCCGGAATCCATCTGATCATGGCCACCCAGCGGCCGTCGGTCGACGTCATCACCGGCGTGATCAAGGCCAATCTGCCGACCCGGATCAGCTTCCAGGTCACCAGCAAGATCGATTCGCGCACCATCTTGGGCGAACAGGGCGCCGAGCAGCTGCTGGGCAAGGGCGACATGCTCTACATGCCCGGCGGCCGCCAGATCGCGCGCGTGCACGGGCCGTTCGTGGCCGACGACGAAGTGCTCGCGGTCGCCAAATTCTGGAAGGAGCAGGGCGTTCCTGACTACATCCAGGCGGTGACCGAGGAGCCGGAGGATGGCGGCTACCTGTTCGACGGCCAGCCGACCGGCGAGGACGATCCGGAGACCCAGCTCTACCGCAAGGCGGTGCAGACCGTCGCCGAGGCGCAGAAGGCCTCGACCTCATATCTCCAGCGGCAATTGCGCGTCGGCTACAACAATGCCGCGCGGCTGATCGAGCGGATGGAGAAAGACGGCATCGTCAGCGTGCCGGATCATGTCGGGCGGCGCGAAGTGCTGATCGACACCGACGGCCGCCCGTTGGCCTGATCCGGACTCCTCTGCTAGGGAACTGTCGAGTTCACGGGGCATTCAAGGGCTCCGGCGCATTTGCCGCCGCAATCTCGCATTGGAATGGAGTTCCACATGACGTTTTTTCGCGCGCTTGCGCTGACGATTGCGCCGCTTGGCGTTGCCGCCGTGGCGCTGCCGGCGCCGGCGATCGCCCAGGCCCGCGGCCTTGACGCCGTGCAGGGCCATTTGCGCGCCGTCACCAGCATGACCGCCAATTTCAGCCAGACCGATCATCGCGGCCGCACCACCACCGGCACGCTCTCGCTGAAGCGGCCGGGCAAGATCCGCTTCGAATATCGCGGTTCGCGCATGCTGATCATCGCCGACGGCAGCCGCCTGACCTTCATCGATGACGAGGTGGCGCAGCGGCAGAGCTGGCCGATCGGCGATTCGCCCTTGTCGGTGCTGCTCGATCCGAACCGGCCGCTGTCGCGCTATGCCCGCGTGATCCGCGACGATTCGAACACGATCATGATCGAGGCCCGCGACCCGCGCCGCCGCGAGTTCGGCCGCATCACTTTGGCCTTCGCCAAGGTCGCGGGCGCGCCGGGCGGGCTGAGCCTGCAGGGCTGGAACACGGTGGACGCGCAGAACAACCAGACCCAGGTCCGTCTGTCCGGGCAGCGCTTCAACGTGAGCGTCGCGGATTCGCTGTTCCGGGTCCCGTCGCAGGCCCGCGGCCCGCGGCGCTAATTTGGCGAGCCGGCGCAGCACTTCAAACCCACACTTTCATTCCTGACGATCCGTTCATCCCGGCGACAGGAACCCTAGCATAGTAATACACTATCGGTTGCGAGGGGCCGATCGGGTTTTCCCCCTGTTGCCCGGCCGGCTCCCGCGATCGACCTCGCGTCGAAATACGCGCTTGGTAGGCCCCCGCTCCACGCCCCCGGAGCGGGGGCCTTTAACTTGGCGGATCGGCGACGCCTCGCTACATCGCCAGCGATGTCAGACAGTCTCAAGATCGCTTCCTGGAATATCAATTCGGTGCGCGCGCGCATCGAGATCGTCGAACGCTTCCTGAAGGAGCAGCAGCCGGACGTGCTGTGCCTGCAGGAGACCAAGGTCGAGGACGGCATGTTCCCCGCCGAGATGTTTCGCCGACTGGGCTACAAGCACATCCTGTTGTCCGGCCAGCGCATGCACCACGGCGTGGCGACTTTGAGCCGCATTCCGATGCGCGAGGAATTGCGCTTCGACTGGCAGGCCAATGGCGAGGCGCGGCATATCGGCGTGCGGCTGGAGAACGGCATCCGGCTGGAGAATGTCTATGTGCCCGCGGGCGGCGACATTCCGGACCGCGCGCTCAACCCGAAATTCGGCCAGAAGCTGGATTTCATCGAGCGGATGACGCGCTGGTCGGAGACGGTGACCTGCCCGACGATCATGGTCGGCGATTTCAACGTCGCGCCGCTGGAATGCGACGTGTGGAGCCACAAGCAATTGCTCAACGTGGTCAGCCACACGCCGATCGAGGTGGAGGCGCTGACCAAGTTGCAGGCGAGCCGCGAGTGGACAGACCTCGGCCGCCATTTCCACCCGGCGCCGGGGCGGCTGCACACCTGGTGGAGCTATCGTTCGTCCGATTTCACCAAGAATGACCGCGGCCGCCGGCTGGACCATATGTGGGCCACGAAGGATGTCGCGGCGCAGGCAGTGGCGCATCAGGTGCATGAGGGCTGCCGGAGCTGGGAGCGCCCCTCCGATCACGTGCCTTTGGTGACGGAATTCCGCCTTTGAGCGATTCCGGCCCGGATTCGCACCAGGAATCGCGCCAAGAGTCGCGCGAGCAGTCGCGCAACGTCGCCCGAGCGATCGACGCGCTACGGCGGGGCTGGCCGGTCGAGGTGGACGGGTTCGGGCTGCTGGCGGTCGAGACGGCGGATGAGGCGGCACTGGCCCGGCTCGATGCACAGGGCCGCGCCGACATACTGATCTCCGGCAATCGCGCCGCGACTCTGAAGCTCGCCAACCAGCGCGACGGCACGCCGACCGCGCCGGTGCGGATCGCCCGCGCGCCCTGGGTCGGGTTGGCCGAGGCGGTGGCGATCGCCGATCCAGCCTGCGACCTCGCCAACCCGCTGAAAGGGCCGTTTGCGACCGTGCCGATCGCGGACGAGGCGATCGCGATTGCGGCTTTGCGGCTCACCCGGCTGGCCGGACTGCTGCCGGCTGCCTTCGTCGGCGCAGCGGAAGATCCCGCTTTGCGCCTGAGCGCGGCCGAGATCGCCGATTTCGGCCGGGGTCCGGTGCGGATCGTCTCGCGGGCGCGCTTGCCCAGCCGGCACGGCGCGGCCTGCGAAATCGTCGCCTTCCGCCCCGCCGACGACCCGGCCGAACATGTCGCCTTGGTGATCGGCGCGCCGAACGGAACGCCGCCTCTGGTCCGAATCCACAGCGAATGCCTGACCGGCGACGTGTTCGGCTCGCTGAAATGCGATTGCGGACCGCAGCTCGATGGCGCGCTGGAGCGGATCGCGGCGGCGGGCTGGGGCATCTTGCTCTATCTGCGCCAGGAGGGGCGCGGCATCGGCCTGATCAACAAATTGCGCGCCTATGCGCTACAGGATCAGGGCTTCGACACGGTCGATGCGAATCTGCGACTCGGCTTTGACGACGATGAGCGGGATTTTTCGGTGGCGGCGCGGATGCTCGCGGCGCTGGGCCAGCAGGAGGTCCGGCTGCTGACCAACAATCCGCGCAAGGCGGCGGCGATGGAAGCGCTGGGCATCAAGGTTTCGGAGCGGGTGCCGCTGCAGGCCGGCGCCAATCCGCACAACCAGGCCTATCTCGACACCAAGCGTGACCGCAGCGGCCACCAGCTTTAGTCAGAGCACGCCCACTGCCCAGAGGATCAGCAGCACGATCGCGCCGAGCGCCAGCATCGTGCCGAGGGTGATCAGGATGATCGCGCGCCAGAGCGAGAAAGAGGGGACATTGGTTACCGGGAAATTCTCGGCTTTTTCGAGCCGATGCGCGCCGGTCTTGCCGCAGCTCGGGCAGTTCATCCGCGTCAACGCATTGCCGACGGCCTTGTAGCGGATTCCGCCAATCTCCCAGATCGAGCGGGCGTGACGGCAATTCAGGCAGCGGGCCAGCCAGGCGCGGGAATGCGCCTCCATCGCCGCGAAGGTCGGCGCATCGACCAGACGGGCGAACAGTCGCTGCGTTCGGCTCAGCTCATGCGTGGCCATCCCCCGATTCCCTTTCCCCGAAGAGCGCCGTGCCGATCCTGACATGAGTCGCGCCGATCGTCACGGCGGTCTCGTAGTCCCCGGACATGCCCATGCTGAGGCCGGTGACGTCATGACGGCTGGCAAGCTCGGCGAGCAAGGCGAACCAGGGTGCGGGCTCGAGGTCCGCGGGGGGAAGGCACATCAGGCCGGCGATCGGCAGTCCTGCAGCGCGGGCATGGTCGAGCAAGGCGGGCAGGTCGGCAACCTGGCAGCCGCCTTTCTGCTCCTCCTCGGCCAGATTGACCTGGATGAAGCAGGCCGGGGCGCGACCCGAGCCGCCAATCGCCTTGGCCAGCGCGTCGACCAGGGACGGGCGGTCAACCGAGTGGATCGCGTCGAACAGGGCCACGGCCTGCTCCGCCTTGTTCGACTGCAATTGGCCGACGAGGTGGAGGCGCGCGTCCGGGTAGTCCGCCTTCAGCGCGGGCCATTTGTCGGCGGCTTCCTGCACCCGATTCTCGCCGAAGTCGCGCTGGCCGGCGGCGAGCAAGGGCCGGATCGCGGCAGCATCATGCGTCTTGGAGACGGCGATGAGGGTGATTTCGGCGGGGGCGCGGCGCGCGAGCCTGGCGGCGCGGGCGATGCGGTCGCGAATTTCGGCGAGGCGGGCTTCTGCAGATGCGGTGTCCATCGCGGCGGCTATAAGCGCGACGATGAGCCCGCGCCAATCGCTGCGCCGAATCTGGCTGGTGACCGACGAACGCCAAAGCGAGCGGCTGCTGCCCGCCGTCGCCGGGCTGCCCGCCGAGGCAGGCATCCTGTTCCGCCATTACAGCCTGCCCGAACGCGAGCGGCGGGCGCTTTTCGACGAAGTGCGGGCGGCGGGCGGTGATCGAATGATGCTGCTGGCGGGCGCGGCGGCGCTGGCGGAGGAATGGCGCGCCGATGGCTGGCATGGCTGGGGAGAGGGCGAGCGCGAGCTGCTGCGCAGCGCGTCGGTGCACGATTTGAACGAGATTCGGCGGGCGGAGGCGCTCGGCGCGGATCTGCTCTTCCTGGCGCCGGTCCATCCGACCCGGTCGCACCCGGACGCGCCGACGCTCGGCATCGAGCGATTCGCGGCGCTGGCGGCGGCGACGGCATTGCCGGTGATCGCTCTGGGCGGGGTCAACGAACGCAATGCGCCCGAATTGCTGGCGAACGGCGCTTATGGCTGGGCGGCGGTGGACGCCTGGCTGCGATGAGCTGAAAATCGCCTCGCCGGGCGACGGCTTCCTTAGAAGCGGATCGCCGTGCCGACGTAGACGGCCTGGCTGTCGCGGCGCTCGTCGCGGGCGAGCGGTTCGATCCGGTCGCGCGAGACGCGATAGCGAACGCCGCCGGTGACATCGATGCCGCGGGCGATCGAATAGGAACCGCCGACATCCAGCGCCACGGCGCGATCGTCGCCGACCACGCGCTGCACGCCTTCGGCCTGCTCGGCCTCGACCTGCACACGGGCGGTCATGCGCGAACCCGGGCGATAATCCACGCCGACGCGCGCACGCTCGCGGCTGCCGCCGCCGATGCCGCCGGTCATGGTCGAGGTATCGCCGGTGATGGCGAAGCGCCGCCAGCCGACGGCGACGCCGAGATTATAGGTGCTGGGCGTGATCGCCGTGCCGGAAGAGGTTTCGACCGCCGCAGCGGCGCCCGGCATGAGCGGCCGCGCCCGTTCAGGCGCCGTCACACCCGGGCGGACCCGCACCGCGACTCGGACCGCGCGATTGCGCTCGGCCGCGTTGGTCGCCGGGGTGAATTGGAAACTGTTGGCGGCGCTGCGCCGGGCCAGTTCGGCCGCGAGGCGCGGATCGCGCACCGCCGGCGTGAAGCTGCCCACGACTCGCTCGGGCGCGACGGTTGCAGTGCGAGTCGCGCCGGCGCGCTGCGCCACGCCTTCGCCGGGCACAGCCATAGCGAGAGCGAGCAGCGAAACGCTGCCTGCGATCCCGAATGCCAATGCCCTCTTCAACCTACACTTCTCCCGTGAAGGCCCAATCTAGGCGTTCCAACCGATTCATTCCAGCGTTGGTGCCACAGGTGTCGCCGGAATCATGGCGATTGTTGCAACTTCTCCACAATCGCGCCGAATCGGGGCTTGCGCAGGGGCCATCCTTAGAGACTTGCCGCCTGCGCCGTCGCGCCTATAACGGCCTCCGATCCGTCATAGTTGCTTTTAAGGACATCACACATGGTTCGCCCGTCCACGCTCGGCCTGGTTCTTGCCGGCGCCGCTTCGCTCGCGGCCTGTGCCGGCGGCGGTCAGCGCTCCGCGGCGGAGCGCATTCCGCCGGCGACGATGACCCAGATCGGGGTCAATTCCTATCTGTGGCGCGCCGCGCTCGACACCGTGTCCTTCGCCCCGCTGGCGCAGAGCGACTCGGCCGGCGGCGTGATCATCACCGAATGGTATGTGAACCCGGCCGACCCCACCGACCGCATCCGCGTGTCGGTGGCGATCCTTGATTCCACCCTGCGCGCCGATGCGCTGCGCGTCTCCGCCGCCCGCCAGCGTCTGCAGGGCGGCCAGTGGGTCGATGCCCCGGTGACCGCCGCCACCGTGCAGCGGCTCGAGGAAATCATCCTGACCCGCGCTCGCGACCTGCGCCGCGGCGCCGGCGTGAGCTGATCCAGCCACCCCGGATTTCAATCGAGCCATGACCGTGTCGCGTTTCAACCCCCTCACGGCCGACGCGCATTGGCAGCAGGTCTGGGAACAAGCGGGCACGTTCCGCGCCCAGGACGATTCGCCAAAGCCCAAGGCCTATATCCTCGAGATGTTCCCCTATCCGTCGGGGCGCATCCACATGGGCCACGTCCGCAATTACACGATGGGCGACGTGCTCGCCCGCTATCGGCGGATGAACGGTTTCGAAGTGCTCCACCCGATGGGCTGGGACGCGTTCGGCATGCCGGCCGAGAATGCGGCGATGGAGCGCAGGGTCCATCCCGGCGCCTGGACCTGGGACAATATCGCGACGATGCGGGCGCAGCTGAAGCGGCTGGGCTTCGCTTTGGACTGGAGCCGCGAGCTCGCGACCTGCGACTCGGCTTATTACGGCCATGAGCAGGCGCTGTTCCTCGACATGCTCGCCGCCGGGCTGATCTATCGCAAGGAAAGCGAGGTCAATTGGGACCCGGTCGACATGACCGTGCTCGCCAACGAGCAGGTGATCGACGGCAAGGGTTGGCGTTCGGGCGCGGAAGTCGAGCGGCGCAAGCTGAACCAATGGTTCCTGAAGATCACTGATTTCGCCGAGGAACTGCTGAGCGGCCTTGGCGAGCTCGACCGCTGGCCGGACAAGGTCCGGCTGATGCAGGAGAATTGGATCGGCAAGAGCCGGGGCATGGGCTTCCGCTTCGCGATCGACGGCGAAGCGAATGGCGGGATCAAGGAGATCGAGGTCTTCACCACCCGCCCCGACACGATCTTCGGCGCGAGCTTCGTCGCCGTCTCGCCGGATCACCCGCTGGCGCAACATCATGCCGCCCGCTCGCCCGAGGTCGCGGCCTTCATCGCCAGGTGCAAGCAGGGCGGCACCACCGCGGCCGAGCTTGAGACGGCGGAGAAGCTTGGCCTGGAGATTGGCGAGGCGGTGCATCCGCTTGATCCCACTTGGGAATTGCCGGTCTTCATCGCGAACTTCGTGCTGATGGATTATGGCAGCGGCGCGGTGTTCGGCGTGCCCGGCCACGACCAGCGCGATTACGAATTCGCGCGCAAATACGGGCTGGAGATCACGCGTGTGGTCGCGGCGTCGGCCGACGAAGCGGACCAGCCGATCGGCGATGCAGCCGAGAGCGGCGATGGCGTGTTGGTCAATTCGCGCTTCCTTGACGGCAAGGATACGGAAAGCGCCAAGGCGGCGGTGATCGCCCGGGCCGAAGCGGAAGGCTGGGGCGAAGGCACCATCGCCTGGCGGCTGCGCGACTGGGGCGTGTCGCGGCAACGTTATTGGGGGACGCCGATCCCGATCATCCACTGTGGCGATTGCGGCGCGGTGCCGGTGCCGCGCGAGCAACTGCCGGTGGTGCTGCCCGACGACGTGACCTTCGACGTGCCGGGCAATCCGCTCGACCGCCATCCGACGTGGAAACATGTCGATTGTCCGAGCTGCGGCAAGGCGGCGGTGCGCGAGACCGACACGCTCGACACCTTTGCCGATTCCTCCTGGTATTTCATCCGCTTCGCCAGCCAGCCGGCGGACAAGCCGTTCGATCCGGGCGTGGCCTCGCATTGGCTGCCGGTCGATCAATATATTGGCGGGGTCGAGCATGCGATCCTGCACCTGCTCTACGCCCGGTTCTGGACCCGGGCGCTGCAGAAAATCGGCAAGCTCGACGTCGCCGAGCCGTTCGCCGGCCTGTTCACGCAGGGGATGGTGACGCACGAGACCTACAAGTCGCTCGATGGCCGCTGGCTGTCGCCGGACGAGGTCGAGGTCGGTCCCGACGGGATGATCGAAGTCGCGACTCGCACGGCCGCCGCGACCGGCCGCATCGAGAAGATGTCCAAATCCAAGCGCAACACGGTCGATCCCGAGCCGATCGTCGACCAATATGGCGCGGACGCGGTGCGCTGGTTCATGCTGTCGGATTCGCCGCCGGAGCGCGATCTGGAGTGGAGCGAGGCCGGGATCGAGGGCGCCTGGCGCTTCGTGCAGCGGCTGTGGCGAATCGCCGCAGCAGAAGGCGGCGAGGGCCGCGATTCGGCGCTCGACCGCAAGCTGCACCAGACCATTGCCGCCGTCGGCGCGAACATCGAGGGTTTGGCCTTCAACAAGGCAGTGGCGAATCTGTACGAGCTCGCCAGCGCGATCGAGAAGGCCGCGCCCACCGCGTCGCGCGGCGAAGCGGCACTGACGCTGCTGAAGCTGGTCGCGCCGATGGCGCCGCACGTCGCCGAAGAGGCATGGCGCACGCTCGGCCAGGACGGGCTGATCGCCGACACAGCCTGGCCCGTGGCCGATCCGGCCATGCTGGTCGAGGACGAGGTCACGATCGCGGTGCAGGTGAACGGCAAGTTGCGTGACACGCTGACCGCCGCCAAGGGCGCATCCAAGGAGGCGGTCGAGGCGATGGCGCTGGCGTCGGACAAGATCCAGCGGGCGCTGGAAGGCAAGGCGCCGCGCAAGGTGATCGTCGTGCCCGACCGATTGGTGAACATCGTCGCATGATCGGCCGGCTGCTCCTCGCGGTGAGCGCCGTCGCTCTCCTCGCCGGGTGCGGCTTGCGACCGCTTTATTCGGGCGGCTCCCGGGGCTCGGTCGCGACCGCATTGCGGTCGGTCGAAGTGGCGCCGATTCCGGGTCGTGCGGGCTATTTGCTGCGCGGCTCGCTGATCGATCAGCTCGGCCAGGGCGAGGGCGGCGAAATCCGCTACCGGCTGGAGGTCGAGCTGGACGACCAGATTGCCGGCCTGGGCATCCGGCTGGACGATGCGGTGACTCGGGAGCGGCGGACATTGCGGGCGCGCTATCGCCTGGTCGACGCGCGGCTCGGCACCGTCCTGCTCGACGCAACGGCGGGATCCGATGCCGGAATCGACGTCGTGGGGTCGGAATATGCCACCGTCGCGGCCGAACAGACGGCGCTCGAACGCCTGTCGGAGATGGTGGCCCGTCAGATCGTGTCGCGGGTCGGGCTCTATGTGAGCCGCACGCCGCCGCCCGCCGGCCAGTGAAAGCAACCCGGCCCCAGCTCGACAAGGCGCTGAAAAGCCCGGCCACGACCCGCTTGTTCCTGCTGCACGGCCCCGACGAGGCGGGCAGCATGGCGCTGGCGCGCAAGGTCGGCGCGGCGTTGGGCGCCGAAGCGGAGCGGATTTCGCTCACCGGCAGTGAGCTGAAGGGCGATCCGGCGAAACTGGCCGACGAAGCGGCCTCGATCTCCATGTTCGGCGGCGCCCGTTGGCTGCTGGTGACCCCGGCGGGGGACGAGACGCTCGACGCCGTCACCGCCTTGCTCGACGCGCCGGCGGCGGGCAATCCGGTGGTGATCGTCGCGGGTGCGCTGCGGGCGACGTCGAAGCTGCTGAAACTGGCGCTGGCCGCCCCCAACGCGCTGGCCTTCGCCTCTTATCCCCCCGATGCGCGCGATTTTGCCCGGCTGGCTGGTGAATTGGCGCGCGCGCGCGGACTGGTGCTGGACGCCGACGATGCGCGGCGGCTGGTCGAGGCGTGCGGGGCGAATCGCGCGATCCTGGAGCATGAACTCGACAAATTGGCGCTTTATCTCGACGCGGAGCCGGGGCGCAGCGTGATGGTCGAGCGTGACGCCATGGCGGCGATCCAGGCGGCGGCGGACGAAGGCGATGCCGGGCAATTGATCGACCATGTCTTCAGCGGCGATCCGCGCGCGGCCGCGACCGAATTGGGGCGGCTGCGCAGCGAGGGCGCGGAAGGGATCGTGCTGCTGCGCGCGGCGCTTCGCCGGGGCCTGTTGCTGGCGAAACTGCGGGCCGAGGTGGAGCAGGGCAAACGCCCGTCGGAGGTCATTGCCAGCCAGGGCAAGGCATTGTTCTGGAAGGAAAAGGATGCGGTCGAGCGGCAGCTCGGGCGCTGGGACGCGGCAGTGCTGTCGCGGTGCCTGACGCGGCTGCAGGATGCCGAGCGGGCGGTGAAGAAAAGCGCCGGGATCGGCCCGCTGGCGGCCGAGGTGGAGTTGCTGGCGATCGCCCGGCAGGCTGCTCGGCGTTAGATCGAGCCGCCGGTCAGCCGCTGGCAGATCATGTCGAGCTGATCGAGCGACGAATAAGACAAAGTGATCGCGCCCGCGCCGCCGGTGTGGCGGACCGTGACCGGCACGCCGAGCAATTCGCTCAATTGCCGCTCCAGCGCGGCGATGTCGGGATCCGCGGCCGCGCGCTGGGCGGTCCTGGCACGGCCCGGCTTCTTCGCCTGGGCCAGTTTCTCCGTCTCGCGCACGGAGAGGCCGCGGCGGATGACCTCCTCCGCCAGGCCGACCGGATCCGGCGCGGAAATGAGCGCTCGGGCGTGGCCCATGGTCAGCCGGCCGTCGATCAGCATATCCTTCACGGACGGCGGAAGATCGAGCAATCTCAACAGGTTGGCGATGTGACTGCGCGATTTGCCGACCAGTTTGCCAAGCGCTTCCTGGCTGTGACCATAATCGGCGATCAGCCGGCTATAGGCAGCAGCCTCGTCGATCGCATTCAGGTCGGCGCGCTGGATATTCTCGATCAATGCGATTTCGAGCGTCTCGGCCTCGCTGAAATCGCGGACGATGGCGGGGATTTCGTGCAGCCGCGCCCGCTGGGCAGCGCGCCAGCGACGTTCGCCGGCAACGATCTGGAAGCGGTGGCCGTGCGGGCGCACGACGATCGGCTGGATGACGCCGCGCTGCTGGATGGAGGCGGCGAGTTCCTCAAGCGCATCCTCGTCGAAGGTGCGGCGCGGCTGGCCGGGATGCGGCTCGATGCTGGAAACGGGGATGGATTGCAGCGTACCGCGTGGTGCACCGCCGCCAGCGACCGGCGCTTCCTGCGCAACCTCGCCGAGCAGCGAGGACAGGCCGCGGCCGAGCCCGGACGGGCGGCGCTTGGGGAGAAGGTCGTCGCTCATGCCGCCTTCGCCTGGCGCGGGAGGCGCTCGATCAGTTCGCGGGCCAGATCCATATAGGCCTGCGAGCCCGAACAACGCTGATCGTAGATGAGCGCCGGGATGCCGTGGCTCGGCGCCTCGCTCAGCCGCACATTGCGCGGAATCATCGTCTCGAACACCACCTTGCCGAGGACCGCGCGGACATCGCTGGCGACCTGGGCCGACAGATTGTTGCGGCGATCATACATGGTGAGCGCGACGCCGAGGATGTTCAGCTGCGGATTGAAGCGGGCACGGACCCGCTCGACCGTCTGCAAAAGCTGGCTAAGTCCTTCCAAAGCAAAGAATTCTGCCTGCAGAGGGACGAGAATGGAATCCGCCGCGGCGAGCGCGTTGATGGTCAGGAGGCCGAGCGAAGGGGGGCAATCGATCAGGCAGACGTCCCAATTGCGTTCCGCCGACTCGAGCACGCGGTGGAGCCGGTGGGTGCGGTCCTCCTGGTCGACCAGTTCGA
This sequence comes from Pseudomonadota bacterium, assembly GCA_023424095.1. Classification (GTDB taxonomy): domain Bacteria; phylum Pseudomonadota; class Alphaproteobacteria; order Sphingomonadales; family Sphingomonadaceae; genus Allosphingosinicella. Next base: position 16,774 of record JAFAEG010000051.1, on the reverse strand, counting down.
TCTCCGCCCCGGACAGATCGACCGTCGACGGGACCAGGTCGAGCCGGGGCACGCGGGTCGAGACCACCGCCTGGGCCAAGGTCGCCTGGCCGTTCAGCAGATCATAGCTGGAGGTCTCGCGCATCGACTGGGTGACACCGAGCCCGGTGGAGGCATTACCCTGCGGATCGAGGTCGACGATCAGCACCCGATCCCCGGTCGCGGCGAGCGCGGTGCCGAGGTTGATCGCGGTCGTGGTCTTGCCGACCCCGCCTTTCTGGTTCGCGACTGCTATGCGGATCATGCCCTCTCCTTCGCCCGCGGCGCGGCTGCACGCCCGTGGCGACAATGATGCGAGCCTCTGGATCGGTAAGGCTGGGTTCGAGGCGGAACTCACCCTGCCACGCATCGCCGACCTGTTCCAGTTCGGACTGCGCGCTGCGTCCCTTTGGGAGAATCCAGACCGTGTTTTCTGTGGAGAAGCGGTGGGCAAGCGGCAGCAGGCGCTCGAGCGGGGCGAAGGCGCGGGCGCTGATGACGGCAAATTTCGCGCTGGGAACCCGCTCCAGCGGCGCGCCGACGACGGTCGTGCGGTCGGAAATACCCAGAAGGTCTGCGGCACGACTCAGGAAATCGATGCGCAGGCGACGCGATTCGACCAGCGTCACCTCGTGGCTGGAGAGCGCCGCGGCGATCAGGCCCGGAAAGCCCGCGCCGCTGCCAAGATCGAGCCAAGTGGAAGGCCGAGGGGGCGCATGGGGGAGGAGCTGCGCGGAGTCGGCAAAATGGCGCAGCCGGATCTGATCCAGCGTGCCGCGCGAGACGAGGTTCTGCGTCTCATTCTCCCGGCGCAGAAACGCCTCGAAGGCATCAAGCCGCTCCCATGTTTCACGTGAAACATCTGGGAAGCGCGCCTTTAGCCACGCCTCGGCACCTTCAACGGTCGTCAGCAGCTCCATCAGGCGGCCATCCTGCCGCCGCGGACATAGGCAAGGATCGCGGTCAGAGCGGCCGGTGTAATGCCCCGCAGCCGCCCGGCGGCGCCAAGCGTCTCGGGGCGCGACCGCGACAATTTCTCGGTCATCTCCCGGGACAGGCCGGGGATCGCCGCATAATCGACGCTGTCGGGCAGGAGGATCGCGTCGTCGCGTTCCCGTCGCGCAATCTCAGCGGCCTGACGCTCGAGATAGGGCGCATAGCGATGATCCTGCACCGCCTCCTCCAGCAGCCTCTCCGGGGCATTGGCGAGGGTCGGGAGCAGGCGCCGCAGCAGATCGGCGTCGACGGCGGGAAAGCGCAGCCATTCACCCAGCGAGCGCCGGACCCCGTCGTCGCGAATGTCGGCCCCCGCCGCCTGAAGCTCCCGGCCAGTGGCGATGGTCGCCAGAGCGGCCGACAGGCGCGCGCGCTCCGCATCGTCGGCGGCCAGGTGGGCGCGCCGTCGCTCGGACAGGCAATTGGCCGCCTTGGCCTGATCCGAAAGCCGCGCCTCGGCATTGTCCGCGCGCAGCCGTAGCCGATACTCGGCGCGGGCGGTGAGCATCCGGTAGGGCTCGGTCACCCCCTGCAGGACGAGGTCATCGACCATCACCCCGATGTAAGACGAGGCGCGGTCGAACAGGATCGGCGCACCCCCACCGGCCCAGGCGGCAGCGTTCAGGCCGGCCACGAGCCCCTGGGCGGCGGCCTCCTCATAGCCGGTCGTGCCGTTGATCTGGCCGGCAAGGTAGAGCCCCTCCACGTCGCGGACCTGCAAGGTGGGGTGGAGGATGCGCGGATCGACATGGTCATATTCGACCGCATAGCCCGGCTGCGCGATCTCGACCCGCTCCAGGCCGGCCATCGACCGGACCAGAGCCAGCTGCACGTCCTGCGGCAGCGAGGTGGAGATGCCGTTGGGATAGATGAGCGGATCGTCGAGGCCCTCGGGCTCGAGGAAGACCTGATGGCCGTCTCGGTCCCCGAAGCGCTGCACCTTGTCTTCGATGGACGGGCAGTAACGCGGCCCTGCTCCCTGGATATCACCGGAGAAGAGGGGAGAGCGGTGGAGCGATTCCCGGATGATCCGATGCGTCTCGGCATTGGTGCGGGTGATGAAGCAGCTCAGCTGGCGGTTCATGCGCCCACCAGACAATGGTGACATGGTCCAGCCGTCATCGTCCGACGGTTGCCGCTCCAGCCCGGACCAGTCGATCGTGCGGCCATCGAGGCGAGGGGGGGTGCCGGTCTTCAGACGCGCCATGGGCAGGTCCAGGGCGCGGAGCTGATGCGCCATCTCGGTCGCTGCGCGCTCGCTGACGCGCCCGCCGGCTTCCGAACTCAGGCCGAAGAAGAGCTTGCCACCCAGAAAGGTGCCGGTGGCGAGGACGACCGCCTTGCCGTTGATCTTCCGGCCGTCCGCCAACCGAACGCCGCTGACGCTTCGGCCGTCGAGCAGCAACGCGACGGCCTCTCCCGCCACCACGCTGAGGCCAGCCTGGGCGGCAACCGCCTGCTGAATCGTGGCCTTGTAGAGCTTGCGGTCGGCCTGGATACGGGGACCGCGCACGGCAGCGCCCTTGCTGGCGTTGAGCATGCGATGGTGGATCGCCGCCGCGTCCGAGGCACGACCGATCAGGCCGTCAAAGGCATCGACTTCCCGCACGAGATGACCCTTGCCGAGGCCACCCATCGCCGGATTGCAGGACATCACGCCGATCTGGTCGGCAGAGAAGCTGACGAGCGCCACGGACGCGCCCATGCGAGCAGCGGCCGCGGCGGCCTCTGTCCCCGCATGTCCGCCGCCAATCACGATGATGTCGAAACCCGCCATGAGCGCGGCAGATAGCGTCAGATGCCGCATTGTTCCACGTGGAACATCACTTCCCGATGCAGAAGCGCGCGAACAAGGCGTCGAGCATGTCTTCCACGCCTGCGCGGCCCGTCACCGCGTCAAAGGCGAGGCGCGCCTGCCGAAGCTCCTCGGCGACCAGCAGAAGATCGTCATGCTGGGCCGCGGCATCGATATGGCCGAGCGCGGCCGTGAGGGCGTCCCGCTGCCGCTGGTTCGTCGTCAGCTCATCCTGGCCGGGGAGAAGAGCGCGTGCGTGCGATGTGAGCCGGTCCAGCAATTCAGCCATGCCCTGGCCGCTATGCGCCGAAACCTTGAGCCCGGTGCCGGCCTGTGCACCGAGATCCGCCTTCGCGTGGATCGGCAGCACGTTCGGGCCCTCGGGCATCGAATGCTCGTCCCCAAGCCAGAGCACCAGGTCCGCGACCGCAATCGCTGCTTCAGCGCGCTCGACCCCGATCGCCTCGATCGCATCATCGCTGGCGCGCAGCCCGGCGCTGTCGATCAGCAGGAAGGGGAGGCCGCCAATCGCCACCGGCACCTCGATCAGGTCGCGGGTGGTGCCGGCAATGTCGGACGTGATCGCCGCTTCGCGCTGGACGATCGCGTTGAGCAAGGTGGATTTGCCGCTGTTCGGCGGACCGGCAATCACAACGCGAACGCCGTCCCGCAGCCGCTCCGCCGGCGGACGGGCCAGCAATTGCGCGATTTCGTCCCGCAAGCCACGGCCCGCCTCATGCCAGGCGTCGGGTAGGCCTGCATCGACATCGCCCTCGTCGGAGAAATCGAGCTGCGCTTCCACCGCCGCCGCCAACGCCAGCAACCGCTCGGTCCAGTCACCGACCTGCCTGCTCAACGCGCCACCCGCCAAGGCGATGGCGGCGCGGCGCTGGCCTTCGGTCTCGGCGGCGAGCAGATCGGCCAGGCCCTCGGCTTCGGTGAGGTCGATCTTGCCGTTGGCGAAAGCGCGGCGGGTGAATTCTCCCGCTTCGGCCGGACGCAGGCCCATCGCCGCCAGCGCCGCCGAAGCTGCCGCGACCACGGCACGGCCGCCGTGGAGGTGCAGTTCGACCAGATCCTCGCCGGTGACCGTGTTGGGTGCGTCGAAGCGCAAGGCGAGCGCGCGGTCCAGGATTTCGCCGTCCTTGCGGAGCGTGACAAGCATGGCCTGCCGCGGCTCGGGGCGCGTTCCGGACAGTTTCTCGAGTGATTCCAGTGCCTTGGCGCCGCTAATGCGCAGCACGGCAATCGCCGCGGGCGGGCGGCCGGAGGAAAGGGCGAAGATCGTGTCGGTCATCGCGATGGCGACGACGCCCTCAGCTCTTGGGCGTCATCTGCTCCATCATCTGGCGCCACATGTTCATGCCGGCATCGCTCATCGGACCCCAGCTCTTCATCAGCTCGCCAAAGGCCTCGGGATTCGTGCTGTCCTCGACCGCCTTGGTCATCTTGGCGAGATAGGCCTCGTGGACCGGCGTGAGGTCGGGGAGACCCATGAAGCGGCGGGCTTCCTCGGGCGTGCAATCGACGTCGACGGTGACCTTCATGCGGGGGCTCCCTGTTCGCTTCTCGGCATCTTAGGGCGGAGAAAGCGCGTGGGCAAAGCCCACGCGTCGGTCCTGTCGCCTGACGGCGCAGGCCGTCCGGACGGGCGCGAGTCCGCGCCCAAGCTGCTGCGGCTTCGCCTCGCTGCTTAGGCTCGGCCGCACCTCGTCACTGATTCATGCTCGCGAAGAAGTCCTCGTTGGACTTGTGGTCCTTCATCTTGTCGAGGAGGAAGGTCATCGCATCGACGGTGCCCATCTGCATCAGGATGCGGCGGAGCATCCACATGCGGGTGAGGGTGCCCTGCTCGACCAGCAATTCCTCCTTGCGGGTGCCGGACTTGCCGACGTCCAGGGACGGGAAGATGCGCTTGTCGGCGACCTTGCGGTCGAGGACGATTTCCGAGTTACCGGTGCCCTTGAACTCTTCGAAGATGACCTCGTCCATCTTGGAGCCGGTGTCGATCAAGGCCGTGGCGATGATCGAAAGCGAGCCGCCTTCCTCGATGTTACGGGCGGCGCCGAAGAAGCGCTTCGGGCGCTGCAGCGCATTGGCGTCGACACCGCCGGTCAGCACCTTGCCGGAGCTCGGTACGACGGTGTTGTAGGCGCGGCCAAGGCGGGTGACGCTGTCGAGCAGGATGACGACGTCGCGCTTGTGCTCGACCAGCCGCTTGGCCTTCTCGATCACCATTTCGGCGACCTGGACGTGGCGCTGCGCAGGCTCGTCGAAGGTGGAGGAGATGACCTCGCCCTTCACGCTGCGCTGCATGTCGGTGACTTCCTCGGGCCGCTCGTCGATCAGCAGGACGAGCAGGAACACCTCGGGATGATTGTCGGTGATGGCGCGGGCGATATTCTGCAGCAGCACGGTCTTACCGGTGCGCGGCGGCGCGACGATGAGCGCGCGCTGGCCCTTGCCCTGCGGCGCGATGATGTCGATCACGCGGGCCGACTTGTCCTTGACCGTCGGGTCGAGGCTGTCGAGCTTCAGTTTCTCGTCCGGGTAAAGCGGCGTCAGGTTGTCGAAATTGACCCGGTGGCGGACGGCGTCCGGATCGTCGAAATTGACCTGGGTGAGGCGCACGAGGCTGAAATAGCGCTCGCCATCCTTGGGACCGCGGATCTCGCCTTCGACCGTGTCGCCGGTGCGCAGGCCGAATTTGCGGACCTGATTGGGGGCGACATAGATGTCGTCGGGGCCGGCCAGGTAATTGCTGTCGGGCGAACGCAGGAAGCCGAAGCCGTCGGGCAGAACCTCGATCGTGCCGAGGCCCATAATCTCGTCGCCATGTTCGGCGCGGACCTTCAGCAGCGAGAACATCAGCTCCTGCTTGCGCAGGGTGGAGGCGCCTTCGATTCCGAATTCTTCGGCCATGGCGACCAGTTCGGCTGGGCTGCGCTTCTTCAAATCATTGAGATGCATAAGAAAACTCTTGGGGAATGAGAGTCCGGGCGAGGAAGCCGGGACTGGATTTGGAATGGTCTGAAGGCGACGAAGCCCCGCAAGGACTGCAGGAGGTAACGACCTGGCTCGGCGTTATGCTCCGCCCGGATTCGAGTCAAGCAAGCCGGCGAAGCGCTAGAAGGGCTTCACGACCACCAGAATGACGATGATCACGGCGGCAACGCCGGGCACTTCGTTCATGATCCGCAGCGCCTTGCCGCTCTGTGGGCGAGCGCCAGCGGCGAGCGATTTACCATAGCCGATCATGTAGCCGTGATAAGCGGACAGGCCGAGCACCAGCAGCAGCTTCAGGTGGAACCAGCCCTGCGTCCAGGTACCGAGCAGATAGGCAAGCAGGATGCCGAAGACCCAGACCAGGATCATCGCCGGGGTGATGATGATGTTGCGCAGCTTGCGCTCGCGATCGATCCAGCGCTTCTCCTCATCGGAGCCGGGGACCGCTTCCTGATGATAGATATAGTACCGCGGCAGCATGAATAAACCCGCCATCCAGAAGATGACGAAGATGATGTGGGCGGCCTTGATCCAGGGATACAGCACGGCGCTCAGCTCTGCCCAGTCCATTGCGCCACTCTCCCGCCCCGCACCAGTTCGATCAGCCGCTCGACATGCGCGATCGGCGCGTCGGGCAGGATGCCATGGCCGAGGTTGAACACGTGCGGCCGATCCCGGAACGCATCTAGGATGGAGGACACTGCTTGTTCAAGCGAGTCTCCGCCGGTGATCAGGGCGAGCGGATCGAGATTGCCCTGCACCGGCATGCCGGCGGGCAATTGCGCCGCGGCCCAGCGCGGATCCTGCGTCTCGTCGACACCGACCGCGTCCACCCCGGTTTCGCGGGCATAAGCGGCGAGCTTGGCGCCAGCGCCCTTCGGGAAGCCGATCACCGGAATGTCCGGATGCCGCGCCTTCAAATCGGCGACGATCCGCGCCGTGGGGGCGATCACCCAGCGCTCGAATTGCTGCGGCGCGAGGCTGCCCGACCAGCTGTCGAACAATTGCACCGCTTCCGCGCCGGCCTCGATCTGCCCGGACAGATAATCGACCGTCATCGTGGCGATCGCGTCGATGATCGCGGCGAAGGCGGCCGGATCCCGATAGGCATAACGCCGCGCCTCGGCCTGTTCCTTGCTGCCGCGGCCGGCGACCATGTAAGTCGCGACCGTCCACGGACTGCCCGCAAAGCCCAGCAGAGCCGTCTCAGCGGGCAAGCGGGCCTTCACCTTTTCCACAGTCGCATAGATGGGCGAAAGCCGCCCTGGCACGGCTTCAAGGGCGTCCAGCAGGGCATCGGTCAGTGGAGGCGACAGGCGCGGGCCCTCGCCGGCCTCGAACGCCAGATCCTGGCCGAGCGCATAAGGCACGATCAGGATGTCGGAGAACAGGATCGCGCCGTCGAAGCCGAAACGATCGATCGGCTGAAGCGTGATTTCCGCCGCGGCGTCGCTGTCATAGACCAGTTCCAGGAAGCCGCCCTTGGCCGCCCGAAGCGCGCGATATTCAGGCAGATAGCGGCCCGCCTGACGCATCATCCACATCGGCGTGGGATCGATCCGTTCGCCTTTAAGCACGCGAATCAATGGCTTGGCAGCCGTGCCGGTCAAGCCGGAGGGCATGCGAGCTGTACTGCTCACTTAACTATCTTACCTTTATATAAAGGATATTGTTGAGAAGAGTTGGGGCGGGATGAGCGGGGTTTATTGGCTCCGCCGAATTTTGCCAACAGTCGGGCGACGAAGCGACTCGCGCAAGCCCACGGAGTCGCGGCGCACGTCCCCATGACTCACAGGCTGGGGATGAGATTCATCCCATGTTGGCGCGGCTGTGGGCGAATCTTGCGTGGCTTGGGATGGAAGCTGTCCTTGAATCCGTCCGAAGGCTTACGCTAGCGATCTCAACATGGTTTTCCACAGGCAGTCTTTCGGTCCGGAGCGATGAAGCAGCTCCATCTCCACCTCCTGTCGGATTCGACCGGCGAGACGCTCGACATGGTCGCCAACGCCTGCCTGTCGCAATTCGATAATGTCGTCTCGGTGCGGCATTTATGGCCGATGGTCCGCTCGGAAGGGCATATGGGCCGGGTGTTGGATGAGATCGAGCAGCGGCCGGGGCTCGTGCTCTACACTGTCGTCAATCCGGTGATCCGCCGAGCGCTGGAACAGGCCTGCCGTCGCCGCGGGATCAATGCCGTCTCCGTGCTGGATCCGGTGATCGATGCCTTGTCGGCGGTGACCGGCGAGGCGACGCAGGGCCGTCCGGGGCGCCAGCACGTGCTCGACGCGGCCTATTTCGCCCGGGTGGACGCGATCCAGTTCACGATCGCGCATGATGACGGGCTGCAGTCGGAAAATTGGGAAGAAGCGGACATCATCCTCGCCGGCGTGTCGCGTTCGTCGAAGACCCCGACCAGCATCTACCTCGCCAATCGCGGCTACAAGGTCGCGAACATCCCGTTGGTGAAGGAATCGCCGCCGCCGAAAAGGCTGTTCGAACTGAAGCACCCGATGGTGATCGGCCTCACCACGAATCCCGACCGGTTGATCCAGATCCGCCGTAACCGGCTGCTGGCGCTCAATCAGGCGCCGGAGACGGATTATGTCGATACCGAAGCGGTGAATGCCGAGCTGAGCTTCGCCCGGCGTATCTTCGCCGATCAGGGCTGGCCGGTGATCGACGTGACCCGTCGCTCGATCGAGGAGACCGCGCTCGCCATCGTCAAGCTGGTCGCTGAGCGGCACGAAAGCATGGCGTCATGAGATTGCTGCTCGCCTCGCAAAGCGCGACCCGGCGGCTGATGCTCGAGCAGGCCGGCGTGCCGTTCGAGCCCGTCCGAAGCGAGTTTGACGAGGAGAATGCCAAGCTGGCGCTGATCGCCGAGGGTCGTGACGCCTGGCAGATTGCCGGCGGGTTGGCCTTCCTGAAGGCGGTCTCGGCCGAGGATGAAACGGCGTTGGTGCTCGGTTCGGACCAGGTGCTGGAATGCGCCGACCGTTCGCTGCTGAGCAAGCCCCGCTCGCGCGAGGATCTGGCCGCGCAGTTGCGCAAATTGTCCGGCGCGACCCACCGGCTCCATACTGCGGCCGTGCTGACCCAGGGAGGTGAGCAGGTCTGGACCACGACGGAAACCGCGAGCCTGAGCATGCGTTCGCTCTCTGACGGCTTCATCCGTGCCTATGTCAAAGCGGAATGGGACGCGGTGCGCTGGAATGTCGGCGGCTATCGCGTCGAAGGCATGGGCGCCCAATTGTTCGAACGGATCGAGGGCAGTCACTTCGCCATTCTCGGCCTGCCGCTGTTGCCGTTGCTGGCCGAACTGCGGCGGCTCGGAGTTTTGACGTCATGACGGTCATTCTCGGCCTCACCGGTTCGATCGGAATGGGCAAGTCCACGGTGGCGAAGATGTTCGCCGAGGAAGGCGTGCCCGTGTTCGATGCGGATGCGGTGGTGCACCGTTTGCAGGGGCCGGAAGGCGAACTGGTCGCGGCGATCGAAGCCTGTTTTCCGGGAACGACCGATGCGGACGGGGTCAATCGCAGCGCCCTGGCCGAGCGCGTCCTGGCCGAGCCGCAGGCGCTGCAGAATCTGGAAGGGCTGGTTCATCCCGCCGTGGCCCGCGAGCGCCGGCTCTTCCTCGAGGCGCATCACGACGCGCCGCTCGTGCTGCTCGATATTCCCTTGCTGTTCGAAAAGGGGCTGGCGAGCGCGGTGGACAAGATCGCCGTGGTCTCCGCGCCGGCCGAGGTGCAGTGCCGCCGGGTGCTGTCGCGGCCGGGCATGACCCCGGGCAAGTTCGCCTCGATCCTCGCTTTGCAGATGCCGGATGAGGAGAAACGCCGCCGCGCCGATTATGTTATCCCGACCGGTGGGACGATGGAGGAGACGCGGCAAGCGGTTCGCCGCATCATCGCTGGACTTGGCCGCGCCACGGACTCATAGGAACCGGCATGCGTGAAATCGTTCTGGATACGGAAACCACCGGGTTGAGCCCGCTGGGCGGCGACCGCATGGTCGAAATCGGCTGCGTCGAACTGTTCAACCGGGTCGAGACCGGCCGCACCTTCCACGCTTATTTCAATCCCTGCCGCACCATGCCCGCCGGCGCGGAAGCGGTTCACGGGCTCAGCGACGTCTTCCTGTCCGACAAGCCGCTGTTCGGGGACATTTGCGCGGAATTGCTCGACTTTCTCGAAGACACGCCGATCGTCGCCCACAATGCGCCGTTCGATTTCGGCTTCCTGAACCACGAACTGACTCTGTGCGGCCGCGATCTGATCTGCATGACGCGGATGATCGACACCTTGCCGATTGCCCGGCAGCGCCTGCCGGGCGCGAAGCACAGTCTGGACGCTCTGTGCACCCGCTACGGCGTCGACCGGAGCATCCGGATCAAGCATGGCGCGCTGATCGACGCGCAATTGCTGGCGCAGGTCTATGTCGAACTGACCGGCGGCCGGCAGATCGGACTTGGCCTGGCGGCCGAACCGGCGGTCACAGCGGTGGAAGTCGTCACGCTCGAGACGCCGGCGGCGAGCTGGGCCCGGACCCCGCGCCCGCATGCGGCGAGCGCGGAAGAGCTGGCGCGGCACGACGCGTTTATGAAGAATCTGTCGGAGCCGCTCTGGGCGACACTCGCCCCCGCCGGTTGAAGCTTGCCTGACGGGACCGCACATGCGCCCCGGCAGCGTTGAGGAAAGAGGCTTATGGATATCCGCATTTCCGGCCATCAGGTCGACACTGGCGAAGCGCTGCGTGGCCATGTCACCGACCGGCTGACCGCCATCGCCGACCGCTATTTCGATCGCGCTCTGTCCACCCAGGTGACGTTCGGCAAAGGACCGCACGATCACAGCTTCACCTGCGACGTGGTGCTGCGCGTGCCACAGGGCGTCGTCCTGAAAGGCTCGGCGCAGGCGCCATCGGCCCATCCCGCCTTCGATCAGGCGGCCGAGCGGATCGAGACTCAGCTGAAGCGCTACAAGAGCCGGCTGAAGGACCGTTCCGGCGTCACCCGGCGCGAGGAATCCGGCCTCGATGCGGGCTACACCGTCTTCGCGCCGCCGCCCGAAGCGGAAGAGCCGGTGGACAATCCGCCCATCGTGGCCGAAATGCAGGTCGACATTCCGGAGGCCAGCGTGTCCGACGCGGTAATGATTCTCGACCTGAGGAACACCAATGCCTTGCTGTTCCGCAATGGCGCGACGCAGGCGCTGAACATGGTCTACCGACGAGGCGACGGTACGATCGGCTGGGTCGAACCCCGGCAGTCCTGAATTCAGCGCAACTGAGCCCCGGATGGGGGCGGAGCCATGACAGATTTATCCGATATCCTTGCCCCGGACGGGGTCGATGAAGCCGTGGGCGTGACCAGCAAGAAGGGCCTGCTGCAGCATCTGGCGACGGTCAGCGCGCGCCGGATCGGCGTCGACGTGCGCGAGATCGCGGCGGCACTCGCCGAGCGGGAGAAGCTTGGCTCGACCGGCTTCGGCGGCGGCGTCGCTTTGCCGCACGTTCGGCTGCCGGGGACCGATCGCATCTCCGGTTTCTTCGCGCGGCTCGCCACGCCGCTGCAATATCAGGCGGTGGATCGCTTGCCGGTCGACCTGGTCTTCATGCTCGCCTCCCCGGTGGATGCCGGCGCGGACCATCTGAAGGCGCTGGCGCGGGTCAGCCGGGTGATGCGCGACAAGCAGATGCTGGCGAAATTGCGCGGCGCCCGTTCGCGCGATGCCATTTACGCCCTGCTGACCGGCGGCGAGGCGCGCGATGCAGCCTGACTTGGGCGGCGGCGAGGGCGCGCATTTCCGCGCGCTCGAGAGCCTGTATCGGGCCGCCCCGATCAACGCCGCTTTCCGTTCCGAGCTCGAGATCGTCGAAGCCGGCTTCGCGCGGATCCGCTTCGAAGTGGATCCGGCCCATTTTCACGCGGCGGGCGCGGCGCATGGCACGCTCTATTTCAAGATGATGGACGACGCCGCTTTCTATGCCTGCAACAGCAATGTCAGCGATCGTTTCCTGCTGACCACCGGCTTCAACCTGAACTTCTCCCGTCCGCTGAAAAGCGGCGTCGCGGTGGCCGAGGGACGCTGGATCAGCGGCCGGCGGCGGGTGCTGATCGGCGAAGCGCGGCTGGTCGACAGCAGCGGCGAGGAAGCGGCGCGCGGCACCGGCACCTTCATGCGCTCGCACATCGCTCTGTCGGCTCTGCCCGGTTACCGCAGCGAGGGATGAGCGCCCGGCTCGCGACCTCGGTCTTCGTGTCCAGCCTGATCCGGCTGGCCGAACGCGAGGGCGGCACCGGCGTCGTCCTGACCAAGGGCGATGCGACTGCCGGCGCCGTATTGATCCTGCTCGCGGAGCGCGGGCGCCAGGCCATTCTGCTCGAGCGCCTGCTGCAGCCGGACGGACAATATCGCTGGGACCAGCCGCTCGCGGCGGCCGACAACGCCGATGAGGTGGATCGGTTCCTGACCCGGCGGCGCAAATATGACCCCGATTGCTGGGTCGTGGAACTGGACACCGCATCCAGCGAACGCTTCGCCGACGAAATCCGCGCGCTCGATTGACGACGATATCGGCCCCGCCCACCCTTGCATCGAGTTCAGGAAAGCAGCGGGGGCCGCCCGGGGGTAAAGGGCGGCGCGCGAGACGGGGGTTCCAGACAGACGCGATGCGCCTTGACGCGCAGCAGCCGATCGACGGGCAACCGCAATCTTAGACTTTCTGATTGATGTTCAAATCGTTCCACGTCGCTGGCTTCGCGGTCACCGCCTTGTTCTGTTCCGCGACCAGCGCCGTCGCTGCCACCGATCCGGTTGCCGTCGCGACCCCGGTGGCGATTGAGGCCGCCGCCGTCTCGCCGACGCCGCGGGCCCGCCCCGATCACCAGACGGTGGCACCGGCCGCGCCGACCGGCGTGACAGGCCTCGCGACGCCCTCCGCACAGCCTGCCGCGCGCCGTCCTTTGGCCGAACTGGTCGCCGAGCATAGCGGCGCTGCCGGCACCGGCGAAGAGTTCGATTGCCTGGCGAGCGCGGTCTATTACGAATCGCGCGGCGAGCCGCTCGACGGCCAGCTCGCGGTGGCGGAAGTGATCCTCAACCGTGTCCGCTCGGGCCGTTTCCGCAGCACCGTCTGCGACGTGGTGAAGCAGCCGAGCCAATTCTCCTTTGTGCGCCGGGGCGTGATCCCGTCGGCGCCGCGGGAAAGCGCCGCCTGGCAGCGCGCCGCGGCGATCGCCCATATCGCGATGAACGATCTGGCCGACGCGACCGGCGACGATTCGCTGTTCTTCCACGCCACTTACGTCAATCCGCGCTGGGGCCGCCCGCGCATCGCCCGCATCGGCAATCATATTTTCTACCGCTGATTTCTCCCCCGCGCGGTAGGTGAGGGGCCGGCGCCAGTTGCGTCGGCCTCTTTCATTTGTTCCCGGTTCATTCTAGTTTCCGCCGATGGCCGCCCGCCCGGACTCACCACCTTGCTTCGATGACGCACCGATGGTCGCGCGTGACGTGGCGCGCGGCATCGGGCGCTTGTTCTTCCGGCAGGACCAGTTCGCGATCTGCGAGGCGCCGCTGCCGAACGGCCGCCGCGCCGATCTGATGGCGATCGATTCGGCCGGCCTGATCACCATCGTCGAGATCAAGGTGTCGCGCGCCGATCTGCTCGGCGACGGCAAGTGGCCGGATTATCTCGATTATTGCGACTATTTCTTCTGGGCGGTGCCCACCGGCTTCGCGCTCGATCTGCTCGACTGCGACGAGAAGGGCCAGCATTGTTCCGGCCTGATCGTCGCCGACCGCTATGATGCGGCGGTGATCCGGGAAGCGCCTTTGCGCAAGCTTGCGGCCGCCCGGCGCAAGGCGGAGACGTTGCGCTTCGCCCGCCGCGCCGCGCGGCGACTGGCCGGCGATCTCGACCCCGGCCTCGCCGAATTGATGATCATCGAGTGAGCGGCTGCGCTCGCACGCAGTTTATTGATTCGGCCCGATGCTGTTGTTGCCGGTGCGCTGGCGCGGCTGCTGGAGCGCACGCAGGATTTCCGGGGTGCGGCTGTCCTGGCGGGCGTAATCGAGCGCCGAATAGCCCGCGAAATTGTCCTGCCGATTGGGGTCGGCGCCCTGGCCCAGCAACAAAGTGACCATCGCCAGCCGGTCCGCAACCGAGACGTGGCGCGCCTGCACCGCCAGGATGAGCGGCGTTTCGCCCCGCTGATTGGCGATATCGACCCGCGCGCCGCGGCCCAGCAATTGCGTCGCGCCTTCCACCCAGCCGAGCTGGGCGGCCAGGCCGAGCGGCGTCGTGCCGTCGTTCATCGGCAGATCGGGGCGGGCGCCGCGGCTGAGCAGATAGGCCACCCAGGTCAGATTACGCTGCCGCACGAGGATGTGGAGCGCGCCCTCGCCGGAGCCTTCCTCGCGCGCATTGAGCGCGCTTGAGCTCGGATTGTTCGCGACCCGCTCGACCACCGCCGCATCGCCGCTGCGCACCGCTTTCAGGAAGGTATAGGATTCGGAGAAAGCCTGCGCCGCGAGCGGGGCGGCGATCGTTGCGACGATCATGGCGGGCAGGACGAAACGCGGGAAGCGGCGCATGACTCGGATACCTGTAAGGGATAGCGGCTTGATCCTGGGCGCTTAGCAAAGCAAGGCTGGCCTTGTCATGAACCATCGCGCGCTTTTGCGGGGGCCATTCGCCGCCGCCCTCCTTCTCCTTGCAGCCTGCGGCCAGGGTGCCGCCCCCGCCGCACAGCAGCAGCAGGAAGGGACGCTGGCCGGATCGACGGTCGGCGGACCGTTCAGCCTGATCGACCAGGATGGGCGCCGGGTCCGCGACACCGACTTCAACGGCAAATATCGCCTGATCTATTTCGGCTTCACCAATTGCCCGGATGTCTGCCCGGTCGATCTGCAGGTGCTGGGCGCCGGCATGCGCCGGTTCGAAGGCGAGGATGCGGCGCGCGCGGCGAAGGTGCAGCCGATCTTCATCACCGTCGATCCGACGCGTGACACGCCGGAAATGATGAAGCGCTATGTCGCCAATTTCCACCCCCGCCTGATCGGCCTGACCGGCAGCCAGCAGGAAATCGATGCGGCGGCGCAGGAATATGGCGTCTATGCGTCGAAGGGCGAGACCAGCCCCGGCGGCGGCTACAATGTCGATCACAGCCGGATCGTGATGCTGTTCGGGCCCAATGGCGAGCCGATCACCATCGTCCCGCATGATATGGGGCCCGAAGGTTTCGCCGCGGAGCTCAGCCGGTGGGTGCGCTGAGGGACAAATTCTGGGAGCTCCCGATCGAGGCGCTGAACGCCGCCGAGTGGGAGGCTTTGTGCGATGGCTGCGGCAAATGCTGCCTGCACAAATTGGAAGATGCCGAGACCGGCGAGATTTACCCGAGCAACGTCGCCTGCAAATTGCTCGACCGGCGCTCGGGACGGTGCAGCGACTATAAGAATCGCCGCATATATGTGCCCGATTGCGTCCGGCTGACCCTCGCGAAGCTGCAGGACATGGACTGGCTGCCCTCGACCTGCGCCTACCGGCTGCGCTTCGAGAAGAAGCCGTTATTCGATTGGCATTATCTGCTCAGTGGGGATCCGGAGAGCGTGCACGACGCGCAGATTTCGGTGCGCGGCTGGACGATCGCCGAGGAGGATGCCGGCGAGATCGAATATCACCTTGTCGACCGCGACCTCTGAACTGAGCCTGGGCGGCGCGCCTCTGACCCTCCGGGTCAATCGCCGCGCGCGCAAGCTGATCCTGCGGCTCGATCGGCGCGGCGGCCGGCTGACCCTGACCGTCCCGGCCAACGTGTCGCGGCGCAAGGCGCTGG
Organism: Pseudomonadota bacterium; assembly: GCA_023424095.1. Taxonomy (GTDB): domain Bacteria; phylum Pseudomonadota; class Alphaproteobacteria; order Sphingomonadales; family Sphingomonadaceae; genus Allosphingosinicella. The sequence continues at coordinate 1,118 of JAFAEG010000051.1, read as the reverse complement.
CCTGGGCGGCGACTCACGAGGAATGGGCGCGCGGCGCGGTCGCGGCCCGGCCGGAGGCGACGCGGCTGGCGCCGGGCGCGGCGCTGATGCTGTTCGGCCGGCCGCATCTGATCGATTGGGAAGCGGGACGGCCAAGGCGGATCGCGCTCGGCGAGGAGCGGATCGTCTGCGGCGGTCCGCTGGAAGGGCTTGAGGCTCGCCTGCTGCGCTGGCTGCGGCGCGAGGCGCTGACCCTGCTGGCGCGCGAGACGGCGGAATATGCGGCGAAGCTCGGCAAGGCGCCCGGGCGGGTCTCGATCGGGGATCCGCGTTCGCGCTGGGGCAGCTGCTCGGCGCGCGGCGAAATCCGTTATAGCTGGCGGCTGATCCTGACGCCCGATTTCGTGCGCCGGGCGACGGTCGCGCATGAGGTCGCGCACATGGTCCACATGCACCATGGGCCGGAATTTCACGCGCTGGTGGCCGAGTTGTTCGGCGAAGATCCGTCACCCGCCCGCGCCTGGCTGCGCCGCGAGAGCGCCGCTTTGCACCGGGTCGCGGCTTAATCGTTGACGGCCGGCTCGGGTTGCGGGCGACGTTCGGGTTGGGGATCGAAGCCCGGCGGGGTCTGCCGGGGCGGCGTGGTGGTCGGGCGCGGCGGCGGGCCGACGCGGACCGGCTCCGGCGCGGAATCCTGCTCGGGGGCGGTAGGTTCGACCTGGCGCGGCGGCTCGCCGACCTGCTCGTCATAGGGCCGCTCGCCCGGATCTTCGGACGGGATGCCGTCGCCCTCCTGGCTCATCAAATTGCCTTCATCGAGCGGCACCGGCTCGATTTCCTCCTGCTGCCATTCCGGCGCGGCGACGTCGGTGACGAATTCCTCGACCGGACGGTTGGCGGTCGCTGCCGCCATGAAGTCACGAAAGGCCTGGGCGGGACGATTGCCGCCGGCGAGGCCGGGGATTCGGCGATTGTCGTCGCGGCCGTACCAGACGCCCGTCGTCAGCCCGCTGGAGAAGCCGACGAAATAGCCGTCTTTCTCGGAACTGGTGGTACCGGTCTTGCCGCCGGTCGGCCGGCCGAGCGCGGCGGCGCGGCCCCTGCCGCTGGTCACGCCCCCCGGCAGCATGTCGGTCATT
>JAFAEG010000043.1 GCA_023424095.1 Pseudomonadota bacterium | reverse complement strand
GCGCGGCATGGGGCAATTTGGCCGCGCGGCGATTGGCTATCCGGAACTACCTCCGGCGGTTGTTACGGTCGCGCTGCTCAGCACGCAGGTTGCGACGGACCTGATCGAGCTGGCGATCCAGCGTCGCCGCTTCGCGCCGGTCGATGCCGTTGCGGCTGTAGGCGGCGAAGTTGCGCTGCACCTGGATCATCTGGCGGCGCAGGGCCTGGGCCTCGCGGGTCGAAATGGCGCGACGCCGTTCCGCCTGGCTGATCTGGTTGCTGAGCTGGTTGATCTCGGCGCGGATGTTGTTGTGCGCGGCGACGGGGCGCTGGTTGAACCAGGACTGGGCCGAGGCCGGGGTGGCAATGACCGCCGCACCGGCGATCATGGCGGAGATGACGATCTTGCGCATGGTGAACTCCTTGGACTTACGCGACGCCTTCCGTGGCGACAGGTCCAATCTGGCGGGTGCGTGTCGCAGCCATATCTCCGGTGCGGGCAAGATCGGTCGCAGATTGTCGCAGGAATCTTGGCATTCACTCCTGCGGCTGCGACGGATTGACGAAAATCTGCTCGATCGGGAGCCCGAACAGATCGGAGATGCGAAAGGCGAGCGGCAGCGACGGATCGAAGCGGCCGGTCTCGATCGCATTCACGCTCTGCCGCGACACCTCCAGCCGTTCGGCCAGATCCTGCTGGCTCCAGCCCCGCTCGGCCCGCAGCACGCGTAGCCGCGTCTTCATTCCGCGTCCGCCGGCGCGAGCCTGCGCAGATTGTACAGGCTGCCAAGCACCAGCCCGACTGCCCACAGCAATATGATGTAGATCGCGTCGAACCGCGGCACGAAGCCGAACAGCTCCATATGGCCCCAGATCGTGATCGCCGAGAGCGTGAAGCCGGTCGCGATCAGCGTCTGGCGAACCAGCAGCATCCGCCGATATTCGTCCTTCTCCTCGACGATCATCCGGCCCAGCGCCACGAAAGTCGCGGCCAGCAGCAGGCCCGGCAGCACGGCGAGCAGATAAGCGGGCCAGCCCTCGACCTGGCCGCTGCGGATCAGCCTGCTCGCCGCGAACATGGCGCCCAGATAGAGCAGGGTCAGCAGCATGACGCGCCCGAGGTAACGCCGATCGGCGGCGAAAATCGACGATGCCATGACAAGCTCCTTTTCCGTTATGGAAAGAAAACTTTCCACATCGGCGCACAAGTGTCAAGCAAGCTTTCCACCTGGCACGTCTGGCTCAGGTAGCGGGACGGGCGCTGTAGAGTTGCGGGAAGGTGGCGCGCAGCGCCGCCAGCTTCGGCGCATCGTGGGCGACGATGTAGGAATGGCGCGGGTTCCGGCGCATGAAATCCTGGTGATAGGGTTCGGCCCGATAGAAGCCTCCGCCTTCGATCCGCGTCACCACCGGCCGCCCGAACCGCCCGCCGATCTGGCGGATATAGGCCTGCGCCACCCGCCTCTGTTCGGCATTCTGCGGGAAGATGGCCGAGCGATATTGCCGGCCGACGTCCGGCCCCTGCCGGTTCAGCTGGGTCGGATCGTGCGCGACCGAGAAGAGGATCTGCAGCAGCCGCCCGTAGCTGATCTGGCGCGGGTCATAGACGATGCGCACCGCCTCGGCATGGTTGGTCTGGCCGCCGCTGACCGCGTCGTAATTGGCATTGCCCGCCTGGCCGCCGGCATAGCCCGCGGCAACGCTGCGCACGCCGCGGACATGTTCGAACACGCCCTCGACGCCCCAGAAGCAGCCGCCGGCGAACACCGCCACCGCCTGATTGCCTTCCCGCGCGTCGGTCGCGGGGGCGGGCAAGGGAATTGCCGCCTCGGCCGGTGCCGGGGTCGGCTGGACCCCGGTCGCGTACAGCCCGATCGCCAGCAGCGACGCCGCGACGCCGGTGCCGATCGCGGTGCCCATCAGGCGCTTCACCAACCCGGTCATGCCGCGCGAAACGTCATCGCGACGCCGTTCATGCAATAGCGCAGCCCGGTCGGGCGTGGCCCGTCGTTGAAGACATGGCCCAGATGGCCGCCGCAATTGGCGCAATGCACTTCGGTGCGCACCGAGCCCAGGCTGCGGTCGGTGCTGGTGCCGATCGCGCGCGGCAGCGGCCGGAAGAAGCTCGGCCAGCCGGTGCCGCTGTCGAACTTGGTCTCGGACGCGAACAGGCGGTGGTTGCAGCCGGCGCAGTGGAAGGTGCCCCGGCGATGCTCGCGGTCGAGCGGCGACGAGCCGGCCCGCTCGGTGCCGTGCCGGCGCAACACATTATAGGCCGCCGGGCTCAGCCGCGCCCGCCATTGCGCATCGCTGAGCCGGAAGGGGAAATTGCCCTGCGCCGACGCCGGCGCCTCGCTGCCGCAACCGGCAATCGCCAGCGCGGCGCACCCACCCAGGAAAGATCTGCGCGAAATCATCATCTCGGCACCTCTAGCGGGAAGATAGGCTCTCCCCGGCCGTCCGTCGATCCTCGGCCAGGCCGGCGATCAGCTTCACCCGTTGCTCCTTGGACAGAGCCAGGAGCCGCGGCGGCTCGGGCGCCGCCGTGACGCCGCCCTGCACCATGCTGGTCAGCACGATCCCGGGGATCGCAAGAAGGGCAAGCATACGCATACAGACATGCCGCTATGCCTGCCCCGCGCTGAACCGGCCCTGACTCTTGGGTCTTGCGCCATTCATCCGGCCCGCCGACACTGAGCGCGTGCCCCTCCCTTCCTTCCTCATGTTCGACGATTTCGTCGCCAATCCGCTCGAGCTGCGCCGGCAGGCGCTCGGCCTCGGCTATTCAGGTGCGGACAAGGCCGGCAATTATCCCGGCATCACCTCGGACCGCGCCTTGCCGATCGCCGGGCTCGACGATTTCGTCTCCAGGGCGAGCGGCGAGCCGGTGCGCGCTGCGCCCGGCACCCTGCACGGCCATTGCCGCCTCACGCTCAAGCGCGACAAGGGCCTGTCCGGCGTCCACATCGACCCGGCTTTCTATTCCGGCATCCTCTATCTCAGCCTGCCCGAGCACGCGCAGGGCGGCACCGATTTCTTCCGCCACCGCCGCACCGGGCTGGACTCGGTGCCCACCACGCCCGCTGGCCTGCTCGCCGCCGGCCGCGCCAGCATCGACGATCTGGTCGCGGAGACCGTCAATCGCGACACGCTGAAGCCCGCCGCCTGGGAGCGCAGCTTCACCGCGCCGATGCGCTTCAACCGGCTGATCCTCTTCTCGCCCTGGCTGTTCCACAACAGCCGCCCGGGCTTTGGCGACTCGCCCGAGACCGGCCGCTTGGCTTATCTGATGTTCTTCGCCCGCGCTTGAGCGCGCCCAAGACGCAGGCTAGCCTTCACAGGATTCGGGGCGAGGGGCGCTCCGCTTCTGGGGGGATTTCAACATGTCCGATGGTTATGGGGAATATGAAGGCGTTGGCGGCTGGCTCGCTTTCTTTCTGGTGACTTTGGGCGTCTTTACGCCCGGCTTCATGATCTTCACCATGGTCCGCGATTTATCCGATCCTCTGTTGACACTCGCTTATGGCGAAACGCTCGGCACGATTCAGATCGCTGTCTGGGGAATCGTCATCTTCACCTGCGCGCTCGCCTGGTTCTCGGTCTACCGGCTGCTTCGCGTATTCAACTGGCGAAGCGTCGTGATCACGATCGCCTCGCTCTGGCTGATCGCTCTGGCCAACACCTTCTTCGGAACCTGGCTGCTCGCGACCATCGCCGGCATCCCGGTCGGCGAGTTCCTGAAGGAAATGGGCGCCGAGCTGATCCGGCCGTTCGTCTACGCCGGTGTCTGGACCGCCTATCTCCTGATCAGCCGCCGGGTCGCCAACACCTATCACCGCGACGGCGAGGAAGCCGCGATCGCTTGAGCCTCGCTGCCGTTCGGCCTAGGGTCGGCGCTTCCCCGGGGGAGCGCCGATCCGCGCTTGAGAGGAGGGCTGGAGCCCTCGACCCGCTGAACCTGATCCGGCTGACACCGGCGTAGGGAGGGAGAGGCGGCTTCACCCGTACTCCCTCCAGTGGAGAGGAGCACGAATATGGCCGACATCGAACCCACCGCGAAACTCAAAGTCACCACCGGCCCGATCCGCGGCAGCCGCAAAATCTATGTCGGCGAGCATCGCGTCGCCATGCGCGAGATCGATCTGGAGCCGAGCTCCGGCGAGCCGCCGCTGCGCGTCTATGATTGCTCCGGGCCCTATACGGACCCGAATGCGACGATCGACATCCTCGCCGGCCTGCCGGAGCTGCGGCGGGACTGGATCCGCGCCCGCGGCGATGTCGAGGAAGTCGCCCAGCGCGAGGTTCGCCCGGAGGATAATGGCCAGCTCGGCCCCGATCGCAGCGGCGGCGTCCAGCCCTTCCCCAACGTCCGCAAGACCGTGCTGCGCGCCAAGCCCGGCATGAACGTCAGCCAGATGCATTATGCCCGCCGCGGGATCATCACGCCCGAGATGGAATATGTCGCGGTGCGGGAGAACCTGGGCCGCGAGCAGCTGGCGCACGAGCGCGACGGCCAGGATTTCGGCGCGTCGATCCCGGATTACGTCACCCCCGAATTCGTCCGCGACGAGGTCGCCCGCGGCCGCGCCATCATCCCCAACAACATCAACCACCCGGAATCCGAGCCGATGGCGATCGGCCGCAATTTCCTGGTCAAGATCAACGCCAATATCGGCAACTCCGCCGTCGCCAGCGATGTCGCGAGCGAAGTCGACAAGATGGTCTGGTCGATCCGCTGGGGCGCGGACACGGTCATGGACCTCTCCACCGGCCGCAACATCCACGACACGCGCGAATGGATCCTGCGCAATTCTCCCGTGCCGATCGGCACCGTCCCCATCTATCAGGCGCTGGAGAAGGTCGGCGGCATCGCCGAGGAGCTGACCTGGGAAATCTACCGCGACACGTTGATCGAGCAGGCCGAGCAGGGCGTCGACTATTTCACCATCCACGCCGGCGTGCGCCTGCCCTACATCCCGATGACCGCGAAACGCGTCACCGGCATCGTCAGCCGCGGCGGCTCGATCATGGCCAAATGGTGCCTCAGCCACCATCAGGAGAGCTTCCTCTACACCCGCTTCGAGGAAATCTGCGAGATCATGAAGGCCTATGACATCGCCTTCTCCCTCGGCGATGGCCTCCGCCCCGGCAGCATCGCCGATGCGAATGACGAAGCCCAGTTCGCCGAATTGCACACGTTGGGCGAGCTCACCCAGATCGCCTGGAAGCACGACGTGCAGGTGATGATCGAGGGCCCCGGCCACGTGCCGATGCACAAGATCAAGGCCAATATGGACAAGCAGCTCGAGGCCTGCGGCGAAGCGCCTTTCTACACCTTGGGGCCGCTCACCACCGACATCGCGCCGGGCTACGACCATATCACCAGCGCGATCGGCGCGGCGATGATCGGCTGGTTCGGCACGGCGATGCTCTGTTACGTCACGCCCAAGGAGCATCTCGGCCTGCCCGACCGCGACGACGTGAAGGTCGGCGTCGTCACCTACAAGCTCGCCGCCCACGCCGCCGATCTGGCGAAGGGTCACCCGGCCGCGAAAGTCCGCGACGACGCGCTGTCACGCGCCCGCTTCGAATTCCGCTGGCGCGACCAGTTCAACCTCTCCCTCGATCCCGACACGGCGGAGCAATATCACGACCAGACCCTCCCCGCCGAAGGCGCCAAGACCGCGCATTTCTGCAGCATGTGCGGCCCCAAATTCTGCTCGATGAAGATCACGCAGGAAGTGCGGGACTTCGCGGCGAAACAGAATGCGAAAGCTGACACCTTCGCCACAACTGAGGTGGATCGCGGCATGCAGGAAATGAGCGAGCTCTATCGCCAAAATGGCGAACTCTATTTGCCGGCTGATCGGATGCCCTTGAAGACTCCTTGTGATTGATTTGCCATAGGTTACCTCTGCTACCTGCGGAGGGAACAAGGCATGAGCGATTTTGCGAGAATTCGGCCTGCGATTTCACATTACGAGCAGTTGGCGCGTGACACACATGGCGAAGGCTTCGTAGATCAAGCCACAGCGCAGTTTGCCGACATGCAAAGGAAATATTATTCTTCCATCGACAATCCCGATTAGGGCACTCACGTCAAAAAGTTCTGTTACCTTTATAAGTATTCCGTTCCTCACGGTTATTAGATTTATAACGCGCTGAAAGCTCTGCGTCCAAAAATTAAACCGTCTATATTTTCTAGAAACCCGACTCGTATCGCCTGCGTTGGTGGCGGACCCGGAACTGAGATCATCGGACTCAGCCGATACTTCAGGGAAGTTGAAGCCGAAAACCTGAAGAATCGCGTGGAGGTTAAACTATTATCGCGACAATAACGACAGCATGGGTTTTCACTCCGATGACGAGAAGGAGCTGGGGGACGATCCAAGCATAGCGTCCTTAAGCCTTGGAGATCGGCGTACGTTCTTATTCAAGCATAAGGCACGGAAGGATCTGGAAACGTTTGCGATCCCGCTTCCCGGTGGCAGCGTCCTACTGATGAAGGGTGCTACGCAGCGAAATTACAAGCACGCGATAAATCGTGAGGCGCGGCCATGCGGACCACGCATAAATCTTACTTTTCGAAAGATTTACACCGCTAAAGAACTCGATGAGCTACGTGAGAGCGAGCATCGCCAGCGTGTGCAAAGCTCTCGATAGCGGTTTCATCGGTGGCCCGCGCTAAGACCGGGCCCCAATACCTCGCTCACATCGCCCTCATCGTCCGCGACTATGACGAGGCGATCGCCTGGTTCACGGAGAAGCTCGGCTTAATCCGCGTCGCCGACGATCCGCAGGGCGAAGGCAAACGCTGGGTCCTCGTCGCACCGCCCGGAGCCGGCGACAACGCCGCCACCATCCTCCTCGCCCGCGCCGCCACGCCGGTGCAGGAGGCCGTCATCGGCAATCAGGCCGGCGGCCGCGTCTTCCTGTTTCTGCGCACCGACGATTTCGACCGCGACCACGCCGCCTTCACCGCCCGCGGCGTCCGCTTCGTCCGCCCGCCCGTCACCCACGCCTACGGCAAAGTCGCCGTGTTCGAGGACCTCTACGGCAATCTCTGGGACCTGATCGGCCCGGCTTGAGCCGGCGGCCGCATCCCCAGGGCAGCGCCTTCCGCCTCAATGCGCTGGCCGCAGCTTCCCGCGCCAAGCGCGTTCGTGGAAGAAGAACACCACGGCGTTCACCGCCGGCTCGATCAGCGCGATCCCGCCGGCGATGGCGACCGAGCCGGTCAGCGCGAAGGCGACGCTGAAGCCGACGAGCAGGTGGAGGACGAGGAAGCTCCCCGTCTTGGCGAAATCGCGCTTGTGGTCGTGGCTCATTCCACGGATATAATGCGAACGGTTCGCAATAACCAATGGAAAGCGGCGTTCTGACTGATCGACCGGGCCGATCACTCGCCTGATCGGCCCCGCCGCCGCCTGACCGCTGCCGCTCGCCGCCGCCAAATCCTATTGTGCTTCACAGATAGGATTGCGGCTGATCTACCCTCGTGGATGAGCGACTCGCCCAAGCCCCGCCGCACACGGACGCGCCGATCGCCCGAAGCCGAAGCGCCGCCCGATCCCGACGACTGCGAACCCGATGATCCGGCGTCCTTCTACGGCTTCGATCCCGTCCCGGTGCGCTATCGCCATGACGGCTGGACGCCGGACCGGCAGGTGGAATTCATCCGGGCGCTGGCCGCGACCGGTTGCGTCGATCATGCCTGCGCCGCCGTCGGGATGAGCCGCACCTCGGCTTACGACCTGCGCCAGCGCGCCGACGCCGAGGCGTTCCGGCTCGCCTGGGAGGCGGCGAGCGATGCCGCCGTCCCGATCCTGTCCGATGCCGCTTTGTCGCGCTCCATCCACGGCGTGCCGGTGCCGATCTTCTGGCAGGGCGAACAGGTTGGCGAGCGCCGCCATTTCGACGAGCGGCTGACGATGTTCCTGCTCCGCTACCGCGCGCCCAGCCGTTATGGCCGCTGGCTGGACAAGGTGGAGACGCGCCAGCGCCCCGACGGTCCCGTGCTCATCCTGGCCTACCGGATCGGCCGCATGGCGCGCGCCGCCTGGCGCAATGTCGAGGCCGCGTTCAGGGGCCGGCCCTTCCCCGTGCCGGAGCCGGAAGTGCTCGGCCGGGAGGGCGACGACGGGGGCGGCGGGGACGAGGCTCGGTCCGATGCAAGCCGTTGAAAACGCTCGCACCAGGGTGTCAACTTTGTCAGCTTCCGGCCGGTGCGGGCGGCGCCTGTCAGCCCCGCATCATCCAGCGCAACAGCGCCCAGCCCGGATCGCCCCGCCCGGCGCCGCGCACGCCGGGGAAGGAGGTCACGAACTTGATCGTGAAGTCGGGGAAGGATTCCACCCACTGGATTTTGAAATCGGGGAAGGAGGTGACGTACTGCCACCGGCCGGGCCGGTCCGGGAAGGAGGTGACCAGCTGGACATGCAGGTCGGCGAAGGACTCCACCACCTTCACCTTATAGTCCGGAAACGAGCTGACGATCTGGATCTTCCCGTAGATCCGCGCGAGGTCCACCGTGCCGGCCATCCGGGTCTCCTCCCCTTTCCCATCGCGGCCGCCTCACTCGGCGTAAGGCGTCACGATCACGTCCAAATGTTCCTCGATCATCCCGAAGCGCCGGGTCTCCGCCGCCAGATGCGCGTCGCGGTCACGGAACAGCCGTTCGGATGCGGCCGCCGCCGCGCGGTCGTAGGCGGGGTCGCTGCCCGCCGCCCCATTGCCGTCGCGATAGGTGATCGTGACCCGCAAATCCCAGCGCTGATCGCCGGCCATGTGCGTCAGCGGCGTCTCGGTGCGGATCGCGGCGATGAAGCCCAGCCGCTGCATCTCCGCCAGGATCGGGGCATGATGCTCCCGGTAGATCGCCATGAAATCCCAGAAGCTGCCCCAGCGGATGCGGTAATAGGATTCCACCACCACCGGCGCGGGAGTGCTGCGGACGGCGGGCGAAGGCGCCGGCTGAACACTAGAAGGCGCGGCCGTCAGCAGGAGCGCAAGCCAGACCAACTGCATCGCATGTCCCCCTCTTGTCGCCGGCGCATACTCCCCGCTCGCGCGGGTGGCGCGCCCGGTCGCTACCTCTGCTTGATCTCCGCCACCGATCCGCGCGGCGGCGCAGCCGCGATCGTCTTGGGCTTTTCCTTTTTGGGTTTGCGGGCTTCCTTGGTCTTCTTCTGCTGACCCTTGGCCATGTCACGCTCTCCCTTTTGCGGCAGGCTCAACCCTTACCGCCATCGCCAGCCGACACCAAATGCCGCGGACGCCTGAAATTCCGACGCCAGCGATCTGCCAAGAATACCGTCCCTGAGCAGCGTTGCAGATATCACAACAAGAGAGTGCCGTGCATCGGGCTATCGCAACCCCTGGGCCCCGCCCATCTTGGCACCACGAATTTCGACAAGAGGAACATATGCTCAAATATCTCACCGCGCTCGGCGCCGGCTCGGCCCTGCTCGCCACGGTCTCGCTGACCGCTCCCGCCGCCCCCGCCTTCGCCGACACGCCGGTGGCAGCCGTCGCGCAGGCCGGCCCGCAGGTCCGCTCCGGCAGCTACCAACTCGACAAGAGCCACGCCAAGATTCACTGGAGCGTCTGGCATTTCGGTTTTTCCGAATATACCGGCGAATTCACCGATTTCGACGCGCGCCTGTCGCTCGACGGCGCCCGCCCGGAGCGCAGCCGGCTGGACGTGACCGTCGCCACGCCATCCATCGCCACCCATAATGAGGCGCTCGAGACTCATCTGAAATCGGCCGATTTCTTCGACGTCGCCAACCATCCGCGCGCCACCTTCACCTCGACCGCGATCAACCGCACCGGCGCCAATTCGGCCGAGGTGACCGGCAATTTCACGCTGCTCGGCCAAGCCCGTCCGCTGACGCTCAGCGTCACCTTCAACAAGGCCGGCGACAATATGGCGGGCGTCTATACTGCGGGCTTCTCCGCGACGGGCGTGGTGCGCCGCAGCGACTATGGCATGACCTACGGCGTGCCAGGTCTGGGCGACGAGATCAGCCTGCGGATCAGCGGCGAATTCAACCTCGCCGACTGATCCCCCGGCGGCCGGCACAGCTCCCCCCGGCCGGCTGCCACCTCCTTCACCGCGGATTGGCCTCGCGCCATTCGGCCGGGTGCTGGTGCGGGCCCTGCCAGAGCCCGCGCCGCTCGCGCCGCGCCGCCGCCATCTCGGCATTCGGTTCGGCGAAGCGCGGATCGCGGGCGCCGAGCGCGAGGCCCTGGGCAGCCATCGCC
>JAFAEG010000121.1 GCA_023424095.1 Pseudomonadota bacterium | reverse complement strand
CCCACAGTCTACATAATTGCTCGCAATTCCTGACGCTGGTGGGTTGGGAGCATCCCCACCACTTTAATGAGCAGGTCGAGCAATGCTCGGTCGTCGGCCTCTCGAGCTGGCGACTTGTACTCTGGTTTCACCACCATGATACGCAGATGCTGCGTCTTGCCCCCGCGAGGCCTCTTTCCATAACGCCCCATCCAGCTGGCCAATTTGCCGTACAGCTCGGCGTATAGTTTGGAACCCGGCGAGACCTCGTCGAACCACGGAGCAAGAGCATGCTCCGTATTCCTGCCGTCCAAGCTCTTGTACTGCCGGATATAGGCTTGCGGGCTAAGATCGGCATATCCGACAAACTTCGAGAAGCCGAAAAGGGGCTCTCCGCCATCATCATAGTCGACGTAAAAGGCGTGAGCCTGACCCAGCCGATCCGCCAAAATTGGGTCAATTTCCAGGCTCTGGTTTAAGAGCCGGATCGCCTTCAACACCTGCTCATGATTGGAAACGAGTTTGGGCATGGTCTGTCCTCCGTCTAGGTTAGACGGATTTAGGTGATCTAGATTGAATGTCAAGCTAGATCATCTAGACCTGTTTAGTTTTACTAGACCACCGCCATCGCGCGATCGTAGAGTCGTTCGACGGCTGCGGCGTGGATGGCCGGGGTGGTGGCGACGACGCCGAAGCTGAGTGCGTCGGGGCTGTTGAAGGTGAGTGGCTGACCGAGGGCGCCGGTCACCGTTGCGCCGGCTTCCTGCGCGATCAGGGCGGCGGCGGCGATGTCCCATTCGCTGCCCCAGCGCAGGGTGGCAAGCAGGTCCGCCTCGCCGGCGGCGACCATGGCGATGCGCAAGGCGATCGAATTGGGCTTGGCGACCATGACGAGGTCCTGATCGACCTTCGGCAATGTGTCGGCGGGGACGCGCGCGCCGGGGAAGAGGGTGCGGCCGCTGACCTGCAGAGGCTCGCCATTGCGCCAGGCGCCCTGCCCGGCCTCGGCGGTCCACAATTCATCCCGCGCCGGGGCGGAGAGCACACCGTAGCGGATGGCTCGATCCTCGGCCAAGGCGACGGAGACCGCCCAGCCGGGGCGGCCGCGCAGATAGTCGCGCGTGCCATCGATCGGATCGACCACCCAGACGCGGCTGCGCTCGATCCGGTCGGATTCGTCGGCCGTCTCCTCCGAAAGCCAGCCCGCTTCGGGATCGAGCGCGAAGAGTTGCTCGCGCAGGAAGGCATCGACCATCAGGTCGATCTCGCAGACCGGCTGGCCCGGTTCCTTCTCCCAGCGCTGATAGTCGGTGTCGCACCTGGCGAGCGCCATTCGGCCAGCTTCCGCGGCGATTTCGGCGATTTGATCAAGCACCGGCGACGGTCATTCCTTCGATCCGCAGAGTCGGAACATTGAGCGCACGGCGATGTTCCAGATCGTTCGCGGCGGTGAGGCGGGCGAACATGTCGATCAGATTGCCGGCAACGGTAATCTCCGCCACCGGCCGGGTAAGCTGGCCATTTTCGATCAGGAAGCCGGAGGCGCCGCGGCTGTAATCGCCGGTCACCGGATTGACGCCCTGGCCGATCATCTCGGTCACATAGACGCCCAGCTTGATGTCGGCGATCAACGCGTCGGGCGACAGTTCGCCCGCTTCCATATGAACATTGGTCGCGCCGACGCCCGGTGCGCCGCCGACCCCGCGCACGGCGTGGCCATTTGTGGTCAGATCGAGCTGGCGCGCGGCGGCGGCGTTGAGCAGCCAGCCGGTCACGCGGCCGCGATCGACCAGAGCGTGACGCTGGGTGGTGACGCCCTCGCCGTCGAACGGGCGCGAGCGCAGGCCGCGGACGCGGTGCGGATCGTCGATGATCGTGATCGCTTCGGGCAGGATCGCCTCATCCTCGTGCCCGAGCAGGAAGCTGGTGCGGCGGGCCACGGCGGGGCCGCTCATCGCGCCGATCAGGTGGCCGACCAGATGGCCGCCGATGCGCGGATCGAAGACGATCGGCATCGTGCCGCTGTCCATCTTCGCCGGATTGAGCCGCTTGATCGCGCGCTCGCCGGCCAAGCGCCCGATCGCTTCGGCAGCGTCGAGATCGGCATAATGGCGCGCGCCGTGGCTGGCATAATCGCGCTGCATCGCGCCGCCCTCGCCCGCGATGACGCTGGCCGAACCGCCATAATGGCTGGACGAATAGCCGCGGCAGAAGCCACCGGACGTGGCGAGCGCGATGACGCTGCGGCCGGCGCTGGCGCTCGCGCCTTCGCTGTTGGTGATGCCGGCGACGGCGCGGGCGGCATCCTCGGTCGCCAGCGCGCGCTCCTTCAGCGCGGCGGGCGACGGATCGGCGCCGTCATCGCCTTCGAAATCGGGGAGGTCGCCACGGAAGAGCAATTCTTCAGGCGCAAGCCCGGCATGCGGGTCCTCGGGTGCCTCGCGCGCCATCGCGACGGCGCGCTCGACAAGAGCGGCGAGGGCCGCATCGGAGAGGTCAGAGGAGGAAACGCTGGCGGAACGCTGCCCGGCGATGACGCGCAGGCCGATCTCCTCGCCTTCCGAGCGGCCGACATCCTCGAGCTCGCCAAGCCGGACATTGATGCCCAACGACGCCTCGCCCACGTAGAGCGCATCGGCGGCGTCCGCCCCCGCCTTGCGGGCGGCATCGATCAGGGCGCTGGCGCGCGCCTCGGCTTCTCCGACTGTCAGCATGGTGGCGATTTAGGGATGCGAGCGCGCTCGGGCAAGCGTCACAGGCTCGTGCCGACCACCAGGCAGGCGAGGAACATCAGCAGCCCGGCGAAGCGGTTGGAGCGGAAGGTGGCGAGCGCGGAATCATTATCGTCGGGCTTCAACACCACGACCTGCCCGGCAAGGTGAAGCGCCATGGGCAGCAGCGGGAGCAGCGCCAGCCATTGCGGCCGCAGCCACCAGAAAGCGGCCGCCCAGAGCGTCAGCGCGACCAGATAGCAGATCCCGATCCCCAACCGCGCATGCCGCCCGAGCCGCCGGGCCGAGGATTTCACCCCGACCAGCGCATCATCCTCCCGGTCCTGCAGGGCATAAGCGGTGTCGTAGCCGATCACCCAGGCGATCGCGCCGGCGTAGAGCAGGAGGCCCGGCACCGCCATGTCGCCCGTGATCGCCGCCCAGCCGACCAGGGCCGCCCAGGAAAAGACCAGCCCGAGCCAGGCCTGCGGCCACCAGGTGATCCGCTTCATGAAGGGATAGGCTGCGACCAGAGCGAGGCTGCCGAGCGCGATCAACTGCGCCAGCGGGCGAAGCTGCAGCAGCACGACGAGCCCGATCAGGCTCATCGCGACGAGCAAGGCCCAGGCGCCCTTCAGGCTGGCCCGGCCGCTGGCGAGGGGCCGCAGCCGCGTGCGTTCGACCTGCGCGTCCAGATCCTTGTCGACAATGTCATTATAGACACAGCCCGCGCTGCGCATCGCGAAGGCGCCCAAGGCGAACCAGGCGATCAGCGCCCAGCCGAGCGGATTCGCGATGCCGCCCCCCATCCCCGCCAGCGCGATCGCCCAGGCGCCGGGCCAGAAGAGCAGCCACACGCCGATCGGCCGGTCCAGCCGGATCAGCGATGCATAAGGCCGCACCGCGCGCGGCAAGGCGCCGATCAGCCCGCGCTGCTCGCTGTCGGGAACGATATCTGAAGGCTCACTCACCCTGCCGATAGAAAGAAAGGTGGACCCCGGATCAAGTCCGGGGTGACGAGAGAAATTCGTCATGCCGGACTTGATCCGGCATCCATCTTCTTCTTTGTCGAGTCATGCCTGCCACCCCCGCCTGGCCGCCGCACAGTCTGCCGCGCTTGTTCGTGGATCGGGCGCTGTCGGGCGGGCAGAGCCTGACACTGGACGGCGGGGCGGCGAATTATCTCGGCAATGTGCTGCGGCTGAAGCCCGGCGACGCGGTGAAATTGTTCGACGATGGCAGCGGCGAATGGCTGGCGCGGATCGAGGCGGTGGAGCGCAAGCGGATCACGCTGAGCGTCGCCGATCGGCTCCGGGCACGCGAGGATGTGCCGGACCTGTGGCTGCTGTTCGCGCCGCTGAAGAAGCAGACGACCGATTGGCTGGTGGAGAAAGCAACCGAGCTTGGGATCGCGCGGCTGGTGCCGGTGATGACGCGGCGGACGGTGGCGGACCGGGTCAATCTGGATCGGCTGCGCGCGATCACGATCGAGGCGGCGGAGCAATGCGACCGCACGGCGCTGCCCGAGATTGCCGAGCCGGTGAAGCTGGAGGCGCTGCTGAAGAATTGGCCGGAGGGCCGGGCCCTGCTGTTCGCCGACGAGAGCGGCGGTGCGCCGCTGGCGCAGGTGGCGAAGCCCGGTCCTGCGGGGATCCTGATCGGGCCGGAGGGCGGCTTCACCGACGAGGAACGCGCCGCGATCCGTGCGGTGGCGACCCCGGTGGCGCTGGGGCCGCGGATCCTGCGGGCGGAGACCGCCGCTTTGGCCGCGCTCGGCCTGTGGATGGCGGCGGCGGGCGATTGGGACCGCCCGCCGCGCACCTGACGCTTACTTTTACTTCGAATCGACCAGGACGATTTCCGCATCCTGGCTGGCGGTGATGGTGACCGAGGCGACATCGCGGATGGCGACACCGTCGCGGGCATTGGCCGCAACGCCATTCACTTCGATCGCGCCGGTGGCGGGCACGAGATAGAGGTGCCGGCCTTCGCCCAGCTCGTAAGTCACGCTCTCCCCGGCCTTCACCGTGGCCCCCGCGACGCGGGCGCTGGTACGGATCGGCAAGGCATCCTCGTCGCCGGGCAGGCCGCTCGCCAGGGTCACGAACTGGCCGGAACGCGCGTCCTTCGGGAAGGGCTTGGTGCCCCAGCTTGGCGCGCCGCCATTCTGGTCCGGGATGATCCAGATCTGGAACAAGGTCGTCGCCTCATCCTCCACATTATATTCAGCGTGGCGGATGCCGGTGCCGGCACTCATCACCTGCACGTCGCCGGCCGCGGTGCGGCCTTCATTGCCGAGGCTGTCCTTGTGGCTGATCGCGCCGGTGCGGACGTAGGTGATGATCTCCATGTTCGCATGGGGGTGCGGCGGGAAGCCGGACTTGGGCGCGATCACATCGTCGTTCCAGACGCGGATCTTGCCCCAATTGACCCGCGCCGGATCATGATAATCGGCGAAGGAGAAGTGATGCTTGGCATCGAGCCAGCCGTGATTGGCGCCGCCGAGGCTGTCGAAAGGACGGACTTCTATCATTTTCTGTCTCCCATCAGCGCCGCCGAGGCGCTTCGTTGAGAGCGATGTAGCGCGCGGCGGAGACTTGCGGGAGAGTTCGGCCGATCATGCGGGTGTTGCGCATTTCGCAACACCGGCTGGCTGGGGCGCCAGGATTCGAACCTGGGAATGGCGGCACCAAAAGCCGCTGCCTTACCACTTGGCGACGCCCCAATAGCCTGGGAAGCGGGGCTTATAGCGCCGCGCCCCGATGCCTCAACCCTCCGTATTCCCAATTGCGAAGTTGATGCCCTGCGCCAGCGGCAGGTCGCGGCCGTAATTGATCGTGTTGGTGGCGCGCCGCATATAGGCCCGCCAGCTGTCGGAGCCGCTTTCGCGCCCGCCGCCCGTCTCCTTCTCGCCGCCGAATGCGCCGCCAATCTCTGCGCCGGAAGGCCCGATATTGACGTTGACGATGCCGCAATCGGAGCCGGCGGCCGACATGAAAAGCTCCGCCTCGCGCAGGTCGGTGGTGAAGATGGACGAGGACAGCCCATGCTTCGACGCATTGTGCCGGGCGATGGCGTCGTCGAGATCGCTGTAGCGCTTGACATAGAGGATGGGCGCGAAGGTTTCGCGCAGGACGATCTCGCTCTGCTCGCTCATCTCCACGAGCGCAGGGCGGGCGTACCAGGCGTCGGGAAACTCATCCGCGAGGAGGTGTTCGCCGCCCTGGACCGCGCCATCCGTCGCCGCCTCGTCGAGCGCGCGGCGCATCCCGGCGAAGGATTCGCCGTCGATCAGCGGGCCGACGAGGGTGCCGGCCTCCAGCGGATTGCCGACCGGAATCTGCTGCCAGATCGCGCGGAGGCGCGGGACGAGCCGGTCATAGACTTTGTCGTGCACGAACAGGCGGCGAAGCGAAGTGCAGCGCTGACCCGCGGTGCCGACGGCGGCGAAGGCGATGGCGCGCTCGGCCAGGTCGAGATCCGCCGACGGGCAGACGATCATGCCATTGTTGCCGCCAAGCTCGAGCAAGGTGCGGCCGAAACGAGCGGCGACGCGGGGGCCCAATTCGCGGCCCATGCGGGTGGAGCCGGTGGCGGAGACGAGCGCCACACGCGGATCGTCGGCCATCGCCTCGCCGGTGCCGCGGCCGCCCTGGACGATCTCGACCAGGCCTTCCGGCGCATCGCCGAACTTCTCGGCGGCGCGGGCGAACAAGGCGCCGACCGCGTGCGCCGTCAGAGGCGTCTTTTCGGACGGCTTCCAGACGACGGCATCGCCGCAGACCAAGGCCAGGCAGGCATTCCAGGCCCAGACCGCGACGGGGAAGTTGAAGGCGCTGATCACGCCGACGACGCCCAGCGGGTGCCAGGTTTCCATCATGCGATGGTCGGGGCGTTCGGTGGCGATGGTCAGGCCGTAAAGCTGGCGCGACAGGCCGACCGCGAAGTCGCAAATGTCGACCATCTCCTGGACCTCGCCGAGGCCCTCCGGGAGGATCTTGCCGGCCTCGAGCGTGACCAGCCGGCCGAGCGCGTCCTTATTGGCGCGAAGCTCGTCGCCGAACAGGCGGACCAGTTCGCCCCGGCGGGGCGGCGGGACGTTGCGCCAGACGCGGAAGGCGGCTTCCGCGCGGGTCAGCGCCGCATCGAGCGACGCTTCGTCGGCGGCGGCGACCCGGCCCATCTCCGCGCCGTCGATCGGCGAGCGGGAGACGAGGTCGCCCTCGGTCGGGAGCGCGATGCCGAGTTGCTCGAAGGTGGCGCGGGCTTCGGTGGTGGATGAGAAAGTCACGTCTTGCTCCCTGTCCCGCTCATCCTGAGTAGCCGCTGAGCTTGTCGAAGCGGCGTATCGAAGGACCGTCCTTCGATACGGGCCTTCGATACGGCTTCGCCTACTCAGTCCCTACTCAGGATGAGCGGTGCTTTTGTACGCCTCAAACCACCGTCTCGACCCAGCCATAGGGGTCTGCCGCGCGGCCGCGCTGGATGTCGATCAGGGCAGATTTCAGCCGCTGCGTGAGAGGCCCGACGGACTGGCCGCCGATCGCGAAGCCGCCTTCGGCGGTCTTCACCTGGCCGATTGCGGTGACGACGGCGGCGGTGCCGCAGGCGAAGGTTTCGGTCAGGCGGCCACTTTCGGCATCCGCCCGCCATTGTTCGAGCGAATAAGGCTCCTCGCGGACAGTCATGCCGGCGTCGCGGGCGAGGCGGAGGATCGAATCGCGGGTGATTCCGGGCAGGATGGTGCCGGTGAGCGGCGGCGTCTGCAGGCTGCCGTCCTCGAAGGCGAAGAAGATGTTCATGCCGCCCAGTTCCTCGATCCAGCGGCGCTCGACCGCGTCGAGGAAGACGACCTGGTCGCAGCCGTTGCGGATCGCGTCGGCCTGCGCGACGAGGCTGGCGGCATAATTGCCACCGCATTTGGCCGCGCCCGTGCCGCCCGGCGCGGCGCGGGTGTAATCGCGCGTCGCCCAGAGCGAGATGGCCGGGCTGCCGCCCTTGAAATAGCCGCCCACCGAAGAGGCGATCACCGCGTAAAGATATTCGTCCGCGGGCTTCACGCCCAGGAACACCTCGGACGCGAACATGAAGGGGCGCAGGTACAAAGCGCCGTCCTCGCCGGACGGAATCCAGTCAATTTCGGTGCGCACCAGAGCGCGGATCGATTCGAGGAAAATCTCTTCGGGCAGCTCCGGCATCGCCATGCGCCGGGCGGAATCGCGGAACCGGCGGGCATTGGCTTCGGGCCGGAACAAGGCCGCGCCGCCGTCCGGGCGGCCATAGGCCTTCATCCCTTCGAAGATTTCCTGCGCATAATGCAGCACGGAGGTGGCGAGGTCGGTCTGGATCGGGCGACGTGCGCCGATCTTGAAATCGTGCCAGCCCTTGTCGCTGGAATAACGCACGGTAGCCATGTGATCGGTGAAGACGCGGCCGAAGCCGGGATCGGCGATCAGGTCGGCGCGCTCGCTGGCGGGAAGCGGGCTGGTGTTCGGCTCGAAATTGAAGACGGGCGTCGCCGTCATGGGGCAATCCTCTCTGCCGCGCCCGGTTGGGCGCGCGCGAAAGGGGCGGCTTGGCGCGCGGCGGCGGCGCGGTCAAGCGTATCGCGGCGCCACGAACACCCCCCGCAGAAGTTGACAATATTCACGAATTTCACACGGAATCGCAGGGGGTCCGTGGCCCCGCACACCCGTCCGGATGGTCCGGAAAACGCGTGCGAAGAAGGCCGAAGGCACTGCATCCGCCCCATTTAGGGGGTCGCAGGCCAGTAGGAAAATGCGAGCCCTGGTCAGCCCCGCGCTTCTGCCCGCATCTCCTGCTCGCGCCGAACCGTCGCCTCGAACGTGTCGCGCACCAGCCGGCCCAGGCGATCGTCGGCATCCAGCACGGCCAGGCCGGCGCGGGTGGTGCCGCCGGGGCTGGCGACGCGTTCGGCCAGCTCACGCGGACCGACGTCCGATGCGGCGGCCAGCGCTGCCGCGCCTTCGACGGTGGCGATGGCGAGGCGCTGGGCGCGCTCGGCATCCATGCCGAGCGCAGTCGCGCCCTCTGCCAAAGCGGCGATGAAGCGGAAGATGAAGGCGGGGCCGCTGGCGGTCAAAGTGGTGACGATGTCGAACAGGCTTTCGTCGTCAATCCATTCGACCAAGCCGAGCGGAGTCATCAGGCTTGTGACGGCGGTGCGCGCGGCGGGATCGGCATCCTCGGCGAACAGGATGGTCGCGCCCTTGCCGACGCGCGACGGGGTGTTGGGCATCACCCGCACGATATTGCGCGGAATTGGGAAACGGGCGCGAAGCGAAGCGATCTCGGCCCCGGCGAGGATGGAGAGGAGGATCGTGTCCTTCCCGAGCGCAGGGGCGAACGTGGGCGCGACCTGATCGAGCTGCTGGGGCTTCATGCCGAGCATGAGCATGGCAGGCGGGGGCTCGTCGGGGACCTGGGTGAGCACGCGAACGCCGTCGGCGACCGGCCTGCCACTGGGGCGGACCACGGTGACGCTGGCGGGATCCATGCCGGTCGCGAGCCAGCGGTTGAGCATCGCCCCGGCCATGTTGCCCGCGCCGATCAGCCAGAATGGCCCTGCCAGTTTCAACTCGATCATTGTCTCACGTCCCGCAACGCGCCAGTGGCCACCAACGGCCATTCCGGCCCGATCCGGATACACGGACCTTTTCAGCGGGCGATAGTCACTTGTCGAAGATCGTAAATGGATCGAGCCGGCAGCCGGCCTCCGGCGGCGCACCGAAGCAGATCGTGCTGCTGCTTCATGGCTATGGCTCGGACGGCGCCGATCTCATCGCGCTCGCGCCCCATCTGGGCCAGTTGCTGCCCGACGCCTTGTTCCTGGCCCCGAACGCGCCGCAACGCTGCGACGCTGGCTTCGGCTATCAATGGTGGCCGCTCAATGCGTTCAGCGCGACGGCCCTGGCGTCGGGCGCGGCGTCGGCGGCGGGAGCGATCAACGACTTCATCGACCGCAAGCTCGCGCAATATGACCTGACCGAGGCCGATCTCGCCTTGGTCGGGTTCAGCCAGGGCACGATGATGGCGCTGCATGTGGGCTTGCGGCGGTCACAGCAGGTAGCCGGGATCGTCGGCTATTCCGGCGCCCTGACCGGCGCGAACGAACTGGCCGATGCCGCGATCACCAAACCGCCGGTGCTGCTGATCCACGGATCGGCGGACATGGTGGTGCCGGTTTCCGCTCTGCACGATGCCGAACGCGCGCTGAAACCGCTCGGGATCGAGGTCACGTCCCACGTGTCGCCGGGACTTGGGCACAGTGTCGACGAGGCCGGGCTGCGGCTTGGCGCGGAATTCCTGGTGCGGGTCCTGGCCGGGCGGGGCTGAACGCTCCCTCCGTTAAGCCTCGCCCTGGGTCTCGATCAGGGCCGCCGCGATCGCTTCCTGCGGGGTCTTGTCGGCCCACAGGACGAACTGGAACACCGGGTAGAAGCGCTCGCATTCCTCGATCGCGGCTTCGACCAGGGCCTCGGTCTGCTGCAGGGTCAGGCCGTTCTCGTTTTCCAGCAGGGCCGCGTGGCGGAAGAGAACGAGGCCGGAGCTGGACCACAGCTCGAAATGGCCGAGCCAGAGCTGCTCGTTGATGATCCCGATCGTCTCGTAGATCGCGGCGCGCTTGTCGGCGGAGACGCGGATGTCGGGGAGCGCCAGGAATTGCAGGACATTGTCGTCCTCGCGCCAGATGCCGCGCAGCTCATACTGGCTCCAGCTGCCCTGGAAATTCGAAATGATCTCGTCATCGCCGCTGCGCTCGCACGACCAGCCGAGCGCGGTGAAATAATGTTCGAGCATGTCGATCGGGGCGCTGGCGTCGCGCTCCACATCATATTCGTCAATGTTCATGGGCGCCCAGTCCTGCCCCGCTTTTGTTCCGGCGGAAATACACTGTGCCGCCGAGAGAGCGCAACATCGTGCGCACTCTGAGGGCGACAAAGCTGTGGATAGGTGAAGGTCGCTCAGCCCTTGGGCGCTTTGGGCTTTGCAGTGCTGACCTTCGCCGCCGGCGCGGCACCGGCTTCCAGCGCGGCGATGCGGGCGGCCAGCGCCTCATTCTCGTCGCGGGCGGCGGCGGCCATCGCCTTCACCGCCTCGAACTCCTCGCGCGACACGAAATCCATGCCGCCGACCCATTCCTTCACCCGCTCCTGAAAGCCGGCCTGAGCCTCGCGCGTCATGCCGGCGAAAGTGCCGGCGGCGCCGTTCATCATCTTCACCAGATCGTCGAACAGGCGGTTTTCGGTCTGCATCTTTTCGTCCTCAAAGGGCGTCAGTCGATCGGGATATCGGTGCTGACCGCCGCCGGTGCAACCGCTTCGGCATTCGGGTTGTCCACCATGATGCGGTAAGTGAGCGCTGAGGCGAAGCAGAGCCAGCCGAGATAGGGCAGCATCAGCAGGGCGGCGAGCCCGCGCACCCGGCGCAGCAGGATGATCAGGACCAGGGTGAGGACCAGCATGACGGCGAGCAAGGCGAGCGCCAGCGTGACCTGATGAAGGCCGAAAAAGACCGGCGACCAGGCGTAATTGATGGCGAGCTGGACCAGGAAGAGGGTGAGGATCAGGCCCCGTTTCGGCGCGCCGCGCGCGTGGATGATCAGCGCCAGCGCCAGGCCGAGGCAGATGTAGAGGATCGTCCAGGCGAGGCCGAAGGCCCAGCCCGGCGGCATGAAGCTGGGCAGCTGAAGCGTTCGGAACCAGCCATTTTCATAGCCGGAATTGGAAAGCAGCCCTGAGAGCGTGCCGAGCAGGACGGTGGCCGGAACGGTGAACAGCGCAATGCGAAGGAAGGCCATGCGAAGCTGCGACTTGGAGGCGAGTTCGGTCACGCTGATCCTCTCATTGGGGGCAGGCAGGGTGATGCGTAGAGATTGTTACGGCCCCGGGGAAGATGCTCCCCCGCGCACCGCGGCGACGAGGAATTCGACATTGCCTTCGGGGCCGGTGATCGGGCTGGGCTCGCTGCCTTCGACTTGCCAGCCGCGGCTTTCCAGCCAGGCGATGAAGGCGGCGGTGACGCGGCCGTGCACGTCCGGATCGCGGACGACGCCGCCTTTGCCGATCTCGGCCCGCTCCGCCTCGAATTGCGGCTTCACCAGCGCCAGCAGGCGGCCGCCCGGTCTGGCGAAGTCGATGGCGGTGTCGAGCACTTTGGCGAGGCCGATGAAGCTGGCGTCGCAGACGATCAGGTCGATCGGCTCGGGGATGATTCCGGGCGTGAGGTAACGGGCGTTGGTCTGTTCGTGGACGATGACGCGCGGGTCCTGGCGGAGCTTCCAGGCGAGCTGGTTGGTGCCGACGTCCACGGCATAGACTTTCGCCGCGCCCTTCTGCAGCAGCACATCGGTGAAGCCGCCGGTGGAGCTGCCGACATCGAGCGCAACCACGCCGGTCACGTCCCAGCCGAAATGGTCGAGGCCGTGGGCGAGCTTGATGCCGCCGCGCGAGACCCAGGGATGATCGCGGCCCCGCACTTCCAGTGGCGCGTCTTCGGGCAAAGGCTGGCCGGCCTTGTCGAGCTTGCGCTCCCCCGAAAAGACCGCGCCGGCGAGGATCAAGGCCTGCGCCTTGCTCCGGCTCTCCGCGAGGCCGCGGTCGACGAGCAACTGATCTGCGCGGAGTTTCGCCATGCCCGCTCCATCGCGCGCCGATCAGCGATTGGGAAGGCCGTTGGCGGTGCGTTGTTCGCGAATCTGATCGACGTTCGCCAGAATGTGGTCGCGCAATTCGGTGAGGCCGGCGCGCTGGCGCTCGCGCTCGGCAAGGCATTCGGCGCTGGGCGCGTTCGGATCGGGGTTGGCCGCGTCATAAGCCAGCGCGCGGTCGATCGCGGCGGCCCAGCCAGACGGGCTGCCGCCGGCATATTCGTTCATCACCCGGCCGACGCTGTCGTTCAGCGAGGCGAGCAGGGCCGGATCGCGGTCGCGCGGCATGTTCTGGCAGGCGACCACGACGCGCCCGCGCAACTGGCCGACATAGAAGAAGGTCACCGCCTCGTCGCGATTGCCGGCGGAATATTCCTCATTCGCCTTCTGATAGAAGCCCGCCCAGGGCAGGGATGCGAGCCTCGCTCCGGGCGCGGGTGCAGCGGCCGAAGGCGCCGGCGCCGCCTCGTTCGCGGTCGTTCCCCCGCAGGCCGAAAGCGCGAGCGCCGCGCCGAAGGTCCAGAACTTCATCCGCTTCATTCCTATCGCTCCTTCGGACGCGACGATCCGCTCCTGCGAAGGGTAACGCACCAGCGCCGCGACCGATGCGGCGGGCGAGGAGACGAAGCGGCGAGGCCGCTAGGAGCGCGCGATGAAATAGGGCGCGAGCGTAAGCGCCCCGATCGCGGCGGCGGCGAGGACCGTGACGAGCACCGCGCCGGCGGCAATGTCCTTGGCAAAGCCGATGCGGGGCTCGCGCTCGACCGTAATCGCGTCGCCCAATTGTTCGACCGCGGTGTTGAACGCTTCGGCGACCCAGACGAGCGCAATGGCGAGGACGATCCACCGCCAGTCGGCCGCGCTGATCTAAAGCAGGATGGATGCGGCGATGACCGCGACGGTGGCGGCGGCGTGGATCCAGGCATTGTGCTGGGTGGCGATGAACCGCCGCCAGCCGTTCCAGGCGAAGACGAAACTGCGCGCGCGGCTGTGGACCGTGAAGCGCGGCGGCTCGCTCAGGCCCGCGCCCCTTCGACCACCCCTGCGCTGTTGTGGCGCAGGGCCTTCAGGACCGTTTCGACGATATGCTCGGCGTTGAGGCCGGCTTCGTCATATTGCTTGTCGGGCTTGTCATGGTCCTGGAAGGCGTCCGGAAGCCGCATGGTGCGCAGCTTCAGGCCGCCGTCGATCAGGCCTTCGTCGCTGGCGAGCGTCAGCACGTGGGCGCCGAAGCCGCCGATGCTGGCCTCCTCGATCGTCACCGCGACTTCGTGGCTTGTCAGCAGGCGCCGGATCAGGGCGACGTCGAGCGGCTTGGCGAAACGCAGGTCGGCGACGGTGGTCGAAAGCCCCTGCGCGTCGAGGCGGTCGGCGGCTTTCAGCGCTTCCGCCAGGCGGGTGCCGAGCGAGAGGATGGCGACCTTCTTGCCTTCGCGGACGATGCGGCCCTTGCCGATCTCCAGCACCTGCGGCTCGGCCGGCATCTCGATGCCGATGCCGTTGCCGCGCGGGTAGCGCAAAGCGATCGGGCCGCTGTCATGCTCGGCCGCCGTCTTGGTCATGTGCGCCAGTTCGGCCTCGTCCGCCGCGGCCATCACGACGAAATTGGGCAAGGTGGCGAGGTAGGTGACGTCGAAGCTGCCCGCGTGGGTCGCGCCGTCGGCACCGACCAGGCCGGCGCGGTCGATGGCGAAGCGGACCGGCAAATTCTGGATCGCGACGTCGTGGACGACCTGATCGTAGGCGCGCTGCAGGAAGGTGGAGTAGATCGCGCAAAAGGGCCGCATGCCCTGCGCGGCGAGGCCGGCGGCGAAGGTGACCGCATGCTGCTCGGCAATGCCGACGTCGAAAGCGCGGTCCGGGTGGGCCTGCGCGAACTTGTCGACGCCGGTGCCGCTCGGCATCGCGGCGGTGATCGCGACGATGCGATCGTCCGTCTCGGCCAGCTTCGCCAAAGTCTCGCCGAACACGTTCTGGTAGGCGGGCGGGCCCGGCGGCGCCTTGTCCTGCACGCCGGAGATCACGTCGAACTTCTGCACGCCGTGATATTTGTCCGCAGCTTCCTCGGCCGGGCCATAGCCCTTGCCCTTCTTGGTCACGACGTGGACGAGGATCGGGCCCTCTTCGGCGTCGCGGACATTCTCGAGCACTTCGACCAGGGCCTCGACATTGTGGCCGTCGACCGGGCCGACATAATAGAAGCCCAGTTCCTCGAAGAGAGTGCCGCCGGTGATCATGCCGCGGGCATATTCCTCGACGCGCCTTGCCGCATTGTGGATCGGGTCGGGCAGCTTGCTGGCGATCTTCTTCGCGAACTTGCGCGGCGTCAGATATTTGCCGGAGCTGACCAGCCGCGCGAGCGAGTTGCGCAGCGAGCCGACCGGCGGCGCGATCGACATGTCATTGTCGTTGAGGATGACGACCAGGCGATTGCCCGCGCCTTCGGCATTGTTCATCGCCTCATAGGCCATGCCGGCGGTCATCGCGCCGTCGCCGATCACCGCAATCGCGCGACCGGGCTGATCCTTCAGCTTGTTGGCGATGGCAAAGCCAAGCGCGGCGCTGATCGAGGTCGAGCTGTGCGCCGCCCCGAACGGGTCATATTCGCTTTCCGACCGCTTGGTGAAACCGCTGAGACCCCCGCCCATGCGGAGCGTACGGATGCGGTCGCGCCGGCCGGTGAGGATCTTGTGCGGGTAGCATTGGTGGCCGACGTCCCAGACCAGTTTGTCGCGCGGCGTATCGAAGACATAATGGATGGCGGTGGTCAGCTCGACCACGCCCAGGCCGGCGCCGAGATGCCCGCCGGTGACGGAGACGGCGGCGATCGTCTCGGCGCGCAATTCGTCGGCGAACTGGCGGAGCTGGCCGGGCTCGAGCTCGCGCAGCTGCTCGGGAGAGGAAATCGTGTCGAGCAGGGGAGTCGCGGGGCGGTCTGTCATGGCGCCGTCATTTAGCCTTTTCGAACAAGGGTGTCGAACGCGAAACGCGGGATC
Organism: Pseudomonadota bacterium; assembly: GCA_023424095.1. Taxonomy (GTDB): domain Bacteria; phylum Pseudomonadota; class Alphaproteobacteria; order Sphingomonadales; family Sphingomonadaceae; genus Allosphingosinicella. The sequence goes on along the minus strand of JAFAEG010000121.1, from coordinate 17,877 downwards.
ACGAACTGCTCAGGATCGCCTCATCGAAGCGAAAGGTTTCGCTATCGGGCTTTCGAGGTCCGGACGTAGAGCGCCACCAATTGCTCCACCGCGGCCGTGACGAAATCGACCAGCGGCTGGGCGTTGCGGTCGAATTCCCAGGCGAGGTAGGCGCCCATCAGCGCCGGGCGGCTAAACGCTGGCTGGGCCGAGCGGGAGGATGGGCGCGCTGAGGCCGATCGTCTGGCGGAGCGAGAGCTGGAACAGCAAGCGGGCCAGGCGGCCATTGCCGTCGCGCAGCGGGTGGATCAGCAGAGTTTCGTAATAGATGGCGATGGCGTGGAGCAAAGGGTGAAGCTTTGGCTCCGTCTCATTGAGCCGGCGCAGCAGACGATCGAAGCGGGAGCGGACCTGCTCGGGCGCGACGAACTCGCGATAATGGCCGGACGGGAAGGGAGTGGTTGTCATTATCCCCGTGCGCAGACCTGCTGCCCCGCCCGAGGATTCCGCCGCTGCGAGCAGATCGACCTTGCGCAGCGGGCCGGCGGTCGCACGTTCCCACAGGATTTTGGCGGCAAGCTCGGAAGGTGGGCGCGACTGTAGCTTGTGCCATTGCTGATCAGCGTGGCTCAGATAGGCGACGTCCCGGACGAGCGGGCTTTTGATCGTGACGACGGGGACGTCCAGCATGCCGAACCCGCGGCGAAGCAGGTCTCGCTCCAGCCCGACCGGCCAGCCCGAGGACAGGCGGCTACTGATGTCGCGGAGGCTCGCCAACAAGGCGTCGGCTTCGCCCGGTAAGACAGCCTGGCGCAACAGCGCCCGGACGGGCGTCGTGCCAATCGCCAGTCTGATACGCTCAGGACGCCCGGTCAGAATTTTCCACTTTCAGTCTCGCGAACTGATCGCAGCCGCTCTCAGACCGACGCGCGCGTTGCCGTCAATAATGCGTATGACAAAACGCCTGCGTCGAGTGGACCGGGTGAGGGAGCCTCACAAGAATTGGCATTGGAAAAAGGCGCTCCCGCCTTACACCCTGGAAACTGAAAACCGTTAGGAGATTGTCGATCTCTCGAAACTGGAACGCCCTTCTTCCCGGCCGGTCGCTCTCGTTTTTCAGCTGGGCAACAGACGCGTCCACGGGACCATATATGCCGCTCCTAACGAGATAATATCTGCCCCCTTCAAAGACTTCATTCCCTTCAATCATCTCACTGAAAATATTGCTTTGAATCTCCAAAAATGATCGTCTCGATAACAGTTCACGGGCTCTGGCAAGTTGCTCGGACCGTATCGCGAAAACCTCGACCGAACGCGTTTCTTCACCGAATGACGCGTTGGGCACAGATCGTTCATCGCACCAAATCTGCTGGCTTTGCCGCGTGGTCGCGCAGGACACGCTCAGGCAGGAGAGCGTCAACAGGATACAAACACGCTTCATTGTGCCCACCCTCCAGTCTGACACGCTTCTACCATCTTATGGAGATCTGACGCCAATATTTGTCCATCTGCCGCATTCGCCATCAGGGAGATAGGAAGCTCCGAGCCAGCATGAGAGTTTTGTCCAAACCAAAAGTGACCAAACTCATGCGCGGCGACAAGATATCTGCCAGACAAGGCTGGCTCCGTATATCCATCCAGCGGCCCTAGTCGCATCTCCCAAACATTGTTCGCGCCCCACACAAGCCCTGCATTAAAATGATAATTGGGATCAAAACTGAAAATGAAACCATTAGGGCGAGGTACCAGGTCGGTTACGATTCCGATTTGTGCTTCAGGAAAATCCACTGTCCAGATGCGCTCGATGCCGGCAACGTAAGCTGCTACAGAAGCAGCGTGAGCATTGTTCGGCGCGTAATATGCTGTGACACGAATAGTCCGACCGTCAAAGGTCATGTAAACTTTGTCGTTAGCCCTGAGGCAGGCCAGCGGATTCTCCGGAGAAGGCGGGGACGGCGGTTCGCTTTCGCAGCGGCTCGGATCGGCGGAACAGTCTCCGCCGCCGCTTCCGCCGCCGCCACCGCCTCCACCCCAGCCTCCGCCGCCGCCGCCCGGCCACCAGTCATCGCCGCCCCCTCCGTACACGTCACAACTTACAGAGGGATTATCGCAACCCTGCAAGGATGACAGTACGCCGCCCGGATCGATGAAGCCGCCCCCATCGAGAGTAAAGCCCTCCTCATCCGGCGCAGAACTCACGTAATCGCGGATGCCGATGGCGGCATGAGCCAGAAGCGGCCCCGTCGCGACCGCGCAGGCAATGGCGATCATTCTGGTAGATGTGCGCACCGAACCAAGCCCCCTTCACCGCGACATATATTGCGAGAGGGAGCTTCGCAGAGCAGGCGGACCGGATCTAAAGGTATCGCATCCGTTTTGGCGGCTTCGCGATTAGCCTCATTCTTTGGCGGGACTTACGCCGGGGCGAGACAACCGAAGTAATCAGCGGCCTGTGTGTCCGCGCGCCGTCGCCGATCACCGCGATGGCGCAGCCGGGCTGGTCCTGCAATTTGTTGGCGATGGCGAAGCCGAGCGCGGCCGAAATCGAGGTCGAGCTGTGCGCGGCGCCGAACGGATCATATTCGCTCTCGCTGCGCTTGGTGAAGCCGCTGAGGCCGCCGCCCATGCGCAGGGTGCGGATGCGGTCGCGACGGCCGGTCAGGATCTTGTGGGGATAGCATTGGTGGCCGACGTCCCAGACGAGCTTGTCGCGCGGCGTTTCGAACACATAGTGGATGGCGGTGGTCAGTTCGACCACGCCGAGGCCGGCGCCGAAATGCCCGCCGGTGACGGAGACGGCGGCGATCGTCTCGCTGCGCAATTCGTCGGCGAACTGGCGGAGCTGATTGGGCTCGAGCGCGCGCAGCTGCTCCGGAGAGGCGATCGTATCGAGCAGAGGCGTCGCTGGATGGTCTGTCATGGCCGCGTCATTTAGCCTTTGCGATCAAGGGTGTCGAACGCGAAACGCGGGATCATGAAATGCTCAGGTTGGGCTCACGCGCAGGCGCTGGATGGCGAGGCTATTTCGGCTTCGACGTCCGCACGTAGAGGTCCACGAGCTGCGCCACCGCGGCGAAGACGAAATCGACGAGCGGCTGGGCGTTGCGATCGAACTCCCAGGCGAGATAGGCGCCCATCAGCGCCGGGCGGCTGTGGACGCTGGCGGGGCCGAGCGGGAGGATGGGCGCGCGCAGGCCGATGGTCTGGCGCAGCGAGACCTGGAACAGCAGGCGGGCCAGGCGGCCATTGCCGTCGCGCAGCGGGTGGATCAGCAGGGTTTCGTAATAGATGGCGATGGCGTGGAGCAAAGGGTGCAGCTTCGGTTCCGTCTCGTTGAGGCGGCGCAACAGACGATCGAAGCGGGCGCGCACCTGATCCGGGGCGACGAACTCGCGATAATGGCCGGACGGGAAGGGTGTGGTCATCATGCGGCCGGTGCGGAGGCCAGCCGCTCCGCCAGCCGTCTCCGCAGCCGCGAGCAGGTCGGCTTCAGTCAATGGTCCGGCGACGGCCCGCTCCCAAAGGATTTTCGCAGCAAGCTCCGAGGGCGGGCGGCGTTGGAGCTTTCGCACCTGATCGGCCGTGTGGCTCAAATAGCGGACGTCCCGGACCAACGGGCTTTTTACCTCGGGAACCGACACTTCGAGCGCTCCGAAGCCACGGCGAAGCAGGTCCAACTCCAGGCCGATTGGCCAGCCCGAAGAGAGGCGAGCGCTGATCTCGCGAATGGCGGGTATCAAATCGTTGGTGCGGTTCGGCAATTTCGCGCGCCGCAAAAGCGGAATGATCGGGGTTGCGCCGACCGCCAACCTGATCGGCTCAGGACCGTGGGTGGGGTTGATCACCCGGTCTGCCTCTACCCGCTACCGCTTATATCGAAGCGTCAAAAGCCTCCAGGTGTCGTCACGCCTTCGAGCGCGGCTCTTATCGAGGCGCAAGCCGGGCCAGCGAAAACATGCTGGTCGAATCTTACATATGGCCCCCTGTCTGTAGCTCCGTGACCCGCGCGTATATAAGAAACTGTTCGCACACCGGCGAACAACGCTACTTCGAATTGAACGAGCCAGAAGCGTTGAAAACGCGCCGCCTGCACGAACCGGACCGTAGCATGGTTGCGCTCCATCGCAGTCGGGGCGTCTGTATTGAGCAGCGGGACATTGGCTTCCCTGATCTCGTTGCCTGTCAAAGTCAGCAAGTCCTCACGGATTTCTGCGGGCAATTCCGACATGCGTTGGACCGTGGTTGTAGCTCCGGCCAGTTCGGGGCAAAGCGGTCGCGGCACGTCAGGGGCTGCAATAATAGCCGCCAGGCTGATAGCCCACTCCAAGCTCATTTTGGCTTCCTCCAGACTTCAGTCGCAGCTTGGTCGGGCGATCGTGAATGATGCTGCGGTGACCGAACTGCTATAGTGTTGAGCGAGTCGAATGTGATTGTCTCGATTGGTGTTATAGTTGCTATTTGGTATCGCGGCGTTCATTTCTGCCGCGATCTGGTTAGCAAGTGCCATCACGACTGCCTCGCTATCTTCTCCCTGATACGCGGGATTGTAGCGGTGAGCCGCGTGAACAAGTTCATGCGCAAGCAGCATGATCGGGGAAAGTTCCCAAGGCGACCCATTTTGATTGACGCCTCGAGCATAGACGAACGGATCCCATGTGATTGCGCCGGTTTCCGGATAAAACCTGTCACGCGGCTGGCCACCAGCAAGAGCGGGATCGATCTGAACCACCTGAATGTAAACCCCATGAACAGCGGCAGCATCCATCATTTGGCGAGCCGTTGGCGAATTTGCATAGAGAAGATTCTTGGCAGTCTCGGCCGCCGTCAGTTCTGCTGGGCAGTTGCGGCCTAAGACTGGAAGGGCTTCGGGTCCAGTTGGTGGGGGGTCGCCTTCACACCGACTTGGATCGTTCGAACAGTCCCCGCCACCTCCGCCGCCTCCGCCCCAACCGCCGCCGCCGCCGCCGCCGCCCGGCCACCAATCGTCACCCCCGCCCCCGGTGACGACGCAGACGTCGCCATCCCAAACGCATTGCGGCGATAGCCCCCCGCCTCCCGGATCGATGAAGCCGCCGCCGTCGAGGGTAAAGCCCTCCTCATCAGGCGTCGAACTCACATAATCGCGGATGCCGATGGCGGCATGGGCCAAAAGCGGACCTGTTGCGACCGCGCAGGCAATGGCGATCATTCTTGTTGACGTGCGCACCGAACAAAACCCCCTTCGCCGCGACAAATATTGCGAGTGGGAGCGTGACATATCGAAGATATGGCGTCGAAAACTATCGCATCCACTTTGACTGCTTTAGAGGCTTGTACTTTTCTTTGCAGGGACTGGAGTCGAGATGGGCCACTAAAATGGTGTCCGCGACTCTTTGTCCCTGGGCGACCACGCCCGAATGCGTTTTCGTGCCCACCAAGCGCAGGAACTGCGCGCCCATCCCGACGGTTGAAGCGTCCGAGCGGCCAGCCGGAGACCTGCCATGCCCCGTGGAGACAAGAGCGCCTACACCGACAAGCAGAAGCGCAAGGCCGAGCATATCGAGGAAGGCTATGAGGAGCGCGGCGTGCCCAAGAAGGAAGCGGCGGCGCGGGCCTGGGCGACGGTGAACAAGGAGAGTGGCGGCGGCAATCTGTCCGGTTCCGGGCGGGGCAAGCCCGATACCAAGGTCTCGTCGCGGAAAGGCGGGCGCAAGGGTGGCTCGGCTTCGGCGGGGCGCAGCGCGGCGGATCGTTCGAAGGCGGCGAAGAAGGGCTGGGAGACGAGGCGCAAGAACGGCAACGGCTGACGCCGGGATCGATCAGCTGCGGTTCAGGCAAGGCGGCGGACAGTTCGCGCCATGCTTGCCGCCTTGCTGCTTGCCTTGGCCCAGCCCCTGCCGGTGGACGGCGCGCTCGCGCCGCCGCCCGGCAGCTATGGCTGGATCGAGCGGCTTGCGGGCAATTGCTTTGCCATGGCGGAGTCGGGCATTCCGCTTCGAAGCAGCGAATGTTTCGCAGTGCGCGATGGCCGCTTCACGATCACCTCAACCATGTCTCACCCGCGCTTCACGATGCGGGAGGAATGCGTGCTGCAATCGGCGCGCGACGGCGTGCTGCGCTTCGGCTGTACCCGTCAGGGTGGCACGGGCCAGGCGATGGTCGGCCGTTATCGCGATGGCGCCTTCGTCACCCGCCGGCCGTCGCGATCGGCGGCGATCAGCTGGCGGGAATATGTGGAGACGTGGTGGCGGATGGAGGGCGAGGACCAGCTGTCGATCAGCGTGATCCTGCCGGAACCGAACCGCGTCCCGGCGTCGGAACTCCTGCCGCCGCCGCGCCTGTTGAGGCGAGTCGGGCAGTAAAGCGAAATCGGGCCGGCAGGCCGACCGCCGCTCAGCCCGGCTCGCAATCCCCGCATTTGCCGCGAACTTCGATCACCGGCCGGACCGGGGCGAAGCCGGCCGCCTTCGCCGCATCGCGGACGCCGCCTGACAGGCGGTCGTCGTCCAGGTGAGTGGTCTGGCCGCAGCTGTCGCAGATCAGGAAGATGCAATCGTGCAGGCAGTCCGGGTGGTCGTTGGCGACATAGGCGTTGGCGCTTTCGACCTTGCGGGCGAGGTTCGCGCCGACGAACAGATCGAGGATACGATAGACGCTGTTGGCCGCGACCCGCCGGCCCTGATCGGCCGAAACCTTATCGGCAATGTCATAGGCCGAGGCCGGGCGTTCGAAGCTGGCCAAGGCATCGAACACGGCGGCGCGCATCGGCGTCCACTGCTCGCCCGATTTGACCATCGCGCCCTGCGCCGCTTCGGCCAGGTCGGTGCCCGAATGGCTGTGATGATGATGTGCGCCCATCAGCGGAATGTAGGACTTTCGGAAAGGCGGAACAAGCGGTGCGGTGAGCGCCGCCCGCGGCTTCAGATCACCGCGCGGCGGTTGAGATCATGGCCCAAGGCGACGATCATCACGCCCAGGATCGAATAGAGCGTGCCGCCATTTTCGTGGCCGACCATCAGCGAGCCGGCCATCACGCCGAGGCCGAGGCCGCCGACCGCGCTGGGCAGCATGTAACCGTGGCGGACGATGCCGCGGCCGAAGCCGAACACGCCGAGGACCAGAGCGATGGTCATGCCGACTTCATGGAAGATCGGATCGAGGAGGAAGCTGCCGCCGGCGGCGAGGAAGGTGACGAACACCGCGCTCGCGATGCAATGGATGAGACAAAGGCCCGACAGGCCAATGGCCAGCCGGTCAACCGTCTCCTCATTGCCTCCGCGGGCGAACATTAAGCCTCGAATCCCCTGTTGCGGGCATGAGATAACATCGAAGGGCCGTCGTGACAATATAACATGGGCCAGAATTCGTCATTCCAGCGCAAGCTGGAAACTCACTGCCTGCTTGTCGGCAGCATTCAGCAGGGAGACTCCAGCTATCGCTGGCATGACGGCGGCGAGCGCCATTGGCACCGCCCTCACTTGGGGCCATAGGGCCCGCCATGACCGAGACTGCTTCGCCCCTGATCCGTCCGCGCGCCATCGCCAATTGGTTGATGGCGGTCGCCGGGCTCGTGCTGGTGATGATCATCGTCGGCGGGATCACCCGGCTGACCGAATCCGGCCTGTCGATCACCCGCTGGGACCCGCTGAGCGGCGCAATCCCGCCGCTGAACGATGCCGACTGGCAGGCGGCGTTCGACCTGTATCGCGACAGCCCGCAATATCAGCAGGTCAATCGCGGCATGACGCTCGACGATTTCAAATTCATCTATTTCTGGGAATTCATCCACCGCCAGCTCGGCCGGCTGATCGGGATCGCGTTCGCGCTGCCGTTGATCTGGTTCGCGGTGAAGAAGGCGATTCCCAAGGGCTATGGCTGGAAGCTGGTCGCCCTGTTCGCGCTCGGCGGGCTGCAGGGCGCGATCGGCTGGTGGATGGTGGCATCCGGGCTGGTCGACGTGCCGGAGGTCAGCCACATCCGCCTCGCGGTGCATCTGCTCACCGCCTTCCTGATCTTCGGGACGCTGATCTGGGTCGCGCTCGATCTCTACCGGCTGGCAAAGGCCCCGGGGGCGCGGCCGGCGAAGATGCCGCTGGCGGCGATCTGGGCCATCGCTTTGCTCGCCGTGCAGATGCTGTTCGGCGCTTACGTGGCGGGCTTGGAGGCGGGCTATGCCTTCAACACCTGGCCGCTGATGGGCGACCAGCTCTATCCCGAGCATGCGCCGTGGCTCGAGCCGGCGCTACGCAACTTCGTCGACAATCCGGTGATGGTGCAGTTCGTCCATCGCTGGATGGCCTTCGTGGCGGCGGCGGCAATTGGCTGGGTCGCTTGGAAGGCGTGGGCGGCAGGCGAGACGAGCGCGGCGATCAACCTGACCGGGGCGGTGGTGCTGCAGATCCTGCTCGGCATCGCGACGATCCTGACGGGCGTGAAGCTCTGGATCGGCGTCGCGCATCAGGGGATGGCGGCGGTGCTGCTCGCCTTCCTGCTGATCGCCGCGCACCGGCTGGCGCTCAAACGGGCGTGAGCCAGATCGCCACCGTCTATGCGGTCTTCGCGGATCGCGACGAGGCGGAGCGGATCGCGCGGATCGTGATCGAGGAAAAGCTGGCGGCCTGCGCGAACATCCTCGCCGCCTGCCGGTCCATCTATCGCTGGCAAGGCAAGGTCGAGGAGGCCGACGAGGTCCCGGCCTTGTTCAAGACCAAGGCCGACCTGGCCGAACGGCTGATCGCGCGGATCGGTGCGCTGCACAGCTATGACGTGCCGGCGGCGGTGGCGTGGCCGATCGCCGCGACGCTGGACGATTATGCGGACTGGGTCAGGGCGGAGACCGCTTAGTCCCTCATTCCAGCGCAGACTAGAATCTGTTTGCTGCCGCCGCCCGAAGAAAAGTGAGATTCCAGCTTGCGCTGGAATGACGATGTGGGGTCAGTTCGGACTTCGTCTTCCGGAGCCGTCCATGTTCGCAATCCTCCGCTCTGTTTTCGCGCCCTTCGTCTGGCTGTGGCAGTCGATGTCGGCGCCGACGCGCATCCTGATCGCGCTGATCCTCGGCCTCGGCATCGGCATCCTCAGCGCGAAGATCGGGTTCGCCTACCAGGACGACACGATCAAGGCGGGCGAGGCGATCGGCGGGATGTGGCTGAACGCGCTGCGGATGACGGTCGTGCCTTTGGTGGTGGCGTTGCTGGTGACGGGCATCGCGGCCTCGGCGACGGCGGCGCGGGCGGGGAAGCTCTCAAGCCGCGCATTGATCCTCTACGTCGCCTTGCTCTGGGCCTCCGCGATCATCGCGGCGTTGCTGACCCCCTTCCTGCTCGACCTGTTCCCGCTGCCGCCGGAATCGGCGAATTCGCTGCGCGCGGCGCTTTCCGCCGCGGAGCCGGTGGGCGAAGCGCCGAGCTTCTTCGACTTCCTGACCTCGATCGTGCCGAGCAACGCCATTTCGGCCGCGGCCGAGGATGCGATCCTGCCGTTGATCCTGTTCACCTTCCTGTTCGGCTTCGCGGTCACCCGGCTGCCCGAGGAGCCGCGCACCCGCATCGTCGACCTGTTCCAGGCGATCGGCGACGCGATGCTGATCGTGATCGGCTGGGTGCTGTGGATCGCGCCATTGGGCGTGCTGGCCTTGGCCTATGTCGTCGGCGCGCGGGCCGGTGGCGGGGCGTTCGGGGCCTTGCTCCATTATGTGCTGATCGTGATGGGGGTCGGCATCGTCATCCTGCTCGCCGCTTACCCGCTGGCGATGATCGGGGCGCGCATTCCGCTCGGGCGGTTCGCCAAGGCGGTGGCGCCGGCGCAGGCAGTGGCGTTCAGCACGCAATCCTCGGTCGCCAGCCTGCCCGCGATGCTGAAGGCGGCGGAGCGGCTGGACGTGCCGGTGGCGGCGGCGGGCGTGACCTTGCCGATGGCAGTGGCGGTGTTCCGCGCGACCGGGCCGGCGATGAACTTCGCGGTCGCCATCTACATCGCTTACTGGTTCGGGATCGAAATCACCTTCGGCATGATGGCGATCGGCGTCGTCGCCGCCGCGACCACGACGATGGGCGCGCCGGGCATTCCGGGGCAGGCGAGCTTCGTCACCTCGATCGCGCCGATCTGCATCGCCATGGGCCTGCCGATCGAACCGCTGGCGATATTGCTGGCGGTGGAGGTGCTGCCCGACATCGTGCGGACGGTGGGCAATGTGACGGCGGACGTCGCCGCAAGCGCGACGGCGTCGCGGCGGTCAGGCTTTACGGCAGACGAGGCACATACGGCGCAGGATCGGCTGTTGGGGGACGAGGGGTAAGGCTGCTCAGCGATCCATATCGCTCTGGTCGAGGTCGATCCGGCGCTCCCTTCCCTGTCTGGGAAGCCGAGCGCGAAGCTGCGCATCAATATGCCGGTCTTCTGCTGGCTTTCTGAGCATCGCCCATACGAAGAGCAGCACCCAGAATGGTGAGAGCACACCAACCATAGCGGCAGTGAAATAATAGTCGTCGCGATCCAGTTTCACTGCGCCCGCGCGCGTCAGCCACCGCATGAGCCCCCGATAGATGGGCTCGCCGGTATCGGGGAACGAGAACATCGCGATACTCAGCAGGGCGATCGCGACACCGCCGCTCAGCCCCAGGATAAGCAGCCCACGATAGGTTGCGGCGAGCGGCTTGCGGTGTTTCACCATCTCCCACCGAAGCTATCCGTCGGAGACGCTTGCCTCAATCCCGAGCGGGGCATCAGGACAGGTTGCCGGGGCATGAGAGGCGATGTGTGAAACCACTCAGTGTCGGAGAAATTCGAGTGGGCCTGCGCCTAGTCCACAACCTTTACTTCAACCTTTGCACCTTCAGGCAAGCCGCTCAGCTGGCGATGTATATCGGCCATTCCCACAAATTGCTCCACGACGGAAATCACGAACATGTTTTCGACTTCGTATTTGCCCTCGGCGAACGCTGGCAAAATGGTGAAGCCATAGCATTGGCCCGCCCCGGCCCGCTTGCCCGCCGCATGGAGCCTCTCAATCAGAGGCGGCAGGAACCACTCATCCACCAAGTCCGGCGAACTTCTCATAATCTCTTCAAACGCGGCACAGTCGTTCGCAGCGGGTTCGAGCAGCCCTGTTCCGGTATCCAACCACTGAATTTTCCCGTCTGGTTGTTCCAGGAAGATGCCGCCTACCATTGAGCAGACAAGTGGCGTCCAAGGTTCCGGCAAGAGCCACGCCCAAGCTTTCGCAACATCACGCGCGACGTCGACCTCAAGTTGAAACGCGATGTCGGTCCAGGTGACACCCATGACGTGTCTCCATCGGCTCGCGCTCAATCCCGCGGTGAATATGCGTGCGGGAGCGCGCCTTCCTGGGGGTTGCGGTAGCGGTCGCGGAGGCGGGTCTGGCGGTTTTCCAGGCTTTGCTGGACGCCGTCGATCCAGACCGCTTCGACGCCGGTGGCCAGCTCGAGCGGGTCGCCGTCCCAGATCACCACGTCGCCGCGACGACCGGGGCGGAGCGAGCCGATCTCATCGTCCATGCCGACCGCTGCGGCCGGGCCGGAGCTGATCGCGGCGAACGCCTGGCCCCAGCTCAGGCCGGTCGCGCCGGGGATGCGGGTCAGAGCGACGAGATTGCCGGCGGCCTGGTTCATGACCCGCAGCTGGCGGGTCTCATCCTCGTTCAACTGCCCGATCGCGACCTGCACGCCCGCGGCCCGCATGCGGCCGACATTGGACTGGGTGGCGGCGAGCTGTTCGAAGCTGGCGGGCAGATCATTGAGCGCGTTGGCGATCACCGGCACGTTCGCGGCGCGCAGCTGAGCGGCGACCCGCCAGCCCTCGGTCGCGCCGACGATGATCAGCTTGAGGCGGGGGAATTCCTCCTTCAGCGCGAGCGCCTGGAGGATGTCGCTGGCCCGTTCGACATGGACCATCAACGCCTGCTGGCCGCGCACGACGGGAATGAGCGCGGTCGCATCGAAGCGGGTGAGCATGACGTCGCCGGCGCGCTCCTGCGCGGGCTCGATCGTGCGCGGATCGGCCGGAGTCCCGGCCGGCGCGCGCACCTGGCCCGCTTCGCGCAAGGCGTTGCGGAGCAGAGCGTGAGCCGAGACGCGGCTGCCGCCGGCGCGCACGCCGCCAGTCTCGCCCAGCTCGACATATTGGAAGGCGCGGCGGCGGGTGATCGCGTCGGCGTCGCCGCCCAGATCGATCACCGCACCCTGCCCGGCGAAGATGCTGTTCGCGGCGGACGGCGCGACCACGGCGCGGGTCACGCCGGCGGCGCGGTTCACCGCGATCGCGGAGACGGCCGGGTTGATCGCCGGGGCAATGTCCAGCGAGGCGTTGAACGGGCTGGTGCTGGCCGACGTGTCATTGCTGTCGCCATCGGCATCGACCTCGGCCAGGCCGATGCGGGAGAAGCCGGACATGAGCCCGGGCGTCACCCACTTGCCGGTGGCGTCGATGACCTGGGCGCCGGCCGGGACCGCAACACCCGCGCCCGCCGCGACGACGCGGCCGTCGCGGATGATCACGGTGCCGCCGTCGATCGGATCGCCGCCGTCGCCGATGACAACCCGGCCGCCGGTAATGGCGACGGTCTGGGCGGTGGCTGGGGTGGCGAAGGCGAGCACCGACGCTGCGGCCAAAAGCAGCCGCCCTCCCTGAGCTTGTCGAAGGGCTGCCTTTTTCTTCAACCGCGCGAAGAAGGACAGGGCTTCGACAGGCTCAGCCAGGACGGATTTGGGGGACGTGGTCGAGCTCATTTCACGTCTCCCTCGCCGGGCTGGCCGAGTTCGAAATCGGTCACCGGGCGGAGCGCCGCATTGTTCATGTCGTACATCAACGCGCCGTCGATCCAGACCTGCTGGGGCCGGGTGTAGACGCTGAACGGATTGCCGTTCCACAGCACGACGTCGGCGCGCTTGCCGACGCGCAGCGAACCGGTCTGGTCGCCGATGCCGAGCGCGTTGGCCGGGTTGATCGCCAGCCAGCGCCAGGCGACCTCGTCGGAGATGTTGATGCCCATGCGGCGGCCGTCGGCCAGCGCCTTGCCGGCTTCCTGGTTCAGCCGCTGGATGCCGTTGGCGTCGTCGGAGTGGATCACCGCGCAGGCGCCGGCATTGTGCACCATCGGCGCATTCTCGTTGATCGCGTCATAGGCTTCCAGCTTGAAGCCCCACCAATCCGCCCAGACGCTCGCGCAGGTGCCGCTGGCGCGCAGCAGATCGGGAATCTTGTAGGCTTCGACCGCGTGGTGGAAGCTGGCGATGCGGAAACCGAACTCGCGCGCCATGTCGAGCATGATCGCCATTTCGTCGGCGCGGTAGCAATGATTCTGGACGAGGATTTCGCCGTCCAGCACCTCGACCAGAGTCTCCAGCGCCATGTCGCGGGTGCCGCTCGGATCGCGGCGCATGCGGTCGCGATATTCAACCGCGCGCTGCCAGGTGGAACGCATCAAGGCGACATTGCCCATGCGAGTGCCGGGCATCTGGTTGCGATTGCCGTAGACGCGCTTCGGATTCTCGCCGCAGGCCATTTTCAGGCTGCGCGGCGCGCCGGGGAAGCGCATCGACTGGTAAGTGCGCCCAGGGACGTTGCGCAAAGTCACGCCCCGCCCGCCGAACAGGTTCGCCGAGCCCGGCAGGACGTGCAGGGTGGTGATGCCGCCATTGGCGAGCGCCCGGGTGAAGCCCGGATCCTGCGGCCAGATGCTGTGTTCGGCCCACACTTCCGGACGGACCGGCGAGGTGACTTCGTTGCCATCGGAATGGGCGTCGACGCCGGGGCTCGGATAGTCGCCGAGGTGGCTGTGAATGTCGATCACGCCGGGGGTGACATAGCGCCCCTGCCCGTCGATCCGCTGCGCGCCGGCGGGGATCGCCGTGTCCGCGCCGCCGATCGCCTGGATGCGGCCCTCGGCCAGCACCAGCACGCCATTGTCGATCCGCGCGCCTTCACCGTCGAAGATGGTGACGTTGGTGATCGCCGTCGGCACGCCCGGATAGGGGCGATAGGTGGACGGGTAGGGATCGGCCGAGACGCGCCGCTCCGGCTGCGCCGGCGCATTCGCCGCCGGCGCTTCCGAAGTCTGGGTGGTGGCACAGCCGGCGACGAGGGCCGCCAGCGCGGCGGCCCCGAGCAGGCGCCCCATCATGCCTTGTCCAGGCCCGGAGAACCCTTGGTTTCCTGGTTCACGTTGATGCCCGCGGCCTGCGGCTCGGCCAGTTCGGCCGTTCCCGCCAACTCGTCGGCATCGCGCAGCGTGTCGAGGTGCATCAGCTTCTTCACCAGCGGGGCGACGAGCATCACGGCCACGCCGACGCCGATCGCGACCCAACCGACGGTGTTGTAGACCTCAATCACCGTCTCCTTGCCGGCATTGGCGCCGGAGGCTGCTTCCGAACCGGTGGCCGCAGCGATCAGGCCGGCAGCGAAGTTGCCGGTCGCCGAGGCGAAGAACCAGGTGCCCATGATCAGCGACGCCATGTGCGCCGGAGCCAGACGGTTCATCGCCGACAGGCCCACCGGCGACAGGCAGAGCTCGCCGGTCGTGTGCAGCAGGTAGATGAGGAAGATGAAGATCACCGGCGTGGCATTCTCCATGCCAGCGGCCTGCGCGCCCCAGACGAGGACGAGGAAGCCGAGGCCGAGCTGGAGCAGGCCGAGGCCGAACTTCGCCGGTGCCGACGGCTCACGCCCGGCCCGGCCGAGCTTCACCCACAGCAAGGCGAAGAGCGGTGCGAGCAGGACGATGTAGATGGCGTTGATCGACTGGAACATCGACGCCGGGACTTCCCAGCCGAGCATGTTGCGATCGACCGAGCGGTCGGTGAACAGGTTCAGCGACGAGCCGGCCTGCTCGAACAAGGCCCAAAACAGGATCGAGCCAATGATCAGGAACATCGCCGCGAAGATGCGATCGCGATCCTCCTTCGGCAGCTTCGTCACCGCGGTGAGCAAGACGTAGCCGACCAGGATGATGCCGGCGACCAGCAGCAGCCAGCCGATGACCTCCTGATACTGGATGAGTTGCCAGATGCCGACAACGGCGGCGATGCCGACCGCATAGACGGTCCATTCCAGGCCCTTGCCGAGCGGCTTGGGCGCCTCGCCCTTGCCCATCAGCAACGGCTTACCCCAGACGAACACGATCAGGCCGAGCAGCATGCCGACGCCGGCGGCGCCGAAGCCCCACGACCAGCCATAGGTCTGGCCGAGATAGCCGCAGAGCAGCGAACCGATCGCCGCGCCGAGGTTAATGCCCATGTAGAAGATGGTGTAGGCGCCATCGCGACGCACGTCGGTGCGCGGATAGAGTTGGCCGACGATCACCGAGATGTTCGCCTTCAGGAAGCCCGAGCCGACGATGATGAATGACAGGGCCAGCCAGAACATGCCGATCGTGGCAGAATCCTGCCCGCCCGTGCCTTCGAAGCCCATCAGGAAGTGGCCGAAAGTCAGCAACACCGCGCCGTAGAGGACCGCTTTTCGCTGCCCGATATAGCGGTCGGCCAGATAGCCGCCGAGCACCGGGGTGATGTAAACGAGGGCGGTGTAGGCGCCGTAGATGACGCCCGATTTCTCGTCAGAGAACAACCAATGCTGCGTCAGGTAGAAGATCAGCAGCGCGCGCATGCCATAGTAGGAGAAGCGCTCCCACATCTCGGCGAAGAACAGCACGAACAGGCCACGCGGGTGGCCCATGATCGTGCGCTGCGCCTCGGCTTCATAAGCTGGATTGGTTGCCATTTGACTTGGGCCTCCCGGAATCATGACAAGGCCGCTACCCCTGCGGCTTGATTAGGTGGCGAACAGTAGCGGCCCAATCTCACTTGCCAAGCGGGATTGTTGCAATCCGGGGTCACTGCTACCGGCCCGCTGAATGTTGAATGACCGAACAACGCCGCTGTCGCTGCTCGAATCCCGCCGCTCCGGCCGGCCGCGCGACCTGATCGAGCCCGGGCCGTCCGCCGAGGAATTGGGACGCATTCTCGCGATCGCGGCGCGCACGCCGGACCATGGCAAGCTCGCGCCGTGGCGCTTCGTGCATGTGCCCCGGGAGCGGCGCGAAGCCTTTTCGGACCTGCTGTTCGCTGCCTATCGCGCCGAGACGGGCGAGCCGACCGAGGCGACCGCCGAAGCGATCACCCGCCTGGCCTTCCAGGCGCCGGAACTGGTGGTCGCGCTCTACAGCCCGAAGGAAAGCGCCAAGATCCCGGAATGGGAGCAGCTTCTGTCCTGCGGCGCCGCGGTGATGAATCTGGAGCATGGCGCGCACGCGCTGGGCTATGCGGCGGGCTGGATCACCGGCTGGGCGGCTTATTCGCCGACGGTGCTGGCGGCATTCGGTACGGCACCGGAACGGATTGCCGGTTTCATCTATATCGGCACGCCCGGAATGGCGCTGGAAGAACGCGCGCGGCCGGAATTGGCGGCGGTCGCCAGCCGCTGGTAAGCTGTCCCGCCTAAGGCAAATTAATCTGGCGTTCAGGCTTGACGCGCCCGGTGTGTTAGCGCACCATGACGGCCATGAGCGAAGAACGGCCTGTCTATCTGCGCCTGCGCGATCGCATTGGCGCGATGATTCTCGATGGTCGCGTGGGCGACGGCGATCCCTTGCCGTCCGTACGCAGCCTGGCCGCCGAATGTGGCGCCAATCCGCTGACCGTGGCCAAGGCCTATCAGACCTTCCAGGAGGAAGGCCTGGTCGTGGTGAAGCGCGGCGTCGGCATGTTCGTCGCCACCGGCGCCGCCGAGCGGCTGCGCACGGCGGAGCGCAAGGCCTTCCTCGAGGATCGCTGGCCCGAAATCTGCGCGCACATGAAGCGCCTGGGCCTCGAGCCTGAAGATCTGGTCGAACGCGCTTACGCCTGACCTTCTGCCTGACAACTTGATCCCCTTTGCCGCCCGGCGCATGATCGCGCCCGGGACGAGCAGCCGCGTGGGGGAAGCTTAGGTGCGACCGGGAAACATCCTTTCTGGCACCATCATCGGCCTGGCCGCGACCGCCTTGCTCGCCGCCTGCGCCGGCTCGCCGCTGAAGGGCAAGGCGCCGGACGGGCTGATCTTCACCTGCGAGGGCGGCGCGCCGATGTCGGTCACCTTCAACGATCATGGCTATCTGCCCGAAAGCAATGCGCTTGGCCGCGACCGCGAAGGCGCATTGAGCCTGCAGGCGCGCTCGACCGCGACCGTCGGCTACGGCAGCATGACCCATGCGATGGTGGCGGAATGGGCCGAACTGGGGCTGCGCTATCGCGCCACCGCCCCCGGGCCGGACGGACGGCATCTGATCCTGTCGCTGCGCGGCGAGGATGCGACGCTTGGCTGGCGGGCGGAGATTCCGGCCGCGCAGGCGGACCCGGCGGGGGAGCAGATCGCCTTGTGCCGGCGGGCTGGGCGGGCGCCAGCATATGGCAGCGGCGACACACCTCAAGGCTGACCGGCGCGCCGCCGCCACACTTGAGCGGCTTAGCCATTGACGAACCATGGAATAACTGACTGGTGATCCCCAGCTTTGAAAGGCGCGCCAGAGGCAGGCGCGCGGGGTTGGGCTCGATTCGCATGAGATTTGGTGATTTTGCAGGCGTTGGACGCCGGTGGCGGCCAGTGCTTCTGGCGGGAAGCGCGATCATGCTGCCCGCAACGGCCTTTGCGCAGCAGGCGGAGCAGCCGCAGCCACAGCCCGCACCGGCGCAGATCGGCCCGCCCCAATTGCGCGATTTCCAATTGACGCCGCGCGAGCGGATCGTGACCCAGCCGCGGCCCGCGCCGCAGCCGCAGGCGCAGCAGCCCGCCGCGACCCCGCCGCCCGCCGCCTCCCAGCCTTCCGCCACGCAGCGCCGGCCAAGTGCCGAATCGCCCCGGCCCACCCCGCCGGTGCAGCGCACGCCGACGCCCGCCCCGTCGGCGCAACCCGAAGCCGCGCCGCAA
>JAFAEG010000100.1 GCA_023424095.1 Pseudomonadota bacterium | reverse complement strand
GGCGGCCCCGCCGCCGGCGCGGCGCGCCAGTGCAGGTCAGATCGTGATCGAAACGTCGACGGTCACGTTGCCGGTGTAGGTGCCGGCGACCGGGCGCAGGGGATTGTCCGAAGCGTTGATCTCGGCTTCCATGCGGATCGAACGGTGGATCGTGCCGTTACGACGGTTCGACAGGACGTTGAGGCCGCCGGTGCTCTGGAAGGAGAGCTCGCTGATCGTCTGGATGTCGGCGAGCGACTTCCAGCCGCTGGTGCGAACGCGATAGTTCAGTTCGTCGGTGAAGTTCACGCGATCGTCGCGATTGGTCAGCGGGCGGCTGCCGCGCAGCTTCGCGTCCGGGTTCATCGACAGCGTGTTGGCTTCGTTGCAGCTCACGCGGAACAGATTGCCCTGACGGGTCTGGTTGCCCGAGAGCAGCAGGGCGTTGGCGCCGGCGGTGGTGTTGATCGGCAGCGCGCCGAAGGAAATGTCCTGCACGTCTTCGAGCGCGCAGTGCGAGGCCACCGTCGCGGTGATCTGGAAGCTATCGTTGGCGGCAAGCGCCGGGGAAGCGGCGAACGCGACGGCGACCGCACCAAAAGCAAACATCTTCTTCATGAACATCAACTCCATTGTGAAGCCGCCAGGCCAGCGGCTCGATACCCGAGGGACGCATGAGTTCATGCTGCACGAAAGACCGTGGCCCCCACCCGGTAAGATTTTGTTAAGGAATTCAACGACGATTCGCAACAGTACTTTCCTGTTGCGTCCCGTTTCGGGCGCCACGGAACGGCAATCTCGGGCCGCCAATTGAGCCGTTCAGGGCCCGATTACGGTGGAGGAAGGGTTGGCTCGACCGCACATTTCGACGACTCAAGCCGACGATCGCCGGGCGTCGCAATTGTCCCATTACGGAACAAGCGGGCGGCACTTTGTGCACGCCGGTGACATGATCTAGCGATTTGGAGGGGGAGGTGGTGGACGCACTAGGGCTCGAACCTAGGACCCGCTGATTAAGAGTCAGCTGCTCTACCAACTGAGCTATGCGTCCATCCGGGAGGGCGCGACATAGGCAAGGGGATCGGGTTTGGCA
This sequence comes from Pseudomonadota bacterium, assembly GCA_023424095.1. Lineage (GTDB taxonomy): Bacteria > Pseudomonadota > Alphaproteobacteria > Sphingomonadales > Sphingomonadaceae > Allosphingosinicella. Next base: position 6,806 of record JAFAEG010000100.1, on the reverse strand, counting down.
ACAGCCTCCCGACGCTAATTCTCAACGCTGGGCGTCGCGCCAATTCTGCCGCTCCACGCCCATCAGCAGGCCGAGGCAGATCATCACCGTCATCATCGCCGAGCCGCCCCAAGAAACGAGCGGCAGCGGAATGCCGACGACGGGGGCCAGGCCCATCACCATCATCAGGTTGATCGAGGCGTAGAAGAACAGGATCGAGGTGAGCCCGCCGGCGAGCAATTTCTCATAGCGGCCCTTGGCGCGCATCGCGACGCGCATCCCCCACCACAGCAGCAGCCCGAGGCAGACCAGAAGGAACAGGCCGCCGACCAGCCCCCATTCCTCGGCCAGAGCGGAGAAGATGAAGTCGGTATGCTGCTCGGGCAGGAATTGCAGGTGGCTCTGCGTGCCATTGAGATAGCCCTGGCCGGTAATGCCGCCCGCGCCGATCGCGATCGTCGACTGGGTGATGTGATAGCCGGAGCCGAGCGGGTCCTGGCTGGGATCGAGCAGGATCAGGATCCTTTCCTGCTGATGCTGCATCAGGAAGGGGAAGATGGCCGGGATCGCGACTCCGACGAACACGGCCCCGCCGACGAACCAGATCAGCGGCAGCCCCGCCAGGAACATGGTGGTGAGGCCGGACAGGGTGAGCAGCATCGACGTGCCCAGATCGGGCTGAAGCAGGATCACGCCGACCGGAATGCCGATCATCACCCCGGCGGGCCAGAGCGCTCCGAAGGTGCGGATATTGCTGGGCGGCATGTGGGTGTAGAAGGTCGCCAGCGCGATCACGAGGACCGGTTTGATCAGTTCCGACGGCTGCAGCCGGATCGGGCCGAAATCGAGCCAGGAGCGGGCACCGCCGCCGACCACGCCCATGCCGAGCACCACGACGAGCAGCGCCATCACGCCGAGATAGGCATAGACGACCGTCTCCTTCCACCAGCCCGGACGGACGTAGGAGAGCCCGATCGCGAGCAGGAAGAACACGCCGAAGCGCATGATGTGCGGCAGCGCCCACGGGGTCAGCTTGCCGCCCGCCGCGGAGTAGAGGGTGAGGAAGCCGAGCCCGGCGAGGATCGACGAGACGATCATCGGCAGCCAGGGCTGGTGCGCGATGGCGCGGGGGACGAGGGGGAGGGCCATCGCCTTTAACCCTCGCTCCGCGCGGCGGCGGCGCGGTTTGCGGCCCAGGCCTGGGCGCGGCGTTCGGTCCGCTCGGCGATTGTCCCGCCCCAGCTCTGCTCGAGCGGCAGCAGGGCCTGCATCGCCAGTTCCTTGTCGAACAAATAGGTCATCACGTCCTTGGCCACCGGCGCGGCGGGGCGGGCGCCGCCAAGGCCATGCTCGATCACCACCGCGCCGGCGTAGATCGGATTGTCGGTCGGCGCGAAGAAGATGAAGAGGCCGTGGTCGCGATATTTCCACTCGCCGCTCTGGCCGCGCTGGCTGCCGGTGATGCGGCGGACCTGCGCGGTGCCGGTCTTGCCGGCCATCTGGATGTCCGGGAAGGGCAGGCGGCTGCGCACCGCGGTGCCGGCGCCGTTGACGACTTCCCACATCCCGCCCCGCACCGCGGCGAAGGCTTCGTCATTATAGGGCAAAGCCGGGCCGGGCGGCTGATCGCTCATCAGGAGGCGGGGCTGCAGATCGCGGCCGGAGGCGATGCGGGCGGCGGAGATCGCCAATTGCAGCGGGTTCACGCTGACATAGCCCTGGCCGATCGAGGTGTTCAGCGTGTCGGCCTGGCCCCATTGCTGTTCGAAGCGGCGCAACTTCCAGCCGGCATCGGGCACGGTGCCATAATGTTGCGAGACGACCGGCAAATCGAAGCGCTGGCCGAAGCCCATTTCGCGGCAGACCGGGGCGAGCGCATCGATGCCGATGCGGCGACCCATCGCGTAGAAATAGGTGTTGCAGGAGCGGGCGATGGCCTGGTGCATGTTCATCGGCCCGTGCCGGCCGAGGCAGCGGAAGGTACGGTTGCCGAGGCTGTAGCCGCCGCCGCAGGAGACGCGCTCATCCGGATCGACCCCGGCCCGAAGCAGCGCCATCGCCACCGTCGGCTTGAAGGTCGAACCGGGCGGGTAGAGCCCGTTTAGCGCCTTGTTCAGCAACGGCTTGCGCTCGTCCTGCGCCAGGAAATCCCATTCGTTCCGGCTGATGCCGTCGGCGAAGACATTGGGGTCGTAGGCCGGCATCGAGGCCAGGGCGAGAATGTCGCCGCTGCGGCAATCGATCACCACGCAGGCGCCCGATTCGTCGCCCAGCCGGCGGGCGGCATAAGCTTGCAGGCCGACGTCGATGGTGGTGCGGACCGGCTCGCCCGGCGTGTCGTCCAGAGTCTCCAGTTCGCGCACGATCCGGCCGCGCGCCGTCATCTCGACGCGGGCCGCGCCGGGGCGGCCCTCCAGCGTCGCTTCCATCGTCTTTTCAAGCCCTTCCTTGCCGATCTTGAAGCCGGGCGTGACGAAGAGCGGATTGCGGTTGGCGGCGAGGAACTCCTCGCGATTGGGGGTGCCGACATAGCCGATCAGATGGCCGACGGCGGCGCCCTCGGGATATTGACGGGAGTAACCGCGCAGCGGCGAGACGCCGGGCAGTTCCTGCTGGCGCAGGACGACGGCGGCATATTGCTCGTAGCGGTCGCCCGGCAACTCCTTCACCTGCACCGGCTGCGAGCCGGGGCGGGCCAGCTCGGTCTTTACCCGCTCGATCTCGTCGGACGTGAGGCCGAGCAGGGGCTGGAGCTGGGCGAGCAGCTGATCTTCGTCTTCGACCCGATCGGGCAGCAGGTCGATGCGGAAATTGCTGCGATTTTGCGCGATGGGGAGGCCGTTGCGGTCGACGATCCAGCCGCGCCGGGGCGGAATCAAACGCAGATGAACGCGATTCTCCTCCGCCTGCAGCTGCGAGCGCTCATTCTCGGCGATGGCGATATAGGCCATCCGCCCGGCCAGCAGCAGGCCGACCGCGCCCTGCAGCCCGCCGACCACCAGCGCGCGCCGAGTGAAGGTCAGCTGCTGGGTCTGTTCTGTCAGGAGCGGGGCTTGCCGCCGCCTCTTCTTCATCGCACTCGCTTCTGCCGGGCCGTTCTGGGGGGCGGTGTCACGCCAGGCGCCAGCGGTCCAGACCGTATATCATCCGCGTCACAATTGGGTAGGCGAGGATGGTGATGCCGAGCTGGGGCAGGAGCTGGACGAACGGCGTTGGGCTGCCCATCAGCACGCCGATATACCAGGCGGCGGCGATGTGGAATGCGATCGCCACGATTGCATAGAGCCAGTCGAACCAGAAATCGCGATAGCCGACACGGGTTTCGATCAGGTCCAGCGCCAGGAAGATCGTCGTCCACAACGCCATGGACTGGCCGATCGGGTGGCCGGAGACGAGGTCGTCGAACAGGCCGAAGGCCAGGGCGACCGGCGGCACCCAGATTTCCGGACGAAGCAGCCGCCAGCTCAGCAGGAAAAGGAAGCCGAGATCGGGGCCGAGCGGCATGGTCACGACGATCGGGAACAGGCCGAGCATGATCGCCAGCACGGTCGAGACCGTGGGGACCAGCTTGCGCTTCAGATCGTGGTAGAGAATGTCCCCGGTCGAGCCGGCAATCCGGTTCATCGCGGCGTCTCCGCCGGGGCGCTGCCGCCCTCGGCCGGTGGCACGGCGGCCGGCTGGTAGAGCGGCTGGACGATGGCATAATCGATCCGCGACGGCGCCGCGAGCGGCCGGGCGATGGCGAAATCGCCCTCGATCCGAACGATCTCGGCGACCGGAATGTCGGGCGGATAGATGCCGCCGACGCCGGAGGTGACGATCATGTCGCCGGGCCGGAACGGGTTGGTGCCGACTTCGATCAGTTCCACGCGCAATTCGCTGTCGCCCGTGCCGCTGGCGAGCGCGGGCGTGCCGTCGCGGGCGGAGCGGACCGGCACGGTGCTGGCGCCGTCGATGATCATCAGCACGCGCGCGCCCCAATGGCCGACGGTGACGACCCGGCCGACCAGGCCCTCGGGCGCGCGAACGGGCATGTTGTAGGCGACGCCCTGGTTGCTGCCGGCCGAGAGGATCGCGTAGCGGCGCGCCGAATCCCAGGACGAGTTGACCAGCCGGCCGATTGCGACCTCGTCCGCCGTCGTGTCGCGCAGCTGCAGCAGCGCGCGCAACCGTTCATTTTCGAGCTGAGCGGCCTGCGCCTGGGTCAATTGCCCTTCCAGTTCGCGGACCTGATCGCGAAGCTCGCCATTCTGGCGGCCGGCCTCGAAATAATCGCCGACCGACTGGCTGAACGACGTGACTTCGCTGACCACGAAGCTGCCGGCGCGGCTGATCGGCGCGGTGACGTCGATGGCGACATTCTTGACCGCCTGGAAGGCGCGCGGATCGAGGATCGAGAGCGCCAGCAGGAACAGCGAGATGACCACGCCGCCGACGGCGACGACATAGGTGACGAACCGGCCATATTGGGCGCGGCGCGACTGTCCGGTGCGGCGGCGGCGGGGAGGCGCCATCGAAGAAGCCTCCTAAGCGGCGATCAGGCGGTCTGCAGCACGCCGCGGAAGATCTCTTCCTCCAGCGCGCGTCCGGTGCCGAGCGCGACGCAGGTCAAGGGATCGTCGGCGACCGTCACCGGCAGGCCGGTTTCGTCGCGCAGCACTTCGTCCAGGCCCTTGAGCAGCGCGCCGCCGCCGGTGAGCACGATGCCCTGATCGACGATATCGGCGGCCAGTTCCGGCGCGGTGTTCTCGAGCGCGATGCGGACGCCCTCGACGATCGTGCCGACCGGCTCCGAAAGCGCCTCGGCGATCTGGCGCTGGTTGATGGTGATTTCCTTCGGCACGCCATTGACCAGGTCGCGGCCCTTGATGTGCACGGTCTCGCCGTCGCTGCCGTCCGCCGGCGGCTTGGCGACGCCGACCTGCTTCTTGATCCGCTCCGCCGTGGCTTCGCCGATCAGGAGGTTGTGGTTGCGGCGGACGTAAGAGGAGATCGCCTCATCCATCTTGTCGCCGCCGACGCGGACCGAGGTGGTGTAGGCCAGGCCGCGCAGCGAAAGCACGGCGACTTCGGTGGTGCCGCCGCCAATGTCGACGACCATCGAGCCGATCGGTTCAGTCACCGGCATGTCGGCGCCGATCGCGGCCGCCATCGGCTCCTCGATCAGCCAGACCTGGCGCGCGCCGGCATTGCTGGCGGCGTCGCGGATGGCGCGGCGCTCGACGCTGGTCGAACCCGAAGGCACGCAGATCACGATTTCCGGGAAGCGCGGGAAGCGGCGCTTGCCGTGCACCTTCTGGATGAAATGCTTGATCATCTGCTCGGCGACATCGATGTCGGCGATGACGCCGTCGCGCAGCGGGCGGATCGCCTCGATGGAATCATGGGTCTTGCCCATCATCAACTTGGCGTCGTCGCCGACGGCCTTGACCCGCTTCACGCCGTTGATCGTCTCGATCGCGACCACGCTCGGCTCGTTCAGCACGACGCCGCGGTCGCGGACGTAGACGACCGTATTGGCCGTGCCGAGATCGATCGCCATGTCCTGGCTCGGAAATCGCAGGAAGTTGAAGATGCCCATCGGTGCCGGTCACTCGCTTCAGGATTAGCGTCCGCGGGCACGCGCCCACTTTGCCCGCCAACTAAACTATTGGATGCCCCGCCACTATCGGTCCATCGGAGCTTGTCTTCAAGTCTCGCGGGGAGCCCGCGCTTCCTATAGAGCTTGCCCCATGTCAATACGCCGCCTCCCAGACGATCTGATCAACCGCATCGCCGCCGGCGAGGTGGTCGAGCGCCCGGCGAGCGCGCTGAAAGAACTGATCGAAAATGCGCTGGACGCGGGGGCCTCGCGGATCGACGTCGCTCTCGGTGGGGGCGGGCTCGATCGCATCGAAGTGAGCGACGACGGCTGCGGCATGACGCGCGAGGAAATGGCGCTCGCTTTGGAGCGTCACGCGACCTCGAAGCTGCCGGACGGCGATCTGGAGAGCGTTGAAACGCTCGGTTTTCGGGGTGAGGCGCTGCCGAGTATCGCCAGCGTCGCGCGGCTGACGCTGCAAAGCCGGGTGCGCGGCGCGGACGGCTGGGAAATCGTGCGCGATCATGGCGTTGCGGACGGGGATGGGCCGGCCGCCTTGCCGCCCGGCACGCGCGTGCTGGTCGAGCATCTGTTCGGCAAGGTGCCGGCGCGCCGCAAGTTCCTGCGCTCGCCGCGCGCCGAATATGGCGCCTGCCTGGATGTGACCCGGCGGCTGGCCATGGCACGGCCGGAAATCGGCTTCACGCTAACGCACGATGGCAGGCGGGTCTTCTCGCTCGCGCCGGGCGAGGACCGCATGGCGCGGGTGGCGGCGCTGACTGATCCGGGCTTCGCCGCCAATGCCATTCCGATCGATCACCAGCGCGGCGAGGTGCGGCTCGGCGGCGTCGCGGGCGTGCCGACTTTCAATCGCGGCGTGGCCGACCACCAATATCTGTTCGTGAACGGCCGGCCGGTGAAGGACCGGCTGCTGATCGGTGCGGTGCGCGGCGCATATGCAGATCTGCTGGCGCGCGATCGCCACCCGCTGCTGGCCCTGTTCATCGACCTGCCCGGCGACGAGGTGGACGTGAACGTCCACCCGGCCAAGACCGAAGTGCGCTTCCGCGACCCGGCACTGGTGCGCGGGCTGATCGTCGGCGGCTTGAAGCAGGCGCTGGAGGCGGAGGGCTTTCGCAGCGTGCAGGCGGCCGATGCCGGGGCGATGGCGAACTGGCAGAGCGAGCCCACCCAACGTCATCCCGGCGAAGGCCGGGATCCAGCGACATTGTTCGGTGGCGGGAGC
>JAFAEG010000097.1 GCA_023424095.1 Pseudomonadota bacterium | reverse complement strand
CCGCGGCCGGACCCGGTGCCCCGCGCCTGGATCGAGGTCGAGCTGAAGCCCGAGCGGACGATGGCCGACCCGGCCGAATCCGTCGTCGAGTTCGAGATGACGATCCGCAACACCGGCGGCAGCACGGCGAAGAACATCCAGATGCAGGCGAAGCTGATCTGCAGCACGCCCGATCAGGATCAGGAAATCACCGCCTTCCAGCGCCTGAAGCCCGGCGAGCACCGGACGCTCGACATCCCGGAGATCCCGGCGGGCGGCGAAGTCGTCCTCAAGGGACGGGTCGATGCGAAGAATGAGGATCTGAAAGCGATGCGGGTCGATCAGCGGCTGCTGTTCGTGCCCCTGGTCGCGGTCAACGCTTTCTATGACTGGGGCACGATCCGGAAGGGCCAGACGTCAAAGTCGTTCCTGGTCGGCCGCGAGCGCACCGACAGCCCGACCAAGATGGCGCCCTTCCGTCTCGACCTCGGCCCCCGCGTCTATCGCACGCTGGGCATGCGCCCCTACAAGGTCGAGCGCCGGGTCTGAGCGGCGATCCGGTTCGCACCCGGAACAAAAAGTGCTCGAAATGACACGGCTGAGGCCGTGCAGCCGCCGTTCACCTCGCCAACTCTAGCCACGAATCGCATCGTGGCTTAAGGGGGACCCATGCCCAAACTCGCTCGCACTTCGCTGCTCGCCGCCCTGGTCGCCGCTCCGTTCGCGGCCGGCTTCCTGCAAACGCCCGCCATCGCCCAGCCGGAAACCGCACCGGCGCAGCAGAACGAGGCCCGGTGGAGCGCCGATCGCGCGCAGCAGCTGCTGACTTATATCGAGGGCGTCGGCGCCGACGGCCTGACCCCGGCCGCCTACAGCCCCGACCGCCTCCGCGCGGCGATGGGCGACGAGGCGGCGCGTACGCGCATCGCTGACGAAATCTTCATGCGCCTGTCGGCCGATCTGAGCGGCGGCAGCGTCCGCGGTGCCGACCGCGTCAGCTGGTACATGGCCCCGTCCGGCCTGGGCGAAACGGAACGCCGGCAGATGTTGCAGCGCGCCAAGAACGGCAATGTCGCCGCGGTGCTGAACGGCCTGCTGCCGACCCACCCGCAATATGCCCTGCTGAAGAACGCCTTGGCCAATCCGGCCAATGAGGCGCGGCGCGACCTCATCCGCACCAACATGGAGCGCTGGCGCTGGCTGCCCCGCAATCTGGGCGAGCGCCACGTGATCGTGAACGTGCCGGCCTTCACCGCCGCGATCATCGACAATGGCGAAGTGACCGCGCGTCACCGCACCGTCGTCGGCACGACCCGCACCCCGACCCCGTCGCTGAGCGCGATGGCGACCGCGGTGACCTTCAACCCGTGGTGGACGGTGCCGCAGAGCATCGTGCGCACGATGCGCGGCTTCGGCGGCTATCAGGTCAGCCAGGGCAATGGCTATCGCATCGTCCGCCAGCCGCCGGGCCCGCGCAACGCGCTCGGCCGGATCAAGATCGAGATGCCGAACGAGCATGCGATCTTCCTGCACGACACGCCGTCGCAGAACCTCTTCAACAACAGTGTGCGCGCCTACAGCCATGGCTGCATCCGCACGCACAATATCCGCGATTTCGCGGCCCACCTGCTCGAGCCGACCGGCCAGTGGCAGCGGCCTGCGATCGACCGCGCGATCAACACCGGCCGCAACCAGACGCATCGTCTGGCCCGGCCGATCCCGGTCTACATCGCTTACTTCACCGCCGCCGCGACCGCGGACGGGTCTTTGGTGACCTATAACGACCTCTACAGCCGCGACGGCCGCGTCCGCCAGGCGCTGAACCGCGCGGGCGGGAGCCAGACCGCTTCGAACTAGACTGCTGAAGAACGGCACCGGCCCTCACCGCCGGTGCCGAACTCCGCGCAGGCGGAAAACAGCACAAAGCAAAACGGCCTCCCGATCGGGAGGCCGTTTTCGTTTCAGCTCAGGCTGAAGATTTAGGCGACGCGGCCCGCATAGAGGAAGTGGCCCGGCGACAGGCGCTCCAGCGTCTCGGACAGGCTGGCGCGCGACATGGCGAAGCAGCCTTCGCTGCGGCCCAGGATACCGTGCATGGCGAGATGGGTCGGCTCGGCATACCAGGCCGGGTGGATCACGATCGCCCGCGCTTCGGCATTGCTGTTCGACGGATCGAGGCCGCGAACGCGCATCGACTGGCCATATTTGCCGTGATAATTTTCGGAGACGACATAGCCGCCTTCGGACGTCGCATTGGAGCCGAAGCGGTTGGAGAAATTGTGGACGAAGCCGCTGTGGCTCGGGTCCGAACCGCGACCGTGCGAGACGTGATGCTCGGTGACGCGGCCGCTATTGGTGTCGAGCAGATAGTAACGCGGCTCGCGCGAAACCTTCGTGAAATCGACGATGCCGACAACGTCCGGCAGGCGGATCGAGCGGCGATGCATGTCAAAGGAGGCGCGGGCGGCGGCGACGAGACGCGGATTGACGGTGCGCTCGACGGGCACGCGCGGGCGGGCCGGAAGCGAGGCCGGACGAACGGCGGCGAGTTGCGGCTGCTCCGGCTGAATGACACGCGGGCGGGCCGGAAGCGGCTGCCCGGGATGCGGCTGACGCAGCGGCGAAGCGGACGCCGTCTGGTAGCGCGGGGCGGCGGCGCTGTTGCTCGCCATCGCCTGATCCGGGCGACGCCGGACCGGAATGCTGGGCTGATCCTCGGTAACCGCCGCGAGGACCGGCTTTGCTGCAAGACCCAGGAAGCCGGCCACGAGGCCGCCCTCAACCATCTGTCTGCGCGTGAACTTCATCAAAACCCTCCGCTTGGGGCCATTATCGCTCGTTTCCTTTCCGATTCAATTACAGCGGAGAGGGTTTCGGGGCGGTTCATCCCGACGAGGCAGCGGTTCACCGCACAAAACGGAACGATTTGTTCGCCGGCGAACAGAATGGTTAACCATTGTTCAATTGCCGGCGCGCAGCAGAATCGGCGGATTCCGGGTCTTTTGTCCGCCGTCACGCACCTTATCTCAGCACAGCGGCAAGGAGATCGAACGTGAGCGAACAGGCAATATTGGCCGGTGGCTGCTTCTGGTGCACCGAGGCGGTGTACAAGGACGTGATCGGCGTCACCAATGTCGAAAGCGGCTATATTGGCGGCCATGTCGCCAACCCGAGCTACAAGCAGGTGTGCGGCGGCGATACCGGCCATGCCGAGGCGATCCGGGTGACCTATGACCCGGCGGAAATCTCCTATGACGACCTGCTCGACATCTTCTTCGCGACGCATGATCCGACCCAGCTGAACCGGCAGGGCAATGACATCGGCACGCAATATCGCTCGGCCATCTTCCCGCTCGACGCGGCCCAGGAGGAAGCGGCGCGGCGCGGTATCGAACGGGCCCAGGCGGACCGCGCCGAACCGATCGTGACGACGATCGAACCGCTGAGCGAATGGTATCCGGCCGAGGATTATCACCAGGATTATTGGGAGGGCGAAGGCCAGCGCAATCCCTATTGCCTGGCGATCATTCCGCCGAAGATCCAGAAATTGCGCAAGAGCTTCCAGAACCGGGTGAAGAAAGCGGAGGCTTGAACCTCTCGATCCTCCCCTCGATTTCGAGGGGAGGGGGACCATGCGCAGCATGGTG
>JAFAEG010000002.1 GCA_023424095.1 Pseudomonadota bacterium | reverse complement strand
CGGGGCATAGCGCTCCATGAACCGCTCGCCCTGGCTGTTGGTCAGGTAGCCGCCTTCGCCACGCGCACCTTCCGTGATCAGCACGCCCGCGCCGTAGATGCCGGTCGGGTGGAACTGGACGAATTCCATGTCCTGCAGCGGCAGGCCCGCGCGCAGCACCATGCCGCCGCCGTCGCCGGTGCAGGTGTGCGCCGAGGTCGCGGTGAAGTAGCAGCGGCCGTAGCCGCCGGTCGCGAGCACGACGGCCTGCGAACGGAAGCGGTGGATGCTGCCATCCTCCATGCACAGCGCGATGACGCCGCGACAGACCTTGCCGTCGGGGCCGTCTTCCATGATCAGGTCGAGCGCGAAATATTCGACGAAGAAGTCCGCGTCATACTTCAGGCTCTGTTGATAGAGCGCGTGGAGCATCGCGTGGCCGGTGCGGTCGGCGGCGGCGCAGGTGCGCTGCACCGGCGGGCCTTCGCCCATATTCTGCATATGGCCGCCGAACGGGCGCTGATAGATCGTGCCGTCCTGATTGCGGCTGAACGGCACGCCGGCATGCTCGAGCTCGTAGACGGCGTTCGGCGCTTCGCGCACCATATATTCGATCGCGTCCTGGTCGCCGAGCCAGTCCGACCCCTTGACGGTGTCGTACATGTGCCAGGTCCAGTGATCGGGCGAATTGTTGCCGAGCGACGCGGCGATGCCGCCCTGCGCCGCAACGGTGTGGCTGCGCGTCGGGAATACCTTGGTGATGCAGGCGGTCTTGAGCCCCGCCTCGGCGCTGCCCATCGTGGCGCGCAGGCCCGACCCGCCGGCGCCGACGACGACGGTGTCATAAATATGGTCGATAATCTTGTAGGCTTCGGTCATCTTACATGCCCCCCGGAGCGAGCCCGGCGGCGGGCGCAAGCGCGATGCGGACGATGGCAAAGATGCCGTATGCGGCGCCGCCGATCGCGTAGAAGTTCAAAAGGACGAGCGACAACAGCTTCGTCGCCTCGCCATGCACATAATCCTCGATCATCACCTGCAGCCCGAGACGCAGGTGCCAGAAGACGCTGACGACCATCAGGATCAGCGCGAGCGCGACGGTCGGGTTGGAAGCCCAGCGCAGCACCGCGCCATGATCGGTCAGCGGCAGACGGAACATCGAGACGACGAACCAGGTGACGAGCAGGATATTGGCGAGCGCGGTCAGGCGCTGCTGGATCCAGTGATGCGGACCATGGTGCGACGAGCCGAGCCCGCGCACGCGGCCGAGACGCGTTCCGTTACCCATTGAGCGCCTCCGCAAAAACATAGAGCCAGACCGCGATCGTTGCGGTGATCGAACCGGCAAAAACCATCAGCGACCAAAGCTTGTTGGTCTTGAGTTCATACCCGGCACCCGTGTCGAGCACGAAATGGCGCAGGCCCGAGAAAAGATGCTGGAAGAAGGCCCAGGTCAGGCCGATCAGCACGACCTTGCCAAGGATGTTGGTGATCTGGTGCAGCGTGCTGACTTCGGGGCTGGGATCGTGCCACACGCAGGCGATGAACGCCGCATAGGCGTCAGGACCCGCGGCGAGCGCGCCAAGCCACCAGAGGAACATCAGGCCACCGGCGATCGCGAGACCGTCGCCACTGACGCGGTGAAAGATGGAGACCGCCATCGCGGGGGTCCATTTATACACCTGTAGATGCGGGGAGCGCGGACGCGCGCTCGGTTGATTGCCAGCCATATCAGCCCTGTCCTGACTCTAAACGGTCGATGCGGTGCCGGTAAGCCCTCCTGCCGCGATATGCAATTGCTTAGGAGCATAGGGGAATAAATCCTTCGCCGGGCGGCAGCGGCGATGCTCGGGCGGCCGCTCCTCAGATCCGTTCGCGCGATCGCCGCAAGCGGACGATCTGGATGGTCAGGCCGATGACCAGCAGGGCCAAAAGCGTCGCCTGCGCGCCGAGCAGCAGCGGCGAGTCGAGCCGGGTCACAAAGGGATGCCCATCGGGAACGCGGCGCAAAATCTCTGTCACGGTCGGCAGCATCAGCAGGAAAGCCGTCAGGCTGAGGCTGATCGTTTCGACATATTGTTTGAAGCGCGGCGCGCCCGGAAGCCGATCGACGCCATAGCCGACGATGAGCAGCACCAGGGTGACACCGCCGATCACATAGCTGACCGGCTGACGCGCGATCAGGAACACCGACGCGGCGCCGATGACCATGAAAAGGAAATAGGCTGCGCCGCTCGCCGAACGGGGCACGATGCGCCCGTATCGCAGGAACATATAGGCGGCGAGCGGAATGGCGGGGAGACTGCCAAGCGTATGCACCCAGCCGAGCGTTGAAATTCCGAACATCGAAAATCCTTTCGGGAAACTACCTTCTGATTGGTAGGCAAATGAAACAAGGGCCGCGGCGCAGGCGTCGCGGTGCTAGTTTTGCGGAAGCAATCGCCCGAGGAGCGGCGACAGCGCGGTGGCGAACATGGCCGGCGCGCCATAAGCGCGCGCCGAAAGCATCGCGCCGTGCACGGTCGCCATGAACAATTCGGCCTCGTCCTGCGGCGGTGCGGCGAGGCGAAGCCGGCCCATCTGTTCGCCGCGCTCCAGCACGGTCGCGAGCCAGTCCGACAGCGTGCGGAAATGCGCCCGCACCTCGACGGCGACATCGGCGGGCAGGACCGGGATCTCGGTTGCCAGCAGCGCGCAGATGCAGATCGGGGCGCTGGCATCGCCGATGCACGCCTCCCAATAGCCGGCATAGGCGCGGAGCCGGTCGCCGGGATCGAGATGATGCGCGTCGATCGCGGCGAGTCCCGCCCGCGCCTCTTCGCGATAGCGCGCGACCAATGTGCGGACGAGATCGGCCTTGGCCGGGAAATGATGGTGGATGCTGGCCTTGCGGATTCCGACCACCTTGGCGATGTCGGCATAGCTGAAACCATTATAGCCGCCGGCCACGATCAGCGCGCGCGCCGAGGCGAGAATCTCGTCGGATGTGGTGGGGATATTGCTCATTTCAATTTACCTACCTTCTAGTAGGTAGTATATCAATCGGGATATGAGACGGGTTCGACCGGTTGCTGCCGTCTCTTTCATCGTCACCCCGGACTTGATCCGGGGTCCCGCTTGAGATCGAAGGCAATCGGCGCGTCAAAAAGCGGGATCCCGGATCAAGTCCGGGATGACGGAAGGAGAGAAGCGACCGGAAGCTCCCATTTGATCCTCCCTGTGGCGAAGCCATGGGGAGGTGGCAGCGCGAAGCGCTGACGGAGGGGCAATGGTGCGACGTCGTGGCCCCTCCACCATCGCCTGCGGCGACGGTCCCCCTCCCCATGTAGCTGCGCTTCACAGGGAGGATCTTCGATGATCCTCGTCGAAGCCGATGTTTCCGAAGACTGGGACAGTAAGACCAACTGGCCGGCCCTGATCGAGGGCGCGGCCGGTGCCGCCATCGCTCACAGCCGCCACGCCGCTCTGGCCGAGGCGGATGCGGAGATCAGCGTGAAGCTGACCAGCGACGACGAGGTCCACGCCCTCAATCGCGAGTGGCGCGGCAAGGACAAGCCGACCAACGTCCTGTCCTTCCCGATGATCGAGCCCGCTTTCTTCACAATGGCGGCGCAGGCCGGCGAGCCCGAGCTTTTGCTCGGCGACATCGTCCTCGCCCACGGCGTCTGCGTCCGCGAGGCGGCTGAACGCGGCATCGCAATGACCGATCACGCCACCCATCTGGTGGTGCACGGCACCCTGCATCTGCTCGGCTACGACCACGAAACCGGCGAAGCCGACGCCGAGGAGATGGAGGCGATCGAGCGCCGCGCCCTCGCCGCGCTCGGTATTGCCGATCCCTATGCACTTCCCCATGATCAGGACTGAAATGACCGACCAGGACGACCCCGACATAAGTAATAGCGGCCGCGAGGCCGGCCAGCCTGCGCGCCGCACCTTCTGGGGCGGCCTGCGCGCCGCCGTGTTCGGCGAGGAAGAAGAAGCGACGCTCCGCGACCAGATCGAGGAGGTGATCGACGAATCCGAGGAGGAGGCGCCAAAGGTCGGCGACCTCACCCAGGTGGAGCGCCAGATGCTCCGCAACATGCTTCATTTCGGCGAGAAGAGTGCCGGCCACGCCGCAGTCCCGCGCAGCGACATCATCGCCGTCGACTGCACGATCGGCTTCGACGAGCTGATCGCCGCGTTCGCCGACGCCGGCCACAGCCGCCTGCCGGTGTTCGAGGGCAGCCTCGACCGGATCATCGGCATGATCCACCTGAAGGACGTCTTCTCCCGCATGGTTTCCGGCGAGGGCGCGCCGACCGACATCACCGAATTGATGCGCGAGCCGCTCTACGTGCCGGAATCGATGGGCATGCCGGATCTGCTCGCGCAGATGCGCGCCGCCCGAGTCCACCTTGCCATCGTCGTCGACGAATTCGGCGGCACCGAAGGGCTGGTGACGATCGAGGACGTCGTCGAGGAGATTGTCGGCGAGATCGAGGACGAGCATGACGAGGAGCCGGAGGGCGCGCTGAACCCGCTGGACGACGGCGCCTGGGACGCCGACGCGCGGGCCGAGCTGGAAGAAGTGGCGCTGACCGTCGATCCCCGCCTCGGCGAGGTCGAGGAGGATGTCGAGACCCTGGGTGGGCTCGCCTTCGTGCTGGCCGGCCGCGTGCCCCAGCCGGGCGAGGTGCTGGAACATCCAAGCGGCTGGCGGCTGGAAATCACCGACAGCGACACACGTCGCGTGTCCCGCCTCCGCCTGCTCCCGCCGGAGCGTCAGCCGGAAGCGATGGGGGAATGAGTTGAACTATAAAGAGATCACGGTCGAACTGACCCCCGCCAAGGTGGGGATCATCACCCTCGCCCGCCCCGACAGCCTGAACGCGCTCACCGCGACGATGCTGGATGAACTGCGCGCGGCGGTGATCCAACTGCCGGCGGACGGCGCGCGCTGCCTCCTGCTCACCGGCTCCGGCCGCGGCTTTTCCAGCGGCGCGGATCTGGCCGGCGGCAGCAGCGGCGGCATGCCCGACGATCTCGGCCTCGCGCTCGAGCTGCATTTCAATCCGCTGATCGAGGCGATCGCCGCCGCGCCGGTGCCGGTCGTCGCCGCGGTCAACGGCCCCGCCGCCGGCGCCGGCGCCAGCCTGGCGCTGACCGCGGACATCGTGATCGCCGCGCGCTCTGCTTATTTCCTGCAGGCCTTCATCAATATCGGGCTGGTGCCGGATGCCGGCGCGACCTGGCTCCTCCCCCGTTTGGCCGGTCGCGCCCGGGCGCTGGAAATGATGCTGCTGGGCGAGCGCATCCCGGCCGATCAGGCGCAGCAATGGGGCATGATCGCGCGCGTCTGCGACGATGAAGCGCTGACGGAGCAGTCGACGGCGCTGGCCGAAAAGCTGGCGCGGGGGCCGACACAGGCTTTGGGCCTCGTCCGCGGCCTCGCCCGCAACGCCGAACAATTGTCCTTGTCGGAAGCGCTCGGCGCGGAACGGGTCGCCCAGCGCGATGCCGGCCGGACCGCGGATTTCCGCTCGGCGGTCTTCGCCTTCCTGCAGAAACAGCCCCCGACGTTCGAGGGCCGCTGAGGCTACCGGCTCACCGCGCGCGGCGTCCGCGCGTCGAACATCTCGCCGGCCAGCAGCCATTCCTCGGCGTCGACCATTTCGGGGAAGCAGGACACGTTCGGTCGCCCGGCGATCGCCCGCATCACCTGTCCGCGCACCAAAGTCGGCCCGACCACGAAGGCCAATTTGCGGGAATGATATTCGGGATCGGCCAGCATCTCGATGAACGCGGCCAGCGTGGGCTGCGGTAGAATCTTCAGGTCGCGCACGTCGTTCAGCGTCAGGTGCATATTCTTCGGCAGGCCCAGTTCCGCATGGGCCCGCGCCCGCTCCGCATAGAAACCCGCCACGTCGTCCAGCGTCAGCAGGTCGGACATGGTGATCCGAATCAGCCCACAGGCACGGTCGGCACGGATCGAATATTTCACGCTCATATCACGCGCGTAACATGGGCGAGACTACCGAAATGCTAACGCGCCGACGGTCGCTCCAGATCATTCTTGAGCCGGTCCAGCAGGCCGACCGCCCGCGCCGCATAGGGGCCGATCCAGCGGTCGTGGATATGCTTGATCGGCAGCGGATTGAGGTGGTTCCAGCGCTCCCGTCCCCTCCGCTCGACGAGCACCAGTTCCGCCTCCTCCAGAACCTTCAGATGCTGCATCACCGTGCAGCGATCGAGATCGGGAAAGGCCGCGCACAAGGCCCCGGTGGTCTGCGGATCGTCCTTCAGCAAATCCAGGATCGAACGGCGCGTCCCCGCCGATAGCGCCTTGAAAATGCGATCATTTTTGGCCTCGATTGACATGTTATTTTTCTATAACATATAAGCTCGCTGGACAAGGAGAATCGGCATGGACCTGAGTTTCAAGATCAGCGGCTTCATCGCCCGCCCCGTCCATGAGGTGTTCGAAGCGGTCGCCGACCCCCAAACGCTGTCGCGCTATTTCACCACTGGCGGCGCACAGGGCCGGCTCGAGACCGGCGCGACCGTGATGTGGGATTTCGCCGACTTCCCCGGCGCCTTCCCGGTGAAGGTGATCGAGGTCGTCCCGGACCAACGCATCGTCTTTCAGTGGGAAGCCAATGAGGGCGTGCCGGAGGGCGATGCCCCGGTGGTCGATGCCGGCTATTTCACCACCGTGACGATGACCTTCGAGCCGCAAGGCGACACGCGCACCCTCGTCACCATCGCCGAGCAAGGCTGGCGCGAAACCGCGACGGGCCTGAAGGCCAGCTACGGCAATTGCCAGGGCTGGGCGCAGATGCTCTCCGCCCTCAAAATGTGGGTCGAGCACGGCATCAACCTGCGCGAAGGCTTCTACAAATAAGCCGGTTTGCCACCCGCCGCTGGCGCGCATAAGAACCCGCCATGGCAACACGGATCGAAGAGCTGGAATCCCGGCGCGCGGCAGCGCGCCTTGGTGGTGGACAGGCGCGGATCGACGCGCAGCACAAGAAGGGGCGCCTCACCGCGCGCGAGCGGCTGAAGGTGCTGCTCGATCCCGGCAGTTTCGAAGAATATGACATGTACGTCGAGCATAATTGCGTCGACTTCGGCATGGAGACGCAGAAGGTGCCGGGCGACGGCGTCGTCACCGGCTCCGGCACGGTCAACGGCCGCCTCGTCTATGTCTTCGCGCAGGATTTCACCGTCTTCGGCGGCAGCTTGAGCGAACGCCACGCCCAGAAGATCTGCAAGATCATGGACATGGCGATGAAGGTCGGCGCCCCCGTGATCGGCCTCAATGACAGCGGCGGCGCCCGCATCCAGGAAGGCGTCGCCTCCCTCGCCGGCTATGCCGAAGTGTTCCAGCGCAACGTGCTCGCCTCCGGCGTCGTGCCGCAGATCAGCCTGATCATGGGGCCGTGCGCGGGCGGCGCGGTCTACAGCCCGGCGATGACTGACTTCATCTTCATGGTGAAGGATTCGTCCTACATGTTCGTCACCGGCCCCGACGTGGTGAAGACCGTCACCAACGAAGTGGTCACCCAGGAGGAATTGGGCGGCGCGATCACGCACACGACCAAGTCCGGAGTCGCCGACGTGGCGTTCGAAAATGACGTCGACGGCCTGCTCGCGACCCGCGACTTCGTCGATTTCCTGCCTCTGTCCAATCGTCACGATCTGCCCGAGCGGCCGTGCGAGGATCCGTGGGACCGGCAGGAGGACAGCCTCGACAGCCTGATCCCGGACAGCGCCAACAAGCCCTATGACATGCACGAGCTGATCCGGAAGGTCGTCGATGCCGGCGATTTCTTCGAGATCCAGCCGACCCACGCCCCGAACATCCTCACCGGCTTCGGCCGCGTCGAGGGGCGCACCGTCGGCATCGTCGCCAATCAGCCGATGGTGCTGGCCGGCGTGCTCGACATCAATTCGGCCAAGAAGGCCGGGCGTTTCGTCCGCTTCTGCGACGCCTTCGACATCCCGATCCTGACCTTCGTCGACGTCCCCGGCTTCCTCCCCGGCACCGCGCAGGAGCATAATGGCATCATCAAGCACGGCGCCAAACTGCTCTTCGCTTATGCCGAGGCGACCGTGCCGAAGATCACCGTCATTACCCGCAAGGCCTATGGCGGCGCCTATGACGTGATGGCGTCCAAGCATCTGCGCGGCGATCTCAATTACGCCTGGCCGACCGCAGAGATCGCGGTGATGGGCGCCAAGGGCGCGGTCGAAATCATCTTCCGCAAGGACATCGGCGACGCCGACGCGATCGCCGCCCGCACCCAGGAATATGAGCAGCGCTTCGCCAACCCCTTCGTCGCCGCGAGCAAGGGCTTCATCGACGAAGTGATCATGCCGCACTCAACGCGCCGCCGGATCGCTCTGGGCTTACGAAAGCTGCGGAACAAGCAGCTCGAGAATCCCTGGAAGAAGCACGATAATATTCCGCTGTGAGCACTGGGTTCAGCTGGTTTCCATACTTCTGGATGTTCTGGTGCGGGCTGATCCCCATCTTTGCCGCGCTTCAGATCCGCCGTTCATTGCGTGACGGGGTTGTGCCTTGGATGCTGGGGCTCGAATTCTATCGAGATGAGGAGCCTATGACATTTTGGGGGTTCATTCTTCTCTATGCTGTAGTTGCCGTCGGCGCGTCAGCGATGGTGATCTTCGCTGGCCCTGAACTGATCAGAATGTTTGCGTGACGTGCGCATGGGCAACGAGATCGCCGGCATGTTAATGTCTGCCATGAACAGAAGCTGCCAAGGCACCGACCCACTATGAGCCGGAAAACGCGCGAACGGATGCTGGAGGCGGAGACGCACTGGCCGAATTTGTGCCAGTTCCTCGGCTGCGCGTTCCATCAGGACTGGCGGATCAATGGCGGCACACCGCAGGAAGCCGCGGACACCGCGGTCGCCGACTGGGATCTGGAGTCGCGCCAGCAGATCCTGCGCGAATGGCGAGGCTGGAACGACGCGCGCGGCTGGCAGACCGATGTCGCGGCCTGGGTGAATGACGGCCTGGGCGTCGAACTGGAATTCGAGGACGAAGCCGGGGCGCGACACTTCATGAACATGATCTACGACAAGCTGATCGTGTCGGTCAGGGCCGAGGCTGGACCGCAATGGAGCCCGGACGAACCGGCCTAGGCATGCTGCTCGCCGAGTCCGGCAACGCCGCGCGGCCCCGGCATCGACTCCCTCAACGGCCTCCGATAGCTTGCGCCCACCAAGGACAAAGGGGGTTTCGCGATGCGTTCGGAAACTGCGCCCATGTGGACGACCTTTTTGGTCGCACTCGGCATCATCCTGCTCGTCACCGCATTGATCTATATCGCCACCGGCAAGATCAAGCTGAAGCGCGACAGCTACGTCCTGCGCGACGAGACCCCGCAGAAATTCTGGGCGATCATCGGCGGCTGTTTCGCGGTGGCGATCGTGTCCTTGATCATCGCAGTGCCCCATTTCGGTCCGGGCGGCTAAGGTCGGCAACCCGCCAATCGACTCCGTGAAATGGCTCGGATAGGCTCGCCCGCTGATCAGCACGGAGGGGGTCTGTGGACGAGCGGGAACGACAATTGGAGCGGCTGCGGACGCTGCGCGACAGTGGCGCGCTGACCGACGCGGAATATGAAGCGGAGGCGGCCAGGCTCGACCAGCCGGAACCGCCGCCGGCCGCGCCGCCGCCCCCCATCGAACCGCCCCCGCCTTTGCCGCCCGCCTCGCAGGAAAGCGCTCGGCGGCTCAATCCATTGCTCATCGTCGCGCCGATCGCAGCGATCGCCATCGCCGCGTTGGTTTATTTCCTCGTCTTCGCACGGGGGCAGCAGAACGTGACCGTGGCCGCAAATACGCAGGCCAATGCGGCGGCACCCGCCGCCCCCGCGCCAGCCGCCGGCCCGTCGATGCGCGACCGGCCCGAGGCGGAGCAGCTCGACACCGCCTTCCGCGCCGTCTTCGGCCAGGCCAGCCCGATCGATCAGGTGATCGACGAGACGCCGGGCAGCGAGCGCGCCGTCCGCATCGTCTGGACCAGCTTCGGCCCAGTGCTGCTGACCGAACGCGGCGTGCCGGACGGCGCCCATGTCGCGATCGGCTATGTCGGCGCATATTACCTGCGCGACACCGGTACCGGTTTCGAAGTCACCGCCCGCTATCCCGAGGCCGCGCCCGGCTGGGGCTGGGGCAGCCCGCCGCCCGAATGGCGGATCGCCGACAATTTCACCACCTATCCGGCCATTTATGCCGAAGGCGGCACCCTCTATCAGGGCTATGCCACCGCTGCCGCTTTGCTCGTGGAATTGCGCCCGGAAGGCCCGTCGGTCAGCACTTTCGATCTCGGCGCCGACAATAGCGGCGCGAGCGGCGATGAAAGCGAGGCTCAGACCTACGAAGGCGAAATTCGCAACGTCGTCCGCGATCAGTCGCTGGAGATTGTCTATACCGGCACCTGCGAATTCACCCGCCGCTATCTGTTCCGCAACAACAAATTCGAGCCGGAGACGGAGCTCGTGCCGGAATGCGCCGGCTGAGCGAGACAATCCCATCGGCTCGGCCCGAACATGCCCGACCCGATCCGCATTGCCGCTGCATTGATTGTCCGGGCCGATGGCAAGGCCCTGCTGGTGCGCAAGCGCGGGAGCAGCATTTTCATGCTTGCGGGCGGCAAGATCGCGCCCGGCGAAACGGCGGCCGAGGCGCTTCGCCGGGAATTAAGCGAGGAGCTGAGCTGCGGCGTGGCGCCCGATCCTGCTTATCTGGGGCATTACAGCGCCCCGGCCGCGAACGAAAAAGGACGCCGGGTGGAAGCGGAGCTGTTCGCGGTCGAGCTTGTCGGCGAGCTCATTATCGGGGCAGAGATCGAGGAAGCGATCTGGATCGATCCGGACCATCCCGGCCCGGTCCAGCTCGCGCCACTCGCCCGCGACCACGTTTTGCCGCTGGCGCGCGCGCAACGGAGACCAAGATGAAGCTCGGCCGCCTGAATCATGTTGGGGTCGCTACCCCGTCGATCGAAGCCAGCATCGCGACCTATCGCGATCTGCTGGGCGCGGAGGTGATCGGCGCGCCGTTCGATCTGCCCGCGCAGGGCGTGCGCGTTTGCTTCGTCGACACGCCGAACAGCCAGATCGAGCTGATCGAGCCGCTGGGCGCCGATTCGCCGATCGTGAAGTTCCTCGAAAAGAACCCGCTCGGGGGCCAGCATCACCTCTGCTACGAAGTCCCCGACATCCACGCGGCCAAGGCCTGGTTCGAGGGCAAGGGCGCCCGCATCCTCGGCGAACCCCGCATCGGCGCGCACGGCACTTTGATCTTCTTCGTCCACCCCAAGGATATGGGCGGCGTGCTGACCGAGATCATGGAAACGCCAAAGGGGGCACATTGATGGGTCGCCGCGACAGCCGCCTTGGCCAACGGCAGCGACGAGCAGTCTCTTCACGATGATGGGTTTTGTGCTTTCGACCGCTGTCGGGTTGCTCGCATCGGCTGACCAGCCGGCGGCTGCTCGGGGCATTCCAGCCCGGCCCCGGAGTGGCGCTTTCACCCAATGGGACTATCCCGCCGCAGCCGTCCACGCGGTCGAAAACGGCAGGACGCAAATCTATCTCGACATTTCGGCGGAAGGCAGCATCACCGATTGCCGTGTCACCGGCTCTTCCGGAAGCCCATCGCTCGACGCGACGTCCTGCATGGTGCCATTGCACAGATTCCGATTCACGCCCGGCCGCAATGAGCGTGGCGAACGCGTGCCGTCCGGTTATATGCAGACCATTACCTGGGTCCTACCGACGCATTTGCCCGATCCACCGGACATGGCGTCCTGGCTGCCAAATTTCGCCCTAGGCGAAGTCCGGCACACACTGGCGATGAACCGTCGCGGCATGGCCTGCGCCTTGGAAAAGAGCGGCGAAGCATTCGCCGCGGAAGCGGCGACTGGCTATTGCCAGGCCGGCCGTCATGATCCGGCCGTCCTGGCGCGCCAGCCGATCGCGATGATGATCGTCACGCGCATCGTGCCCGAAGGCGCGACGCCTCAGCCCCGTCGGCCCATAGCCGGCACATTCATAGCCGGCGCCACGAGCGATATCGAAGTCGCGGGCGACGGATCGATCGTGTCTTGCCAGGAAGTCCCGCTGACGGAGCAGGGACGTCAGCCCTTCGTCCCTTTGTGCCTGACCAGGCTTCGTCCTCGCGTGGCTTTTCAGCCCGATCCACAGGGGCGCACGCAACGTGGCCGGTACTCTATCGAACTCTACCGCCTGCGCTCGCCTGCCCGCTAGCGCCTCAGTCGAAATCGACCTTGTCGTAATGGGCGGGCGGCATGATCACTTCCATCCGCTCGGCCAGCAAAGGGCGGAAGCTCGGCCGCGATTTCATCACCGCATACCAGGTCTTGGTTTCCTTGTGGCCGCGGAAGTCCAGACCGCCGAGATAGTCGACCACCGACAAATGCGCGGCGGCGGCGAGGTCGACTAGGCTGAGCACCGGCCCGCCCAGCCAGCGGCGCGAATCCACCAGATAATCGAGATAATCGAGGTGCGCGTTGCCGGCCTTCATCGCCTCGCGATAGACGCGCGTGTCCGGCGCCTCGCGGCTGACCAGGCGCTTGCGCATCCTCTCCTCGATCATCGGCGCGACCAGGTCGCCGTAGAGCTTCTCGTCCAGCCAGCCGAGCAGCCGGCGGATCTCGGCGCGGTCGAGCGCGGTGCCCGGGATCATCGGCGGGCCGTCCACCGTCTCCTCGAAATAGGCGCAGATCGCCCGGCTATCGATCAACTTGGTGCCGCGCGCCGCATCGACCATCACCGGCGTCTGCCCGGCCGGGTTCAGCTCGAGGAATTCGTCCGTCCGCTCCCAGGGAGAGACACGGACGAGCTCGAACGGAATGCCCTTCTCCGAGAGAAACAGGCGGAGCTTCCGCGAAAAGGGACAAAGCGGGAAATGAAACAGGCGCCACATGACGCCGAAGCTTTAACGCAGCGATGCGTCCCGTCCAGCCCGCGCCGCCAGCCTGGACCTCAATAAGGCTCGCGATCCTGCGCCTCGTCGATCGCGTCTTCGACGCTGCGACTCATTTCGTCGATCGAACGGCGCAGCACCGGCAGCATCCGCGCCAGCGAATCGCTCATCGCGCCAACGCCGTGAGCAGTGCCGCGAATGCCGGCGCGAATGCGCTGCTCGACATAGGGATCGTCGCGCTCGGCGAGATCGCGCATCGTATCGCGCGGGTGCACACCGCCACGGCTGAGCGGATCGACCGCCGCCGCGATCCCGCCCACCGGCAGGTCCAGGATCGCACCGACCATGCGCTCCATCGCCCCGGCCATCCGGCCGATATCGCGCCGGTCGAGCGGGCGCTCGTCACGAACGTCATAATCGTCGTCATAAACGGGCGGCTGGGCCAAAACGGGGGCGGCGGCGAACAGGGCCGCGCCGGCGATGATGAGCTTACGCATGGGCTACTCCGTGACCGGGACAACGCGCGAAGTCGTTGAGCACGCGACATAAAACGCGCCGCGTGCCTGCGGGTTCACCCTATAGCAAAAGCGGCGATGAGTCCCGGCTGAACGAGCGTCAGTCGCCCGCTACAGCCTTGCGGGGCGGTGGCGGGATCGGCGGCGCCGGCGGCGGGCGCACGACCACGGTCGGCGTACTGATCACCGTTCTGGGCGCGCGAGGCAGATGCTCGGTCCGTCGCACGAACTCCGCCGTCAAATCGTCGCGCTGGGTGGCGAACCGCAGATTCGGCGGATCGAGCCCGGCCAAGGTCCGCTCGTCGATCGACACGAAACTACCGATCAGCGCACGGCCAGAATCGCTGGTCAGATAGCGATTTGCATCCGCG
The DNA here is from genome assembly GCA_023424095.1 of Pseudomonadota bacterium. Taxonomy (GTDB): domain Bacteria; phylum Pseudomonadota; class Alphaproteobacteria; order Sphingomonadales; family Sphingomonadaceae; genus Allosphingosinicella. Next base: position 24,357 of record JAFAEG010000002.1, on the reverse strand, counting down.
ATCTGCGCAGGCGTCATTGTCCGGTCGAATTGCGCGCCCAGGATCCGGCTGACCACGTCGCGCATCTGCATCGCATAGGGCGGCGTCTCACGATCGGCGATCTCTCCGGCGATCTGCGCGCACTCTGCATTGGCTAAGTCGCAGATATGAGTGCCATTTCGCGGCCAGCGCAGCTGGTTCAGGACCTGGCGACGCGCTTCCACCTCGAACAGCGCGACGCGGTCGAGCATCGTCAGAGCCAGCGCCCGGGCCTCCGCGCTCGGTGTCGGCAGCGGCTGGCGAGGCGGCGGAGGAGGCGAAGGAGGGGGGGGCGGCATCGCGATGATCCGCGGCGGTGGCGGCGACGTCACCGGCACGCGGACGATCGGCGGTGGGGTGACGACTTCCCCACGCTCGCCGGGCGGCGCGGCAACGGTTCCGAGTGCGATGGCAGCGGCGAAGATGGTCATGCGCATGCTCCCCTGATCGAGGGGCAGTCTAGGCCAGACCTTGCTCCGAAAGCGACCCGAATTCCGTCCGGAATCGCACCGAGTTTCAGCGCATGCCCAGCCAGATCAGGGCCGCCACGCCGGCGATGATCCGGTACCAGGCGAAGGGCGCGAAGCCGTAGCGCGAGACGATGCCGATAAAGCCCTTGATCACCACCAAGGCGACGATGAACGACACCGCGAAGCCGATCCCGATCAGGCCCCAATCGACCGCGCCCGAGCTCAACGTCTCGCGATGATTGAAGATCGACAGGCCCGTCGCGCCGACCATCGTCGGCACGGCGAGGAAAAAGCTGAACTCCGCCGCCGTGCGCCGCTCGACGCCGAGCGTCAGCGCGCCCATGATCGTCGCACCGGACCGGCTGACACCGGGAATCATCGACAGACACTGGATGATGCCGATGCCCATCGCGGTCTTCATCGGCATCGCCGCGACCCCGGGCTGAATGTCCGCGCGCGGCTTCACCAACTTCTCGATGATCAGGATCGCGATCCCGCCGACGATCAACGCGACCGCCACGATATGCGCATTTTCCAGCAGCAATTCGATCTGGTCGATCAGCAGGAAGCCGAGCACCGCGGAGGGCAGGAAGGCGATCAGCAGGTTGCGCACGAAGCAGAAGGAGGTCGGCTCGGCCTTGAACAGCCCCGTCGCCACTGCCCAGAAGGTTCGCCAATAGAGCACGATCACCGCCAGGATCGCGCCCAGCTGGATAATCACGTTGAATTGCGCCCAGGCCGCGGCGTCATAGCCCATCAGTTCCGAAGCGAGGATCAGATGGCCGGTCGACGAAACCGGAATGAATTCGGTCAGCCCCTCGACGATGCCGAGCAGGATGGCGGTGATGATGGCTTCCATGGGGGTGTTGTCGATCCGTCGGCTGGAGGAAAGTCGGCGGGTGCGGCGATCAGGAGGGCGATTGCACCCCGAACCGGCCGCCCTTGCGATAGGATGTCAGCCAGGTGCCGGCGATCGCCTCGAGCGGCTGCGGACGGATGCCGAACGCATCGAAGCCCTTTGCATCCGCGCTCGCGACATTCGGCACCTGCAGCATGCGCCACTGGTCCCCGGTGATCGGCGCACCGGGCAGCCAGCCGGTGAGCTTGGCGATCAGGCCGCCGACCGCGTCGGGAATGGTCGCGACCGCTTTTTCCTCGCGCCCGGTCAGCTTCAGCACCGTCTCGTTCAATTCCGCCATCGTGTAGACGCGCGGCCCGCAAAGCTCGTAGGTCTGGCCGGCATGAGCGGCGGGATCGAGCGCCGCCGCCGCGATCGCGCGGGCGAGGTCGCCGACATAGACCGGCTGGAACTGCGCCCCGGCTGCCATCACCGGCAGCACCGGCAATTGCCGCCCCATCGCGGCGAAGCGGCTGATGAAATTATCCTCCGGCCCGAAGACGATGGACGGGCGCAGGATGGTGGCATTCGGGAAGGCCGCGCGGACCGCTGCCTCGCCCTCGCCCTTCGACCGGCCATAATCGCTCGGGCTCTCGGGATCGGCGCCGATCGACGAAATGTGCACCAGCCCGGCGCAGCCGGCCTCGGCCGCCGCGCGGGCGACATTGGCGGCGCCCTCGACATGGACGGCGCGGAACTTGCCCTTCAGGATGCCGACCAGGTTGATGACCACGTCGGCGCCAGCGACGGCGCGCGCCACGCTGGCCGGGTCATTGATGTCGGCGCGGACCAATTGCACCTGCCCCGGAAAACCGAGCGGCTTCAGGAACCAGCTGCGCTTGGGTTCGCGTTCCGCCCCGCGCAGCCGAACGCCCGCCTTGAGCAGATTCTGCGCGGCGTAGCGGCCGATAAAGCCGCCCGCGCCGAAAATGGTGATGAGGCGTTCGTCCGCCATGCCGGGCTGTCCCACGAAAACAAATGTCGCCGGACGCTTAAGCGGCTCCGGCCGCGGAAGGCAAGTTCGGCGCGCCCGCAGCGCTTCTCGCGTCACCCGCCGTTGACAAGCCCCGAACCGCCCCCTAGTTCGCGCCGCCTACCCCGTGCCCAGATGGCGGAATTGGTAGACGCACCAGCTTCAGGTGCTGGCGATCGCAAGGTCGTGGAGGTTCGAGTCCTCTTCTGGGCACCATTTTCCTGTTCGCGGCGGATGTCGAAGGTCCAGACGACCTGGAATCCCGCCCATTCTCCTCCGATCCGCGCCCGTCCGACGGTCACCTTAGGGTGAGCGCTTGACACTTGCTGGCTGCGGCCACACGTTGGCCGAATGCTGTGCATGTCGATCTTCCGGCGCTTCCGCGCTCATTCGGGACAATTGCTCGCGGGTGTTTAGCCCCAGACTGCGGCCGTTCGGTCGGCGGATCTGGGGCCATTGATCGTCACAGGACGCCGACGCGGGAGACGCGGTCGATGCTCCTTCCAGCCCGCTCAGCCGATTGGTCGAGACATGTCGAATATCAAAGCGCCGCGCCGCGCCAGCAAGCCGCCCATCTATCTTACCGAAGCCGATTACGATGTGATCGCCAGCCTGGCGATCCAGATGGAGGCGCGCGCGCCCGAGCTCGCGAGCATGATCCTGAGCGAGATCGACCGCGCCAAATTGCGCACGCCTGAGCGGATGCCGGCGGACGTCGTCCGGCTGGGCTCGGACGTCACCTTCCTCGACGACAGCAATGGCACGACCCGCAAGGTTCGCCTGGTCCTGCCCGGCCATGCCGACATCGAGGCTTCGTGCATCTCCGTGATGACGCCCGTGGGTGCCGGCCTGATCGGCATGAGCGTCGGCGGCGAGATCAACTGGCCCCGCCCCGATGGCCGGCCGCGCGTGCTGAAGATCCTGGACGTGAACCAGCAGCCGTAACGGCCGTTCTGCCTCCGCGCATTCTGTCGCGCACGCACCAATCATTGCTGTATCGGAGCTGTCGTGTTCTTCACTCGCTTCACGGCCTTTGGCCTTTGCGTCATCGCCGCTCTGGTCAGCGGCTATTATCTGCCCAATGTCTGGGCGATTCCCGTTTTCGCGATCAGCCTCGGGCTGAGCCTGGTGGGCGTTTACGACCTGACCCAGCCGCTCCATTCGGTGCGCCGCAACTATCCGGTGATCGGCCATCTGCGCTGGTTCTTTGAACAGATACGGCCCGAAATCCGGCAATATCTGATCGAGGGGAGCCAGGAGAAGGTGCCCTTCTCGCGCGCCCAGCGCTCGCTCGTCTATCAACGGGCCAAGAACGAAAATAGCGACATCGCCTTCGGCACGCTCGTCGACGTCTATCAGAATGGCTATGAATTCATCGCCCATTCGACCCGGCCCGCGCCGCCCGCGGACCCCACCAGCTTTCGCGTGCCGATCGGCGGCAAGGACTGCACCCAGCCTTATTCCGCCTCGATCTTCAACATCTCCGCGATGAGCTTCGGCTCGCTCGGCGCCAACGCCATCCTCGCGCTGAACAAGGGCGCGATGCTCGGCGGCTTCGCCCACGATACCGGCGAAGGGTCGATCAGCCCCTATCACCGTGAGCACAAAGGCGACCTGATCTGGGAGATTGGCAGCGGCTATTTCGGCTGCCGCACCGCCGACGGCAATTTCGACCCGAAGCGGTTTGCCGAGCAGGCCGCCGACCCCCAGGTCAAGATGATCGAGATCAAGTTGAGCCAGGGCGCCAAGCCCGGTCATGGCGGCATCCTGCCGGCCCAGAAGATCACCACCGAAATCGCCGCGACCCGCGGCGTGCCGATGGATGAGGATTGCGTCTCACCCGCCCGCCACCGCGCCTTCTCGACCCCGGCCGAGCTGGTCGCGTTCATCGCCGAGCTGCGCCGCCTCTCCGGCGGCAAGCCGGTCGGCTTCAAATTGTGCGTCGGCCAGCCCTGGGAATTCATGGGCATCGTCAAGGCGATGCGCGACGCCAGCACCTATCCCGATTTCATCGTCGTCGACGGCGCCGAAGGCGGCACCGGCGCCTCGCCGCAGGAATTCACCGACCATCTCGGCATGCCGCTGCGTGAAAGCCTGCTGTTCGTCCACAACACCCTGGTCGGCGCCGGCATCCGCCAGCACATCAAGGTCGGCGCGGCGGGCAAGATCGTCAGCGCCTTCGATATCGCGGCGGCGATGGCGCTGGGCGCGGATTGGGTGAATGCCGGCCGCGGCTTCATGTTCGCCTTGGGCTGCATCCAGTCTTTGTCCTGTCACACCAATCGCTGCCCGGTCGGAGTCGCCACCCAGGACCGCATGCGCCAGCGCGCGCTGGTCGTCCCCGACAAGGCCGAGCGCGTGCACAATTTCCACCGCAATACGCTGGCCGCTTTGTCCGACATGATCGCCGCCGCCGGGCTTGAGCATCCCGATCAGATCGGCCCGCATCACCTCGTGCGCCGGGTCAGCCTGACCGAGATCCGCATGTTCTCACAGCTGCACATTTTCCTGCGCGAGGGAGAATTGCTGACCGAAGCGCACGACCGCGATTTCTACAGCAACGCCTGGCGGGTCGCCCGCGCCGACAGTTTCGAGCTGGCCGCGGCCTAGGAACGTTTAGGCAGGCCGGTGCCGGCCCGCTTCAGCGCAGCTGAACACCAAATTCAGCTTACCGCCGACTCCAGCACCCGGATCGTGCCCCGGTCCGCGTCGATCTCGGCGCGGACGCCGACGGGGATATTCAACTGGTTCGAGATGTGGCCGAACCAGGCGCCGGTGAAGGACGGGATGTTGTAGCGCCCGAAATGGTTGTTCAGGACCATGTCGAGCGACACGCTGCCCGGCCCCGGATTGGCGGTGGCGCAGCGGGTGCATTGGCCGAACACGATGCCGTTCAACCGCCCGAGGATCCCGGCCAGCGCCAATTGGGTGAGCATGCGATCGACCCGATATTCGGCTTCCTCGACATCCTCGAGGAACAGGATCGCATCGTCGAAATCCGGCAGATAGGGCGTCCCGACCAGGGCCGAGAGCACGGTCAGATTGCCGCCGATCAAGCGCCCGGTCGCCCGGCCGCCCCGGATCGTGCGGGTCCGGTGCACGACCGGCTGCGCGACGACGGGCTCGCCATCCACGGTGACGCTCGGCAGCGGCTGCCCGTCCACGCCCACGCGCGGCGTCGGGTTTTGTGGAACGGGATTTTGCGGCAGCGGCGTCGCCGGCACATTCGCGGGGGGCGGCCCGACGGTAACTGAGGGCATTGGCTGCACCGGCGGCGCCACGACGGGCGGCACCCCGCCCGGCCATTCCTCGAGCACCGGCAAGGACGCGTCGAAGACCAGCCGGCGGAACGTGTCCATGCTGCGCGAGCCCCAATTGCTGCCGATATTGGGGCCGTGGATGGTCGGAAAGCCGCCGCGCGCCGCGATCGCAAGGTGAAGGGCGGTGATGTCGCTGAAGCCGGCCAGGATCTTCGGATTGGCGCGGATCACGTCCCAGTTGAGATAGGGCAACAAGCGCGCGCAGCCCCAGCCGCCGCGCAACGCGAGCACCGCCTTGACGCTGTCGTCGGCGAACATCGCATTGACGTCGGCGGCGCGGTTGGGATCGGTGCCGGCGAGATAGCCGTGGCGGTCGCGCAGATGATTGCCGGCCTTGGGCACCAGCCCCAGGTCGCGAACCCGCTGCAATGCGCGATCAATCTCATTGGGATCGGACGGCCAGCCCGCCGGCGCGATCACGCCGACCGTATCGCCGGGCCGCAGCCGCGCGCCTTTCCGCACCCGCTGCTGCGCCAGCGCCAGGCCGGACGTTGACATCAGGGCGGCGGCAGCGCCGAGCCCTCCGATCGCTTGGCGTCGAGTCAGCATCGTTGCGGCATAGCATCAATTTTCGTGCGGCCGGAACCCCGTCAAAGCAGCATGGCAAAGCGGAAAGCGAGCTGCCCGGCGACGAACAGGATCAGCAGGCCGGTCAGCACCCGAAGCCAGTGCGGATCGAACCGCCGCGCGCCGAGCAAGGAGCCGATGGCGCCGCCGATCAGCACCGCCGGGAAGAGCAGCCAATGTTCGGCCAGCACCTCGCCAACCGCGCCGCTGCTTTTCGCGAGTTGCCCGCTCAGGCCGGACAGCGAATTGGCCAGGATGAAGACCGCGCTCGTCCCCGCAATGGCGTGCGCGCTGCCCCAGCGCAGCAGATGCAGCACCGGTGCCAGATAGATGCCGCCGCCAATCCCGACGATCCCCGCGAGCAGGCCCAGCAGTCCGCCCACCACCGGCTCGAGCCAGCGCGGATAGGGTTTCGGCGGCAGACCCGCTTTCGCCTTGGGCTGCCACAGCAGGAGCGTCCCGGCGACGAACAGGGACGCCGACAGCAGGCCGATGAACACCACCCGCGGCACCGGCAGGATGCCGCCCACGAACGCCATCGGGATCGACGCCGCGAACAATGGCCAGATCCGCTTCAGATCGACATGCCCGGCCCGCGCGAAGCGCCACGCGCCTATGCTCACCACGCACAGATTGCAGGTCAGCGAGACGATCGGGATCGCCGCCGCGTCCAACTCCCACAGCGCCAAGAGGGCGGTGTAGGTCGAACCACCGCCAAACCCGGCCGCGGCGTAAAGCAAAGCGGTGAGCAGAAAGAGCGGAGCGAGCAGGAGCAAGGCCGGGGGCTTTCGTGAAGGCCGCGCGGGAGCTAGAGGGACCGCGACCCCGCAAGCTTAAAAGAGGAAGCGCCCGATGGCGACCCAGACCCAGGCCCGTCCGCAGAGCGGCAATCGCGACAACATCATCGGCCTCGACGGCTTCGAATTCGTCGAATGGACCAGCCCCGATCCCGAGGCGATGGCGCGGATGTTTACCCAATTGGGCTTCACCCATGTCGGCAATCACCGCTCCAAGAATGTCCGCCATTATGCGCAGGGCGACATTAACTTCATCCTGAACATGGAGCCGGAGGGCCAGCCCGCCGACTTCCGCGCCGCGCACGGCCCGTCCGCCAACGGCATGGCCTTCCGCGTCAAGAATTCGAAGGAAGCGGTGAAGCTCGCCGTCGAGCGTGGCGCCACCGAAGTGAAGAGCCCGCGCGGCCCCGGCGAGCTGGAAATCCCCTCGATCGAGGGCATTGGCGGCTCCTTCCTCTATCTGGTCGACCGCTACGGCGCCGAGCAGATTTACGACGTGGATTTCGAGCCCGTCCCCGGCGCCAGCCGCGAGGACAATAATGTCGGCCTGCACACGCTCGATCACCTCACCCACAATGTGAATCGCGGCCGGATGAACCACTGGGCCGATTTCTACGAGCGCATCTTCAACTTCCGCGAAATCCGCTATTTCGACATTGAGGGCCAGCAGACCGGCCTGCTGTCGCGCGCGATGACCGCCCCGGACGACAAGATCCGCATCCCGCTCAATGAGAGCCAGGACGACTTCTCGCAGATCGCCGAATATCTGAAGGAATATAAGGGCGAAGGCATCCAGCACCTCGCCTTCGCCACCGACGACATCTTCAAGACCGTCGACCTGCTCCGCGCCAATGGCGTGAAGTTTCAGGACAGCCCCGAAACCTATTACGATCTGATCGACAAGCGCATTCCGAACCACGCCCACGACGTGCAGGCGATGCGCACCCGCCGGATCCTGATCGACGGCTCGCCGGAGACGGGCGAAGGCCTGCTGCTGCAGATCTTCACCGAGAATATGGTCGGGCCGATCTTCTTCGAGATCATCCAGCGCAAGGGCAATGAAGGCTTCGGCGAAGGCAATTTCAAAGCCCTGTTCGAAAGCATCGAACTCGACCAGATCCGCCGCGGCGTGATCCCGGGCGCGACGGAGGCCTGATTCCTCCTCTCCCCTCGAGGGAGAGGACAAGTGGAGCTTGGCAGCTTGCTGCCTATCGGAACTCGGTGAGGGGGCCGGCGGCTATGCCGCCGCGCGAGCATCGCTCGCGAACCCCTCATCCAACTTCGACTAAGCCGCTTATGCGGCTAAGTCTTCGTATCCTTCTCCCTCAAGGGGAGAAGGGGGAGGCAGGATGACCGACTATTCCCCCGGCTTTGGCGGGCATTTCGAGAGTGAGGCGGTTCCCGGCGCGCTGCCGCAGGGCCGCAATTCGCCGCAACGCCCAGCCTTTGGCCTCTACGCCGAGCAACTCTCCGGCACTGCCTTCACCGCGCCCCGCCACGAGAATCGCCGTTCCTGGCTCTATCGCCTCCGGCCCAGCGCCGAGCATCCGCCCTACGGGCCCTACAAAGGCGCCAAGCTGTTCGCCCCCGGCACCTCCGACGCACCCCTGCCCCCCAACCGCCTGCGCTGGGACCCGCTCGATCTCCCACCCGCCGGCACCGATTTCGTCGATGGCCTCACCACCATGCTGGTCAATCGCGACCCGGCCGATCTGGAGGGCGTCGCGGTCCACATCTACCGGGCCAATGCGGATATGGATCGCCGCGCCTTCTTCAATGCGGACGGCGAACTGCTCATCATTCCCGAGCGCGGCCGGCTCGATCTGCTCACCGAACTGGGCCGCATCGGCCTCTCCCCCGGCGAGATCGCCCTCATCCCGCGCGGCGTCCGTTTCCGCGTGCTGCTGCCGGACGGCGAGGCGCGCGGCTATGTCGCGGAAAATCACGGCGCCCTCTTCCGCCTGCCCGAGCTCGGCCCGATCGGCAGCAACGGCCTCGCCAATGCGCGCGACTTCCTGACCCCGCATGCGTGGTATGAGGACATCGAAGGCGAATTCGAGCTGATCCAAAAATCGCTCGGCTCGCTCTGGACCACGACGCTCGACCACAGCCCGCTCGACGTCGTCGCCTGGCACGGCAATCTCGCGCCGTGGAAATACGATCTCGCCCTCTTCAACACGATCGGCACAATCAGCTACGACCATCCGGACCCCAGCATCTTCACCGTCCTCACCTCGCCGTCCGACGTACCCGGCCGCGCCAATGCCGATTTCGTCATTTTCCCGCCGCGCTGGATGGTGGCGGAGGACACGTTCCGCCCGCCCTGGTTCCACCGCAACGTCATGAGCGAGGCGATGGGCCTCATCCACGGCGAATATGACGCCAAGGAAGGCGGCGGCTTCGCGCCGGGCGGCCTGTCCTTGCACAACCTCATGGCCGGCCACGGCCCCGATGTCGAAAGCTGGCGCAAGGCGAGCGAGGCGGATTTGAAGCCACACAAGATCGACGGCACGATGGCCTTCATGGTCGAAACCTGCTGGCCCTATCGCCCGACCGATTATGCGCTGGAGCATTCCCAGCCCGATTATGACGCGGCCTGGGGCGGCTTCCCGAAGGCGCAATTGCCCGGCGCGTGACGCGCCTCGACATCGCGATCGCCGGGTGCGGCATTGCCGGCATGGCCAACGCGCTATTGCTGGCGCGCCAGGGCCACCGGGTCACCATCTTCGAACGCTTCGACGAAGCGCGGCCGGTGGGATCGGGGCTGCTGATCCAGCCCACCGGCCAGGCGGTGCTGGCGCGGCTCGGCCTGCTCGAACCGCTGCGTGCGAAGGGTGCGCGGATCACTGGGCTGCTCGGCAAGGCCGGTTCCCGGACCGTGCTCGACGTGCGCTACGAATGGCTCGGCCGGGACGACGCCCACGGCATCGGCATCCACCGCGCCGACCTCTTCGCCATCCTGCACGATGCGCTCGCCGCCGCCGGGATCCCGGTCGTTGGCGGTCATGCGGTCGAGCGGTCGGAGACGACGGACGATGGCCGCCGGCTGATCTTCACGGATGGCCGTGCGTCGCCGGACTTCGATCTCATCATCGACGGCCTCGGTGCCGCCTCGCCGCTGTCAGGAGCGCCCGCGCGGCCGCTGGCCTATGGCGCCTTGTGGGCAACGCTCGACTGGACGGACGATTTCGCCCCACATCTGCTCGAGCAAAGATATGAGCGCGCGTCGAAGATGGTCGGCGTCCTGCCCCTCGGCGGCGGCAAGGCGGCCTTCTTCTGGTCGCTGCGCGGCGACGGCCTGGCCGGCTGGCGGGCCGGCGGCCTCGCGCCCTGGAAAGAGCAGGTGGCGGCGTTGTGGCCGCAGGTCCGGCCCTTGCTCGACCAGATCGTCGCGCCCGAGCAACTCACCTTCGCGCGCTACACTCACCGCACCGTCCGCAACCCCGCCGGGCGCGGCCTGATCCACGTCGGCGATGCCTGGCATTCCACCAGTCCGCAGCTCGGCCAGGGCGCCAACATGGCGCTGCTCGACGCATGGGCGCTCGCGCGGGCGCTGGCGCAGGGCGGCGATCTCGACGCTTGCCTCGCCCGCGCGATCTCTGCGCGCTGGGCCCATGTCCGGCTCTACCAGACGCTGAGCGCCTTGTTCACGCCGCCCTATCAGAGCGACGGCCGGGTCATGCCTTTCCTGCGCGACCACATCGTCCCGCCCTTCGCCCGTCGCTGGCCCGCGACTCGCATCCAGGCGACGATGGTGGCAGGGACGTTCGGCTGGCCGCTCCGGCGGCTCGGGCTTGCCGATCATCAGAAGGACGACACAATATGATCACCCGCACCGCGAGCGCGCGCTACGAAGGCTTCGGCAAGGACGGGAAGGGCCACGTCTCGACCCAATCGGGCGTGCTCAGCGACAATCCCTACGGCTTCAACACCCGCTTCGAGGATGGCGCCGGCACCAACCCGGAAGAACTGATCGCCGCCGCGCACGCCTCCTGCTTCACCATGGCTTTGTCCTTCGCGCTGGCGAAGGAGGGCCTGACGGGCGGCACGCTCGAAACGACCGCGAAGGTGAAGCTCGACAAGGATGGTGACGGCTTCAAGGTCAGCCGTTCGGACCTCGTCCTGACCGCGACCGTGCCCGGTATCGATGCGGAGAAATTCCGCACGGTGGCGGAGGGCGCGAAGGCCAATTGCCCGATCTCGAAGCTGCTGAACGCCGAGATCAGCCTGGATTACACGCTGAACGGCTGAACCGACTCCGTTCCCCGGCGAAAGCCGGGGTCCGGAGCTTGAGGCTCGACTGGCCGGACCTCAGCCCTGGCAGGCCTGACCCTGGCCGATATCGACTTCCTGTCTCGGGAAGCCGATCTCCTGATTGGCAAAGCGGACGAGGAAGCCGCCATTCGCCGACTGCCACGTGCCCTCGCCATAGCGCGAGGAAACCGCCTTGCAGTCGCGGCGCAGCTGAATGGTGATGCCGCGCGTCGCGAGCACCAGTCCGCTCTCGCTGCGGATAGCGTCCCAGGCGCGGCCGCCGCTATCCTGATAGCGGGGCGCTTGCGCGATCGCGGTCGCGGGCACGGCCAGCAGAGCGGCGGCGATGGCAAAACGAAGCATTCTCAAGTCCTTCCCATAGAGGCTCAGGACGGTTGCGCCTCGGCCTCTTGCGTCCCTTCTGGCGCTTCGTCTGCGAACCAGACCTGAACGGGACCGCTGAGCTTGATGGTCACCGGTAGGCCGTGGCGGTCGACCGCCTTGCCCGCCTGCACCCGGATCCAGCCTTCGGAGATGCAATATTCCTCGACATCGGTGCGCTCGCGCTCCTTGAAGCGCACGCCAATGCCCCGCTGCAGCACGCCCATATCGAAATGGGGGCTGCGCGGATTGTTGGACAGGCGGTCAGGCGGCGAGGCCTTTTCTTCATTCTCTGCCATCAGCGGGCGCTCCTTTCGGCGATATAGGCATCGACCAGTTCGCCCAGCAGGTCGAGCGGCACCGCGCCATTTTCAAGCACCACGCGGTGGAAATCACGAATGTCGAAGCGCTCGCCCAGCGCGGTCCGCGCCCGCTCGCGCAGTTCGATGATGCGGATCTGGCCGATCAGATAGGCGGTCGCCTGGCCGGGGCCGTTGAAATAGCGCTCGACTTCCTTGGTCGCATCGAGCCGCGACAGCAGGCCATTCTCCATGAAATATTCGATCGCCTGTTCGCGGGTCCAGCGCTTGGCGTGGATGCCCGTGTCGGTCACCAGCCGGATCGCGCGCCACAATTCGGTCGAGAGCCGGCCGAAGTCGGACATCGGGTCCTGATAGAAACCCATCTCCTTGCCGAGCCGCTCGGAATAGAGGCCCCAGCCCTCGGAATAAGCGGTGAAGCCGAAGCCCAGGCGGCGGAACTTCGGCACGCCCGGCAGCTCCTGTGCCAGCGCGATCTGGAAGTGGTGGCCCGGCGCGCCTTCGTGCAGCGAGATCGCCTCGACCTGCGGCTTGAGCACCTGGGTCATGTCGGCGAGGTTGATGTAATAGATGCCCGGGCGCGAGCCGTCCGGGGCGGGGGAATTGTAGAAAGCGACGCCGGCCGTCGCCTGGCGGAACGGCTCGACCGCGCGCACCTCGAGCGCCGCCTGCGGCAGGCGGTGGAAGTAACGCGGCGCGGCCTCCATCACCCGGGCGATATATCCCCGCGCGTCCGCCAGGTACTGCTCACGGCCCTCGGCCGTGTTGGGATATTTGAATTCCTCGCTGCTGTTGATGTGGCGGAAGAAGTCCTGAAGCGAGCCGGTGAAGCCGACGCGGGTCTTGATCTCCTCCATTTCGCGATGGATACGCGCCACATTGTCGAGCCCGATCTGGTGGATCTGGTCGGCATTGAGATCGGTCGTGGTCTGATTGCGCAGGCGATAGGCGTAATATTCCGCGCCATCGGGCAGGCTCCACGCGCCGCGCGTCCCCTGCGCCCGCGCCTCGGCATGGTCGAGCGCCGCGAACACCACGTCGAAGCCGCGCTTGAACGGTCCGGCCAGCGCCTCGCTGGCGGCGGCGATCAGCCGGTCCTTTTCGGCCTGCGGGATGTCGAGCCGGCCGACCTTCGCCTTGAAGTCGGCCAGCACCGGCGTGTCCGCGCCGGGGCCGAACGGCGCGCCGTCGATCACCCGCCGGCCGTCGCCGCGCACCTTCGCGAAGTTGAACACCGGCGCGACGATGCCGCGATCGGCCTGGTAGCGCATGTTGGCCGCGCTCTCGCCCAGCGAGCGTTCTGCGTCGCGGATGCGGGCGATATAGGCCTCGGCATCCGACACATTGTCGATGCGGTGGTTGTTGATCAGGAACACCGGCAGCCCGCTCAGCGGGTTGATGGTGTAGCTGTGCCAGCGCCAGCGATGGGCCTCCTCGGCGCGCGTCACCTGCAGTTCGAACAGGCGGAAGCTGAGCCGCGCCGCGGCGCTCAGCTGCTCGGAACGGAATTGCGCGCGCATCTCGGCGAGTTGGGCGCGGCGCAGGTCGAGCAGGCGCTGCCGGCCGGCGTCAGTATTGTCGTCGAGACGGTCATAATTGGTCTTGAGGCCGAGCGAGGTCTGCTGCTGCGGGCTGAGCGCGGTCTGCGCGTCATAAGCGGTATCAAGGAAGGTGTTAAGCCGCGCATCCTCGGCATTGGCGGCGGCGGCCGCAGGCTGGGCAGCCTGATCGGACGTGGTCGCGGCCGCGGCCAGCGGGGTGGTGGCGAGCAGGAGCGTCAGCAGGGCATTGCGCGTCATTTTCGGAAACTCTCCAATACGGATGCGTACGATTTGTCTTATGCCACTCATGCGCGCCCCGTCCAGCGACGGCGCGGAGTCCCGGGCTGGATCGCTGCCGCTCGGCCAAACAGATAATGCTTGCAAGTAATCCATCCGAAATGATTGTCTCTTTGCTCCGATTCGGGGGAAGCGGATGGACGGGGGCGTCCTTCTCGAAATCATGGCGCTGTTCGTGCGCGAGCTGGCCTTGTTCGCAGCCGTCGGATTTCTTGTCCTCGGCACGAGCGATTTGCTGGTCGACTTCATCTGGATTGGCCTGAAGCTTAAGCGCTTTATCCTGCGCATTCGGTCCGCGAGCCTGGACAGCCTCCCGCAACCGGACAAGCCGGGCCGCCTGGCCATTTTCGTGCCGACCTGGCGCGAGGAAGAGGTGATCGGGCAGATGCTCGCCCGCGCACTGGCGGTGTGGGACGGCGCGGACTTCCGCATTTTCGTCGGCTGCTACCCGAACGACCCGGCCACGGTCGCAGCCGTCACGGCGATCGGCGATGAGCGGATAGAATTGGTGATCGGCGCGGGCGACGGCCCGACGACGAAGGCGGACAATCTCAACGCCCTTTGGCGGGCGCTGCGCACGGCCGAAGCGCGCGGCGAAGCCTTCAAGGCCGTGGTGCTGCACGATGCCGAGGATGTCGTCCATTCCGCCGAACTGGCCCTGTTCGACCGAATGATCGAGCGCTTCGACCTCGTGCAATTGCCGGTCCTGCCTCTGCCCGATCCGACCTCCCGGCTGACCGCCGGCTCGTATCTGGACGAATTCGCCGAAAGCCACGGCAAGGAGCTTGTGGTCCGCGAGGCCTTGGGGGCAGGCATCCCCTCCGCCGGCGTCGGCTGCGCCGTGTCGCGCGAGGCGATCGGCCTGCTGGCGAGCGATCGCGACGAGCCGTTCGACGCCGATAGCATCACCGAAGATTATGAAATGGGCTTGAAGCTGCACGCCATGGGTCGGCGCGGCGCGTTCGTGCGCCTTCCCCCGGGACAGGGCGGAGTAGTCGTCGCGACGCGCGAGCATTTCCCCGCATATTGGCGCGACGCCGTCACGCAGAAATCGCGCTGGATCGCGGGCATCGCTTTGTCCGGCTGGGATCGACTGGGCTGGAGCGGAGGCCTTGCCGAACGCTGGATGCGGCTTCGCGACCGCCAGGCCCTGCTCGCCGCGCTCCTGCTGGTCGCCGCTTACGTCGCGCTGCTGGCCATGCCGCTGCTCGGCGTCGCTGCGGCCTGGTTCGGTCATCCGGTGTTGCTGGTGACCCCGCTCCTCGCCACCTTGATGAGCATCGCCGCAGGCCTGCTTGTCTGGCGGCTCACGCTGCGCTTCGCTTTCGTCGCCGCGAGCTACGGCGTGGTTGAAGGCTTGCGCGCCATCCCTCGCGTCGTCGTCAGCAATGCCATTGCCATCGTCGCGGCGCGCCTGGCGCTGGCGCGCTACGGCCGGGCGCGACGCACCGGAACGGCGGATTGGGGCAAGACCGCGCACACCTTCCCCAAACAGGCGCCGGCCGAGTGATCGCACCACCGCCGCCGCTCCGCTTCCTGCTGCTGGTCATCGGCTGCTGGGTCGGCATTCGCGCCGTCAGCCTGTTGCCCGGCGGGATGCAGCCGATTGAGGCGACGACCGAGACGATCCTGGCCACGCCAGCCAAGGCAGAAGCGACCGGTAGGGCACCGACCGTCGCAGCCGACCTCCCCTTCCAGCCCGACCCGAGCAATGCGGCCGCCACCAATCCGCCCCTGCGCCTTGCCTTTTCGACTCCATTCGCGCCCGCGCGTCCGCCCTCGCTGCAGCCTGCGCTCGTCGCAAATCCGCCCACCATCCCCGCGCCCACTTTCACAGCGCGGCGCGCTGCCCCCACACCCTTCCCTGCCGAGCGTCACTTCGCCCCCTCGCCCGCCGCACCGCCAGCCTTCAGCTCCCCGCCCGCCCCGAATCCTTCACGCTGGGCCGGCTCGGCCTGGGCCTTCTTCCGGGACGATGATGGCGGCGGCACGCTCGCCCCCGGCGGCACGCTCGGCGGCAGCCAGGCCGGCGCGCGGCTCACCTACCGGCTCAACAATGACCGCACCCGCCCGCTCAGCCTCAGCGCCCGCCTTTACACCCCCCTCGACAACGCCCGCGGCGCGGAAGCGGCGCTCGGCATCGACTGGCGGCCGATCGCCTCGCTCCCGATCAATCTCCTCGCCGAGCGGCGGCAGGCGATCGGGCGCGACGGCCGCTCCGATTTCGCGCTGATGGTGCATGGCGGCGGGGAAACGCGCCTCGCCAATGGCCGCGTCCGCATCAACGGTTATGGCCAGGCCGGGATCGTCGGCATCGAGGCGCGCGATTTGTTCGCCGACGGCGCGATCACCGCCACCACCCGCATCGGCCCTGTCGATGTCGGCGGCGGCGCCTGGGCCGGCGCGCAACCGGGAGTCGCGCGGCTGGACCTTGGCCCCCATGCGAGCTTCCGCCTCTCCGTCGGCCGCGCCTCGCTCCGCGCCGCGGCGGAGTGGCGCTTCCGCGTTGCCGGCGACGCCGCGCCGGGCTCTGGACCGACGCTCACGATTTCCGCCGGATTCTAGGCTCAGCCCGCCTTCCGCCTGCCCGATTTAGCGTTTAGCAACGCAAGGCAATGGACCTCTATCTGCCCATTGCCGGCCTATCGGTGAACTGGCTCGTGATAGTCGGCCTCGGCGGCGTCGTCGGGCTGCTGACCGGCATGGTGGGCGTGGGCGGCGGCTTCCTGACCACGCCGATCCTGATCTTCTACGGCATTCCCCCGTCCGTCGCGGTGGCGTCGGCCACCACCCAGATCACCGGCACCAGCGTCTCGGGCGTGCTCGCGCACCGGCGGCGCAAGGGCGTCGATTATCGCATGGGCGCGGTGATCATCGCCGGCGGCATTGTCGGCGCCCTGCTCGGCGGCTTCCTGTTCAGCCTGCTCCAGAATCTCGGCCAGATCGATACCGTCGTCCTGATCCTTTACGTCATCATGCTCGGCAGCATCGGCATCCTGATGGGGAAGGAAGCCGCAACCGCATTGGGCATCCTGAAGGGAAAGGAGCGGGCCCGGCCGCCGCGCCGGCACAATCCGATCGTCGCCGCTCTGCCCTTCCGCTGGCGCTTCTACCGCTCCGGCCTCTACATCTCGCCGCTCGCACCGTTCCTGCTCGGCATGTTCTCCGGCATCCTGACCGCCGTGCTCGGCGTCGGCGGCGGCTTCGTCATGGTGCCGGCGATGATCTATCTGCTCGGCATGTCGGCGCAGGTCGTGGTCGGCACCTCGCTGCTGCAGATCCTGTTCGTCACCGCGATCACCACCCTCGTCCACGCCACCACCACCAAGGCAGTGGATATCGTGCTGGTGATCCTGCTGCTCCTGGGCTCGGTGGTCGGCGCCCAATATGGCGCCCGCTTCGCCCAGAAGATGAAGCCCGAATTGCTGCGCATGATCCTCGCCGTGATCGTGCTCGCAGTCGCCCTTCGCATGTTCCTCCAGCTGACCTGGCAGCCGGAGGAAATCTACACGATACAATTGCTGTGATCAGTCGGCTCCGCCTCCTGGTGTCGGCACCGGCCCGCACCACCACCCGGCCTCCCACGTCAGGATATGCTGTTGGGGGGCCGGGTGGGGGTGCGGGCTGGCGCGGACTCGCGCTAATCCTATTAGCGCCGCTCATCCTTGCCCAAGCCGAGCCGCGTCTGGTCCCGGAAGTCTCCAACAACCGGATCGAGATTCGCTACAGCTTCTCGGGCGAGCAACTCCTGCTCTACGGCGCGATCGTCTATCCCGACGGCCGCACGCCGGAGGGCGTCAGCGACATCGCCGTCGTCATCAAGGGACCGCTCGAGCGCATCGTCGTGCGCGAAAAGGAACGGGTGTTCGGCATCTGGATGAATGTCGGCCGCACCCGCTTCCGCTCGGCGCCCTCTTATTATGCCGTCGCCTCCTCGCGCCCCTTGAACCAGATCGTCGATGAGCAGACCGCGGCGATCTACGAACTCGGCGTCGGCAATCTCCAGCTCTCGCCCGCCGGCGGCAATCCGACCGAGGAATTGCAGCGCTTCGAGGCCGGCCTGGTCGATCTGAAACGCCGCACCGGCCTCTATGCCGAGGAGCCGGGCGCGGTCCGCATCACCGACGGCGTGCTCTACTCGGCGCGGATCGGCATCCCCGCCCGAGTCCCCGTCGGCACCTACATCGCCGAGACCTTCCTGATCCGCGACAAGCGTGTCATCGCCGTGGCCGAGCGCGAGATCAGGATCGACAAATCGGGCTTCGAAGGCTGGGTCGCCGACACGGCGGAGCGCCATTCCCTGAGCTACGGCATTGCCGCGGTGATGGTTTCGCTGCTGCTCGGCTGGGGCGCGAGCGCGATCTTCTCCCGCCAATAGGGCGTTGGCAACAAGCACTTGTTTACCCGCAGGCGCTATCAGGGCTGGCTGAACCAATGTGAAAGCCTGCCTGTGACGGACATGATGAACGCGCCAAACCGAGGCCAGCCCTGTTCCTTCCAGGAGGTGCAGCCTCCCGAGGACGTCAGGCGCGAGGCGACGGTCGCCGGGGTCGAGACGTGTCATGAGGTCATCGGCCGGGTCGCCGCGATCAACGGCAGCGGCGCGACCATCGAGATCGAGGCCGCCCGCCTTGCCGAGCTGGGCGCTCACCCCGATCCCAGCGTCGCTCTGTCGGGTCAGGTCGGCAGCCAGGTGAAATTGCAGGCCAACCGCCGCTGGCTGCTCGCCAACGTGCGTGAGCTGGACGCGGTCGGCGAAAAGGTGATCGCCAAGGTGGATTTCCTCGGCGAGGGCGATGAGGATCCCGCCACCGGCAAGCTCGCCAATTTCAAGCGCGGCGTCACCGGCTACCCGATCCCCGGCGCGCGCGTCTTCCCGGTCACCCGCGCCGATCTGGGCCAGATCTATGCCTCCGACGATCGCGCCCATGTCGAGATCGGCACCGTCTATCCGACCAAGGATGTCCGCGCCTCGCTGCTGGTGGATTCCTTCCTCGGCAAGCATTTCGCTCTGCTCGGCTCTACCGGTACCGGCAAGTCGACCTCGGCCGCTCTGATCATGCACAAGATCTGCGACATGAGCCCCGAAGGGCACATCGTCATGATCGATCCGCACGGCGAATATTCGGCGGCGTTCAAGGGCGACGGCGAATTGTTCAACGTCGACAATCTCGCCATGCCCTATTGGCTGATGAACTTCGAAGAGCATTGCGAAGTCTTCGTCACCAGCCAGGGCGCGGACCGCCAGCAGGATTGCGACATCCTCGCCAAATGCCTGCTCGCGGCACGCCTGAAGAATCGCGCCGCGGAGGGGCTGAACAAGCTCACCGTCGATTCGCCCATTCCCTATGCGCTGTCGGATCTGACCAGCGCGATCACCAACGACATGGGCCTGCTGAACAAGGCGACCGACACCGCGCCCTACATGCGCCTGAAGACCAAGATCGACGAATTGAAGTCCGATCCGCGCTACCAGTTCATGTTCAACGGCATGCTGATCGCCGACACGATGACGGCCTTCGTTTCCAAGATTTTCCGCCTGCCGGCGCGCGGCAAGCCGATCTCGATCGTCGACGTTTCGGGCGTTCCGTCCGACATCGTTTCGGTCGTCGTCGCGGTGCTCAGCCGCCTCGTCTTCGATTATGCGATCTGGAGCCGCAACGAGGTGCAGCGTCCGATCCTGCTCGTCTGCGAAGAGGCCCACCGTTACGTCCCCGCCGACAAGACCTCGTCCGGCCAGGCCGTACGCAAGGTGCTGGAGCGGATCGCCAAGGAAGGCCGTAAATACGGCATCAGCCTGGGCCTGATCACGCAGCGCCCGTCCGATCTGGCCGAAGGCGTGCTGTCGCAATGCGGCACCCTGATCGCGATGCGCCTGAACAACGACCGCGATCAGCAATATGTGCGAAACGCCATGCCGGAAGGTGCGCGCGGCTTCCTCGACGTGATCCCGGCGCTCCGCAACCGCGAGTGCATCATCTGCGGCGAAGGCGTCGCCATCCCGATCCGCGTCTCGTTCGACGATCTGGAGCGGGAACGCCGCCCGGCCTCGTCCGACCCGATGTTCTCGGACCTGTGGCGCCGCACCGGCGACGAAGACGGCATCGTCGGCCGCGTCGTCAAACGCTGGCGCGCCCAGGGGCGGTAAAGGCTTACGGCCGTCACCCCGGCGAAGGCCGGGGTCCAGCCCCTAGAACAAAGACTCGAACAGATCGTCCCAGCCGGGATTCATCTCTTCGATCACGCGCAGCTTCCAGAGCCGCTTCCACTCCTTCATCTGCTTCTCGCGTTGGATCGCGAGTTCGATGTCGCCAAAGGCCTCGTACCAGACGAGCAGCTTGCAGCCGTATTTCTTGGTGAAGCCGGGAACGACATTCTCCCGGTGCTGCCAGACCCGACCAGGCAGATCACTGGTCACGCCGAGATAGAGCGTGCCGTTCCGGCCGCTGGCCATGATGTAGACGTAGCCGCCCTTCTCCACCCTGCCGTCATACCGGCGAAGGCCGGTATCCAGAACCTCAAAGAAAGCAGGGGCTGGACCCCGGCCTACGCCGGGGTGACGAAGACGATCACCACTCGCCGGGACGCGGGGGCGCGGGTGGTTGCGGCGCGGCGACCACGGGCGCTGGCGCTTGACGCACTGACGGCCGCGCGGGCACCGAAGCCGTCGCGCTCTGCACGCTGCTCGCCGGCCGCCCCAGGGGCAAAGCCAGCATCTGCCGCATCCGTCCGCGGAAGCTCTCCAGCTCCGCGCCCTGGATCGCCGATTGCGAGACGTGGCGGAAGCCGGCCGGATCGACCCGCTGGCCGTTGCGATGGACTTCGTAGTGGAGGTGCGGGCCGGTCGACATGCCGGTCGAGCCGACATAGCCGATCACCTGCCCCGCCGCGACGCGCTGCCCCGGCGACACCGCCAGCCGGCTCATATGGCCGTAAAGGGTCAGAATGCCCCCGCCATGATTGAGCCGCACGGCCTTGCCATAGCCGCCGTCCCAGCCGGCGCTCGACACCTGGCCGTCCGCCGAGGCGTAGATTGGCGATCCCGAAGGCGCGCCGAAATCGATGCCGGTATGCAGGCGGCGATAGCGCAGGATCGGGTGCATCCGATAACCGAAGGGCGAGGTCTGGCGGCCGTTCACCGGCATTCGAAAGCCCGTGCTGGTCTGCCGCCCGACGCCGGACGCCTCGAACCATTGCACCGCGCCGCCCAGATTCCACGGCATCATTCGGACGGCGCGGCCATTGGCCCGCTCCAGCCCGACATACATCAATTGCCCGGTCTCGCTCTCGCCGGTCGCGGCGCGGCGATGCTCGATCACCACGTCGAAGCGGTCATTCGCGCTCAGCCCGTTCGGAATGCCGATCTGGGTGGAAAGAATCCGGATATAGGCCTCGACCACGCGCGGCGGCAGGCCGGCGGCGCGGGCGGAGCGATAGAGGCTGGTGCCGACAATGCCCTGCACCCTGAGCGGCGTCGTATCGACCGCGATCGGCACGCGGGTCAGCGCCAGCCGGTCGCCTGAGCGATTGATGTCCAGCTTCAGCGCGAAGGTGGCGCGGAAGCTCAATTTCTCGATCGGGCGCGGATCGGTGGTGCGGGCGCGGCGGCCGAGCTTCAGCTCCAGCACAGTCCCGGACGCCAGTTCGTTGACCGGCGTCACCCCGCCAACCAAGGATTCGACTTCCGCCGCCTCGGTCTGGGACACGCCAGCGCGGGTCAGAGCCCCGGTCAGGTCGCCCGGCGCGGACAGAGCGGCGCGCAGTTCGACCATCGGCCGTTCGGGCGCATCGAGCAGGGGCTGCACCGCGTCAGTCGGCGCCATGCGGCGGCCGGTCGCGCTGTCGCGCGCCGCGGGAGCGATCGCGAGCGCCTGCGCTTCCTCATAATGGATCGGGGTCATCGGCGCGGCGACGGCCCCGTCGATCGCGCTGATGTCGGGCCAGAACAAGGTCGCGGCGTAGCAGAGCGCGACGCAGGTCCCCGCCCCGCGGAACCAGTCGCGGCTGCCGATATTGGCGCCGAGGTCCACCACCAGCCGGAACGGCTCGGCCGTCGGCTTCGCCGGCGCGACCGGCGCGCGCAGAGGTGCACGGAAGCGCCCAGCGCCCGCGCCACCGCCCGCCATTGCCGGCTTCAAGTCTCCGAACTGATACAAATTCGTCCCGCCCCTCTCGCGGATCGCATCCGTTTAGGCTTCTGCGACAAGAAGGTTAAGGCGGCATTACGAAATCGGGCGCCTCGCCGTGGCGGAAGAGGGGTTAAGTGGTTGCCTTTCCAGCCACTCCGGCCAATCTATTCGCCATGACCAGTCCCGCCCGCGCGCCCGTCAAGGCCGTGCTTGGCCCCACCAACACCGGCAAGACGCACCTCGCGGTCGAGCGGATGGTCGCCCATTCCTCCGGCCTGATGGGCTTTCCGCTCCGTCTCCTCGCCCGCGAAATCTATGATCGGGTGGTGAAGCTGAAGGGCGCCGATCAGGTCGCCCTGCTCACCGGCGAGGAAAAGATCCTGCCGGACAAGGCGCGCTGGTTCTGCTGCACGGCGGAATCGATGCCGGTGCGCGGCAAGGAGGAAGGCGACCTCAACCGCGACTTCGCCTTCGTCGGCCTGGACGAAGCCCAACTCGGCATCGACCCGGAGCGCGGTCACGTCTTCACCGACCGGCTGCTGCACGCCCGCGGCCGCGAGGAGACGATGATCCTCGGCTCGGAGGCGCTCCGCCCGATGGTGCAGGCATTGCTGCCCAAGACCGAGATCGTCACCCGCCCGCGTTTCTCGACGCTCAGCTATGCCGGCGCGACCAAGCTTTCCCGCCTGCCCCCGCGCTCCGCCATCGTCGCCTTCTCCGCCGACCAGGTTTACGCCGTCGCCGAAGCGCTCCGGCGGCTGCGCGGCGGCGCAGCGGTGGTGATGGGCGCGCTTTCGCCCCGCACCCGCAACGCCCAGGTCGCCATGTATCAGGCGGGCGAGGTCGACTATCTCGTCGCCACCGACGCGATCGGCATGGGCCTCAACATGGACGTCGCCCACGTCGCCTTCGCCGGCCTCACCAAATTCGACGGCAAGCGCCGCCGCCGCCTCACCCCGGCCGAGATGGCGCAGATCGCCGGCCGCGCCGGCCGCCACCAGCGCGACGGAACCTTCGGCACGCTCTCCCTCGAGGGCGAGAAGCTCGCCCAGTTCACCGAGGAGGACGTGGCGGCGATCGAGGAGCATCGCTTCGCGCCATTGGACTTCCTCTACTGGCGCGAGGGCGATCCCGACGTCCGCAGCGTCGAAGCGCTGATCCGCAGCCTGGAGCGGCGGCCGAACAAGCCCGGGCTGCGCGCGGCGCCGGAAGCGGTCGATCTCGCCGTCCTGAAATTCCTCGCTGCCGACCCGGCCTTCGCCAAGCTCGCCGGCGAGCAGCCGGTCCGCCGCCTCTGGGCCGCCTGCGGCCTGCCGGACTTCCGCAAGACCGGCCCCGACCAGCATGCCCGCCTCGTCGCGCGCCTGCTCGAATTCCTACTACAGGGCGACGGCAAGATTCCGCAGGGCTGGTATGCCGAACAGCTCGCCCGGCTCGACAATGTGCAGGGCGACATCGACGTGCTGGCCGATCGTCTCGCCGGGGTGCGGACCTGGGCCTATATCGCCCACCGCCACGACTGGCTGCACGCCCCGGCCGAAATGGCCGAACGCGCCCGCGCCACCGAGGAAAAGCTCTCCGACGCCCTGCACGACCGCCTCACCCAGCGCTTCGTCGATCGCCGCACGTCCGTGCTGCTGAAGGATCTCGGCGCGAAGGGTGCGCTCGAACATCCGGTGATCGTCGACGAGCAGGGCGAGGTCACGGTCGGCAGCCACCCGATCGGCCGCCTGACCGGCTTCGATTTCCAGGTCGATCCCGCCGCCCGCCACACCGATCGCAAGCTGCTGCTCGCCGCCGCGGAACGCCGGCTTGGCGGCGAATATGAAAATCGCGCCACCGCTCTGGTCGCCGACACGGACGATCATTTCTCACTGCGCACCGACGCGGCCTTGCCGCCCGCCATCCTGTGGCGTGGGCACGAGGTCGCGATCCTGGTCGCGGGCAAGAATCTGCTCAGCCCCCGCGTGCAGCTCGACCGGCGCATCGACCGAGTCTCCGCCCGCGGCCGCGAGGCGGTGATCGCCCGCCTGAAGGCCTGGGTCGCGGTGCAGGTCGAAAAGGCGCTGGCCCCGCTGCGCCGCGCGGGCATGGCCGCGCATGCGCCGGACGCGCCGCCGGAGCTGCGCGCGGTGCTCGCCATGCTGGTCGACGATGGCGGCATCATCGCCCGCGACGCGGTCGCCGAGCCGCTCGCCAGGCTGCAGCGCGACCAGCGCCGCCGTCTCACCAAACTCGGCATCCGCATCGGCGCGCTCGACCTGTTCATGCCCGTCTTGCTGAAGCCCGAGGCGATGCGCTGGCGCGCCGCCTTGCGTGCCGCCGCCTCGGCCCGGCCGATGCCGGCTCTGCCCGAGCCCAGCGCCGTCGTGCTCGCGGCCGGGGGCGACGG
>JAFAEG010000122.1 GCA_023424095.1 Pseudomonadota bacterium | reverse complement strand
TTGCGGCTGCTTCAACCATCCTGCCGCCCGGGCAAGCGGCGAGTCCCCTCCCCCCCCGCGCTGCGCGCGGCGGTCCCCCTCCCCGTGCCGGGGAGGATCGATAGATGGGCCTCTTCTCCGCCACCGAAATTTCCGTCGACGAGGTGCAGCGCGATTACGCGCCGATCCTCGCACCGGGCGAGCGGGTGCTGGCGGCGTTCAAGACCATTCGCGACATCGTCTTTCTAACCGACCTGCGCTTCGCCTTGGTGGACGTGCAGGGGCTGCGCGGGCGCAAGGTGGAGATCATCACCATCCCCTATCGCTCGATCACGCGCTTCAGCGTGGAGACGGCGGGGACGTTCGATCTGGATGCGGATCTGAAGGTCTGGGTGACCGGCGATCCGGCGCCGGTCTCGGTCAAGATCGGGCGCAACAGCGACACCGCCAACATCCAGCGTATCCTGGCTTATCACGTATTCGGACTGAAGGGCTGACGCCAAACAAGGGGCTGAATCTGCATGGACTTCATTGCGATCCTTTCGATCTTCGTGCTGGCCTGTTTCGTCGGCTATTTCGTCGTCTGGGGGGTGACCCCGGCCCTGCACACGCCGCTGATGGCGGTGACCAACGCCATCTCATCGGTGATCATCGTCGGCGCCTTGATCGCGGCCGCGGCGCCGGGATCGCCGACCGCCAAATGGCTCGGCCTCGCGGCGGTGGTGATGGCGAGCATCAACATCTTCGGCGGCTTCGCGGTGACGGAACGAATGCTCGCAATGTACAAGAAGAAGGAGCGCAAATGATGCTGGCGCAGGGGGCGAAAGCATTGGGCGCTTTGGTGCTGCTGACGACGGCCGGCCCGGCGCTCGCGGCGAGCGGTTCGGCGGACAACGCGCATTGGTGGGTGCCGATCGCCTATCTGGTCGCGGGCGTGTTCTTCATCCTGGCGCTGCAGGGCCTGTCGAGCCCGGTATCGAGCCGCGCCGGCAACCGCTTCGGCATGGCCGGCATGCTGATCGCGGTTGCGACCACTTTGGTCATGCTCGACGTCGCCAGCCTGCCGGAAATCGGCATCGCCATCGCGATCGGCGGCGTGATCGGTTTCGTGATCGCCAAGCGCATCGCGATGACGGCGATGCCGCAACTGGTCGCGGCCTTCCACAGCCTCGTCGGCCTCGCCGCGGTCTGCGTGGCGGCAGCGGCCTATATGGCGCCGGGGCCGTTCGAGATCATCGATCCCGCCACCGGGCAGATCGCCATCGCCAGCCGGATCGAGATGGGGCTGGGCATCGCGATCGGCGCGATCACCTTCTCCGGCTCGGTGATCGCCTTCCTGAAATTGAACGGCAACATGTCGGGCAAGCCGATCATGCTGCCGGGCCGCCACATCATCAATCTGGCGGTGCTCGCCGGCATTCTCGGCCTGATCGGCTATTTCACCGTCGACCAGTCGGGCTGGGTGTTCTGGACCGTCACCGCTCTGGCCTTCCTGATCGGTTTCCTGCTGATCATCCCGATCGGCGGCGCAGACATGCCGGTCGTGGTCTCGATGCTGAACAGCTATTCCGGCTGGGCGGCGGCGGCGATGGGCTTCACCCTGCACAATACGGCGATGATCATCACCGGCGCCCTGGTCGGCGCTTCGGGTGCGATCCTGTCCTACATCATGTGCCGGGCGATGAACCGCGGCTTCATCAGCGTGATCGCCGGCGGCTTCGGCGGCGACAGCGCCGCGGCGGGCAGCGCGACGGCGATCGACCGGCCGTGGAAGCGCGGCAGCGCGGAAGACGCCGCCTTCCTGATGAAGCAGGCCGAGCAGGTGATCATCGTCCCCGGCTACGGCATGGCGGTCGCGCAGGCGCAGCACGCGCTGCGCGAAATGGGCGACATCCTCGAGGAGCATGGCGTCACGGTGAAATACGCCATCCACCCGGTCGCGGGCCGCATGCCGGGCCATATGAACGTGCTGCTGGCCGAGGCGAGCGTCGATTATGACAAGGTGTTCGAACTGGAGGACATCAACTCCGAATTCGCCCGCAGCGACGTCGCCTTCGTGATCGGCGCCAACGACGTCACCAATCCGGCGGCGAAGACCGACAAGAGCTCGCCCATCTACGGCATGCCGGTGCTCGACGTAGAAAGAGCCAAAACGGTGCTATTCGTGAAGCGCAGCATGGGCGGCGTTGGCTATGCCGGCGTCGACAATGAAGTCTTCTACATGGATAACACCATGATGTTGCTCGCCGATGCCAAGAAGATGGTCGAGGACATCGTCAAGGCGATGTGATCGCGCGCCGCGCAACTTGGTCGGAAATGGACCAGGTTGCGCGACAGGATTGGCCGCGACGGGAGACTGTATCGGGTTTGCCGACAGGGCGGCTGCGCATGAGCCTGCGATAGCGGCACTGCGCTTTCGCCCGGACGATCCGTTATCTTGGCCGGGGCCTGGTCGGCCCGAGCAATCTGTCGCCTCGGAAATGGACGCGTTCGGAATCGCCCTGCCCTGTTCTTGCCTGCCAAGCTCCATTTCGGACCTTATCGGGGGCGGACGGTCGTGGAATTGGCGAGTGACGCAAATGCCGGGCTGGTCTATTCCAGCGCACAGGTGCTGTTGTTGTTCACCGATACTGGCGAGGGCCTCGACCAGGCGCGCGCGGCGGCGTTGCGCGCGGGCTGCCGTATTGCCGCCGAGGCGCCGATCTCGGGCGGGCTGGAACGCTTCGATGCGCAGATCGCCGCCGACGCCGCTTTGCTGAGCGCGACCGCGCCGTCGGCGGACTTCGACACCCTGCTGGCGCGGATCGGCGAGGCGGCGCGCAACGGCCGGATGGCCGGCGTGGTGGTGGCGCCGTTCGAGATGATCGATGCGATCATCGCCGCCGATCTGCCGCCCGCGGTCGATCATCTGTGCGACCCGACCGACGCGCAGCTTGAGCGCGCCTTGGCGCAGGCGGTGGAGCGTGCCCCTTCACGCCTGCACGATATCGGCCGCGCCGAGGCCAGCCTGTTGCACCAGTTGAGCGAAGACGCCGCCCGCATCGCCAGCGTGCTCGCCTCATTGTCCGGCGAGGAAGCCGTGGGCGAAGGCGCGAATGACGGCGATGAGCCAGTCGAGGTCGATGCCGCCTTCGTGCGCGGCATCATCCGCGCCCGGCGGCTGCGCGACCAGTTCTTCCGCGGCGAATTGTTCGCCGATCCCGCCTTCGACACCTTGCTCGATCTCTATGCCGCGCGCCTGGAAGGCAGGCGGGTGGCGGTGTCGAGCCTGTGCATCGCCGCCTCGGTGCCCGCGACCACGGCCCTGCGCTGGATCCGCGCGCTGACGGAGAAGGGCCTGTTCGTCCGCACCGCCGACCCGCATGACGGCCGCCGCGTCTATATCGGCCTGTCCGAAGACGCGGCGCGCGCGATGGGCCGCTATCTGGGGGCGGTGCAGAAAGCCGCGCTGCCGACGGTCTAGCGAGACCCTTGCGCACGCTGCGGCGGCGGGCCATGTCGGCCGCTCAGGACGCTTAGCTCAGTTGGTAGAGCATCTCGTTTACACCGAGAGGGTCGGCGGTTCGAGCCCGTCAGCGTCCACCAGCCTATCGCCGCCCTTCCGCAAAATCGACGTCGCCGCTTCACCCCGCTGGCGTTCGGGCCTAGCATGCGGGCATGACCTACAAGCTCGCCGCCGCCCTTCTCGCCGCCACGGCCCTCGCCGCCTGCGGTGCCGGCCCAAGCGCCAACAACGCCCAAAGCAAGGCGGAAGCGCCCCCCGCAAATGCCGCAGCGCCGGCCACCGGGCCGGTCGAGCTCAGCGCCGCCTGGCTCGCCGGGCGCTGGCAGAGCGAGGGTGCGGGCGATTGCGGCGGGGCGTCGGACAGCTACCTCGCCTTCGAACCGGACGGCAGTTACGGCTTCATGGAGGAACGCGGCCGCTGGACCCTGCAGGGCGACCAGCTCACCATCGAAATCACCAATGCGGCGCCGGATGGCGAAGCCAAAGCGGGCGACCGCATGACCCGGCAATTGCGCGCGGTCGGGCCGGACGAGGCCGAGTTCAGCGTCGCCGGGCAGCCGCCAAGCCGCATCTATCGCTGCCACTGAGGCGCTGTCGCGGCCAGCGCCTAGATTGCGGTGAAGGCAGCGTCGCGGAAGCCGCGCCAGACGCGCAGCGCCTGAACCGTTTCGAAGACGTCGTGCACACGCACGATATGCGCGCCCTGCTCCACCGCCTTCAGCGCGAAGGCGATCGAGCCGCCGAGCCTTTTGTCGGCCGGTGCTTCGTTGGACAGCGCGCCGATCGTCCGCTTGCGGCTGGCGCCCAGCATGATCGCACAGCCCAGGCCGTGGAACAAAGCGAGCTGGTTCATCAGCTCCAGATTGTGCTGCACATTCTTGCCGAAGCCGATGCCGGGGTCGACGATGATGCGATCGCGCGCGATGCCGGCGCTTTCCGCCGCGGCGATCCGGTCCTCGAGCCAGTCATAGACCGCCAGCGCGACCGGGCCGTCATAGCGCGGATCGCGCTGCATGGTCTGCGGGTCGCCCTGGTGATGCATCAGCACGATCGGGCAACCGGCCTTGGCAACGATCGCCGCCATGCGCGGATCGGAGGTCATCGCCGACACGTCGTTGACCATGCCCGCGCCCGCGCCGAGCGCGAGGCTGGCGATGCCGGCCTTGCGCGTGTCGATCGACACCGCCGTGCCCGACGCGGCGAGCGGCCGGACCAGCGGCATGACCCGCTGCTCCTCGTCGCCTTCGAACACTGCCTGCGCGCCGGGACGGGTCGATTCCCCGCCAATGTCGATGATCGCGGCGCCGTCCGAAGTCATCGCATGGGCGGCGGCGAGCGCGGCCTCAGGATCGACATTCTTGCCGCCGTCGGAAAAACTATCGGGCGTCGCGTTGAGAATGCCCATCACCTGCGGCTGATCGAGCCGGATGGTGCGTGTGCCCAGTTGCAGCGGCGCGCGCTGGCCGGTCAGGTTCGCCCATTGCCGCTCGACGCCGAGCGCGGCGACCTCGGCTTCAAAACCGGAAACGGAACGCAGCTCCCGGGAGAGCTGCGCCCCGTCCCTTCGTATGACCTCCACGGCTGAAAACCATTGGAGGCCTCCGGCCAGCCGCATGGCCTTTCCATCGAACCCTACCGGGGAATCGATGAATGCGGCTGGCCGAAGATAAATCCGTTCACTCATCTTGCGATTGGCCTAACGGAGCCGGCCTTTTTCACTCCAGGCCCGCCTGCATCTGGAAACGCTGGCGCAATGTATCGATCGGCTCGAGTTTCTCGCCCTCGACATGCCAGAAGGTCCAGCCATTGCAGGATGGCGCGTTCTGCAAAATCGCGCCCAATTTGTGGATGGAACCCTGGTCGGCGCCGCAGACCAACGAGGCGTCGGCGCCGACTGTGGCCCGCCAGCGACGCTTGCTGTCGGTCAGCACCGTCCCTGGCGTAATCATGCCATTCTCCACCAGCGATCCGAACGGCACCTTCGGCGCGGTCCTTTTGCTGGCCATGGTCTTCATCGCGCTCTCGTCGAGCGGCAACGCCGCCGCGATGCGTTCCTGCGCAACCTTCACGTAGCGCGTCTCGCGCTCGATCCCGATGAAACGGCGGCCCAATCGCTTGGCCACGGCGCCGGTCGTGCCGGTGCCGAAGAAGGGATCGAGCACCACGTCGCCCGGCTTCGTGCAGGAGAGCAGGACGCGATACAGCAGCGCCTCGGGCTTCTGGGTCGGATGGGCCTTGTGGCCTTCGTCGCCCTTGATCCGCTCCTGCCCGGCGCAGATCGGGATGACCCAATCCGAGCGCATCTGCAGCTCGTCGTTCATCGCCTTCATCGCCTGATAATTGAAGGTGTAGCGGCTGTTCTCGGACCGGCTCGCCCAGATCATCGTCTCGTGCGCGTTGGTGAAGCGGGTGCCGCGGAAATTCGGCATCGGATTGGTCTTGCGCCAGACGATGTCGTTCAGGATCCAATAGCCCAGATCCTGCACCGCTGCGCCGACGCGGAAGATGTTGTGATAGGAGCCGATCACCCAGATCGTGCCATTCGGCTTCAGGATGCGCCGCGCCTCCGCGAGCCATTCCCGCGTGAACTTGTCATAGGCGGCGAAGCTGGAAAATTTGTCCCAATCGTCATCGACCGCATCGACCCGGCTGCCCTCGGGCCGGAACAGGTCGCCGCCCAGCTGCAGGTTATAAGGCGGATCGGCGAAGATCATGTCCACGCTCGCCGTCGGCAGCGACTTCATCGCGGCCACGCAATCGGACTGGATGATGCTGTCCAGCGGCAGGCTCGTCGCGGGTGCACCCTCCGGCACCGTCGCGGCCCGTCGCCGCTGCACGCCAAGCTTCGTCATTGCCGTCATGTCTTCCCCCCGCTCGGCCAAGAGCAAGTGTGTGGATTCCCGGTGACTCCACCGTCAAGCCAAGGGTCTGAAGGGAAATGGTTAACGAGGTGTAAACACTTTCAGAACACAAGGAGTCCGCCACAAAATCTTGTGCCTGGGGGTGTGCCCCTGCCTCCACAAACGGTGGTGTTGCGCCGAGGACTCACCGGCCGAGATTCAGCCGGGCGATGGCGAAGCGTTTCGACCAGGCGTAGGATCGGCCGCATCATCAGGGGAGACGCGACATGAAATTCCTGCACGGCCTCGCTTCCGGCATCGCCCTGTTCGCCGCCGTCCAGGCGACACTATCTACCGCGCCCACGGCCGATTCCAGCCTCGGCAATTTCTCGGTCAGCCTGAATGTACGCGACATCAATGCGTCCAAGGCCTTTTACGAAAAGCTGGGCTTCACCCAGACGCACGGCAACGCGGCGCAGCGCTGGATCATCATGAAGAATGGCGACGTGAAGATCGGCCTGTTCCAGGGCATGTTCGACCGCAACATCCTGACCTTCAATCCCGGCTGGGACAGCGACGGCCGCAACGTCGATCCCTATGAGGACGTCCGCTCCATTCAGCGCCGCCTGCGCGCCGCGGGGATCGAGGCAGGCGTGGAGATCACCAGCGCCACCGGCCCGGCCAATTTCGTGCTCACCGATCCGGACGGCAACCCGATCCTGATCGACCAGCATCGTTAGGGGCGCTCACTCCGCCGCGATCAACTCCAGCTGGAGTTGCTCACGCACCCGCGCGAAGCTCCGGCGATGGAGCGGGGTCGGGCCGAGCGCCTTCAGCGCCTGGCAGTGAAAGGGCGTGGGATAGCCCTGGTTGGTCTCCCAGCCATAACCCGGCCAGTCGCGCGCATGCTCGGCCATGATCGCGTCTCGCGTCACCTTGGCAACGATCGAGGCGGCGGCGATCGAGCGGCTCTTGGCGTCGCCCTTCACGATTGCAACCGAGGGCCGCTCCCATTTCGGCAGCTTGTTGCCGTCGACCAGCACCATCATCGGATCGGCCCCGAGCGCATCCACCGCCCGCTGCATCGCCAGCATCCGCGCCCAGAAGATGTTGAGCTGGTCGATCTCCTCGACCGAGGCGATGCCGACGCCGACGCCGGCTTGCCTTTTGAGCTTCGCGCAGATCGCCTCGCGCAACGGCGCAGGCAGCTTCTTGCTGTCATCGATCCCGCGCGGAAACCTGGTCCGGTCGAGGATCACCGCCGCCGCCACCACCGGCCCGGCCAGCGGCGCGCACCCCGCCTCGTCCACGCCGGCAAGCGGCGACGGATAGGGTTTCTCGATCTTGAAGCAGGGGGCCATGACCGCAAGGTACCGCACCCTCTCCTCGTCATTCCAGCGAAAGCTGGAATCTCCCTGTTCTTTGTTGTGGACGATTAGAGGAAGCGAAAGCGCATGCCGCACCAGATGACGAGCTCGGTCGAGGCGCCGACGATCGGATCGATCAGCCGCGGCCAGAGGCCCGGCGGCGCCAGCCAGGCTTGCGACAGTTCGTGATGCTCCTGCTCGTCGGCGATGATGTCGCGCAGCGCGTCGGTCGCCGCCGCATCGTCGGCGCTGAGCTGTTCGATCTGTTCGCGCATGTGCCGAAGCACCACCGTCTCGATCGCCACCGTCGTCGCGGCGATCGGACGGCGCCCGAACAGGCCGGTGACGCCACCCAAGACGAAGCCGCCCAGGCCGCAGAGCAGATAGGAGCGGCAGCGCCGCCGCCCGCGTCGCGCCAGTTCCGCGCCGAAGCGGGCGCGATGTCGTTGCTCGTGGGCGAGGAAGGCATCCAGTTCCGCGACCATATCGGGCGCCGTCCAGCGCGCGAACCAAAGTTGCGCGCGATAGATGCAGACCGCGCCATGCTCGCCGGCATGATCGACCTTCATGATCCGGTCTCCCAGCGTCTCGCCCCGATTGAGCGAGGCGCGCATCGCGATCAGCCGATCCGCCAGGGCGGGAAGCGGCGCATCGTCCCGGCGCGGTAGAGGCAGAGCCTGTTGCCGGTCGGGTCGGTCAGCCGGGCCTCTCGCCAGCCATAGCTTTCGTCGCGCGGCTCCTGCGAGAATTCGACCCCGGCCTCCTTCAGCGCGAAGACCCATTCGTCCAGTCCGGCCGATTCAAAGTAGGTGACATTGTCGCCGGGATGCGCATCCGCCGCCGCGCTGATCGAGAGGGTCGCGCCGCCGGGACATTCGAACCGGGCATAATTCTTGGCCGGTGCATCCACGATCTGCGTGAGGCCGAGCCGCGTGTAGAAGCTGACCGCCTCATCATAGTCGCGCGCGCTGAGCGTGACCTGGTTGAGATCCATACGCCCGTCATTCGCCGCCCAGTGGCCCATCGGCCCATGCCCGGCGCCGAACCCCGGCGCGGCGAGCAACGCAGAGCGGACGAAGGCGCGCGCCGTCTCGATCGCGTCCGGCAGGCGTGCGCCACGCGCCAGTTCGGTCGCGATCGCGCTCGCCAGGGTGCAACCGGTGCCGTGAGAGTGACGGGTTTCGATCCTCTCGTCGTGCCACAGATATGTCTGCCCGTCCGGATGACCGTCGGGCAGTTGCAGGCAATCGCCAATCTCCTCGCGCGCTTTCGTCCCGTCGGCAGACCGAAGCCGAGGCGAAACCGTCGGCGGCCGGTCTCCGCCTTTACCCAGAACGGCGCAGCCATAGCGCTCCGCCAGTTCCCCGGCAGCGATTTCACCCTCCAGCTCCGTCCTGGCGCTAAGGCCGGAAAGCCTTTCCAGCTCCGGCACGTTCGGCGTCACCAGCGCCGCCATCCGCATCAGCCGTTCGAAGGCCGCGACCGTGGCGGCATCGGCCAGCACGGAGCCGCTGGTTGCGACCATGACCGGATCGAACACGATCGGCACGTCGAGCCCGGTCAGCCGGTCCGCGACCGCTTCCGCCGTCTCGGCCGAGCCGATCATGCCGATCTTCACCGCATCGACGCCGATGTCGCTGATCACCGCGTCCATCTGCGCGATCACCATCTCCGTGGGGATCGGGTGAACGCCGGTCACGCCCAACGTATTCTGCGCCGTGATCGCGGTGATCGCGGTCATGGCGTGGCCGCCGAGCATGGTGACGGTCTTGATGTCCGCCTGGATCCCCGCGCCGCCGCCGCTGTCGGAGCCGGCGATGATCAGGATGCGGGGGACTTTCACCTCTTATAATGGCGCTTGGTGCTGGCCGGGTGCTTCGCCAGCGTCTCGCCGGTCCGCATCGGCCGCTCGAGCAGATCGCCGCCGCAATTGGGGCAGCGTTCCTCCATCCGGTCCGCACAGGCGGCGCAGAAGGTGCATTCCATCGAGCAGATGAAGGCTTCGAACTGGTCGGCGGGCAAATCGCGGCCGCACTTTTCGCAATCGGGGCGCATCTCAAGCATTAATTCTTCTCCACAGCGGCGCAGATGTCGTCGACGACCTCACGCACCAGATTTTCGTCCTCGCCTTCGGCCATCACGCGCATCACCGGCTCGGTGCCGGAGGGGCGGATGACCAGCCGGCCGGTCCCGGCCAGCCGCGCTTCGCCGGCGGCGATCGCGGCCTTCACGTCCGCTTGCTCGAGCGGCTTGCCCTTGAAGCGGACATTTTTCAGCAATTGCGGCAGCGGCTCGAAGCGGCGGAGCAATTCGCTCGCAGGCTTGCCCGCCTCGACCAGCTCGGCCAGCACCTGCAGGCCCGCGACCAGACCGTCGCCGGTGGTGCCGTAATCGGTCAGGATCATGTGGCCGGACTGCTCGCCGCCGACATTGAAGCCCCGGGCGCGCATCGCTTCCAGCACATAGCGGTCGCCGACCTTGGTCCGCTCCAGCGTCAGGCCCTCGCTCTGGAAATAGCGTTCCAGCCCCAGGTTGGACATCACCGTCGCGACCACGCCGCCGCCTTTCAGCTGGCCGCGGCGGTGCCAGGACGAGCCGATCAGGGCCATCAACTGGTCGCCGTCAATCTTTGTCCCGGTCTCGTCGACGACGATCAGCCGATCGGCGTCGCCGTCCAGCGCCAGCCCGATATGCGCACCGCTGGCGACCACCGTGCTGCTGAGCGCGGCGGTATCGGTCGAACCGCAGCCGTCATTGATGTTGAGGCCGTCGGGATCGACGCCGAGCGCAACCACTTCCGCACCCAGCTCCCACAACGCCGAGGGGGCGACCTGATAAGCGGCGCCATGCGCGCAATCGACCACCACCTTCAGCCCGTCGAGCCGCAGATGCTCGGGGAAGGTGGTCTTGGCGAAGTGGATGTAGCGGCCGCGGGCATCCTCGATCTTGCGCGCCCGGCCGATCTGCTCGGCGGGGACCAGCACCGGCTCCTCGTCCAGCAGCCGCTCGAGCTCCGCCTCGTCCGCATCGGACAATTTATAGCCGTCGGGGCCGAACAATTTGATGCCATTGTCGGCGAACTTGTTGTGGCTGGCGGAGATCATCACGCCGATGTCGGCGCGCATCGAGCGGGTCAGCATCGCCACCGCCGGGGTCGGCACCGGCCCGACCATCACCACGTCCATGCCGACGCTGGTGAAGCCGGAAATGAGCGCCGTCTCCATCATGTAGCCCGACAGGCGGGTATCCTTGCCGATCACCACGCGATGGCGATGGTCGCCGCGCAGGAAATGCGCGCCCGCCGCCTGGCCGACCCGCTGCGCCATCGCCGCGGTCATCGGCATTTCGTTGGTGCGGCCGCGGATCCCATCCGTGCCGAAGAACTTACGCGACATGCTTACTCCCCATGTTCGCGCGGGCGATAGCAAATTCGCGCGGGCGATAGCAAAGGGGCGCAAGCATTACAAAGCGCGGCGGCGCTATTCGCAGGTCATGGTGGGCCGATAGACCTGCATCGCGTTCGTGCCGGAATTGCCGCCCAGCGTGATCCCGCCGCCCGGCAGGAAGATGCGGCCGCCGATCACCGCGCTGCCCTTCAGCCCGTGCATGGCAATCGGCAGGTCGGGCAATTGCGTCCAGCGGTCGGTGCGCGGATCATAGCCATAGCTGTTCGGCGTCAGGCCCAGCACATGGCTGCGCTCGCCCTCGCCCGCGAAGACGAACATGCAGCCGGCATGGGCCGCACCGGTG
The DNA here is from genome assembly GCA_023424095.1 of Pseudomonadota bacterium. GTDB lineage: Bacteria > Pseudomonadota > Alphaproteobacteria > Sphingomonadales > Sphingomonadaceae > Allosphingosinicella. The sequence goes on along the minus strand of JAFAEG010000122.1, from coordinate 5,136 downwards.
ACGCCGCCGCGCGGCGCGGGCAACGAAGCGCCGCGGCTCCAGCGGCGAGTGGCGGGATCGTAGATTTCGAGCACATCGACCCGCTCGGCGCCCGCGCCCGGACCGGTGCGGCCGCCCGCGACATAGATCTTGCCACCGATCGCGACCATGGCGAGGTGATTGCGCTGCGTCGGCATGTCCGGCAGCCGCTCCCATGTGTCGGTCGCCGGGTCATAGACCTCGAACGCCGCGCCGCCGGGCGGGCGGCCGCCGGCGACGTAGATCTTGCCGTCGATCACCGCCTTGCCGCCGCCACTGCGCGCCGTGGGCATCGGCGCCCGAGGCACCCAGCCGCCGACGGCCGGATCGTGCATCCAGACATCGGCGACGTAGCGATGCGGCCGCCCGGAGCTGGCGCCGTCGACCTCGCCACCGATCAGATAAAGTTTGCCGCCCACCGCTGCGACATGGGTGTGGTGGATCGGCTGCGGCAGCGTCGGGCCGAGCGTCCAGCGGCTCGCGACCGGATCATAGACCTGCACGAGATTGGACGGCAGCCGCCCGGGCGGATAGCCGCCCAGCACCCAGACCTTGCCCTCGAATTCCGCGACCGCATGCTCGGAGCGCGCCAGCGGCATGGCGGCGCCCAGACCCCAGCCGTCAAATTCGCGGATGGACGAAACGGGAGCGCCCTGGCTCGCGCGGTCGTTCCACGTCTCCTGAAGCTCCCCCGCCTCGACTGGCGTGGACTTGTTTGGCGGCGCGTTCCCGGAAGGCTGCTGCGCCAAAGCCGTCGTAGCGATCAGCAGCCCTGCCGCCGCCGGCCATCCACGCTTCATGCCACTCTCTCCCAATGAGTCGTCCTCGTCACCTGATACGCGCTGTGCCGATCATCGCGCGCCCGGATTCTGCACCGGGCAGGTCCGGCCCCGCAATCGTTGCGCATTGACGTGGACAAACTGCCCGGCAGAAAGAGTGCATGGGGATCAAGAGACTATTCAAGCGTGTCGCGATCATCGCCGGGGCGGTAATCGGCGTGGCCGTGCTGACATCCGTAACGTGGAGCATTGTTGATCCAGAAGGATTTGCTGCCTTTCGGAAGGAGCAGGAAGCCAAGCGAGAAGCGCTGCGAGCGGAGCGCGCAAAGAGCGAAGCAGAACAAGAGGCGAGTTCCGCACGAGCAGAGGCAGAGGAAAAGGCAAGTGGTACTCACTGTCTCAGTAGCTGGGATGGGTCGCTGCGAGGTCTTAAGAACGCAGTCAAAGATGCACTTCGAGAGCCTTCGTCCTTCGAGCACATTGAGACACGCGTCACACGCGCCGATTCTTCAGGCTCGCACGGCGTCGTTATGGAATACCGGGCGCGCAACGGATTTGGTGGCATGAATGTCGAGCGAGCGGTGGGGAAGTTCTCCAGCGAAACGTGCGAGCTGACCGAAACGCTCGGCCTGAGCGACGACTAGCAGGCTCCGGGCGCTGCTGACTAAATCAGCGCTCCGACGCACATGGTATCATTTTACCTCACGCGAAACCCGCGGATTTGTTGACTTTGCGGGCCTCTTGCGCCATTTGGCCGCTCGCAGCGCCGCCCTTCGGCCCTTCCGGGTCCGGGCGGCGCATCCGTTTATTCGAAAGGTCATGAGCCCATGAAGGCGCTCCTCAAGACCACCAAGTCGGCCAAGCCGGCCGAGGTGGAAAAGAAGTGGCATCTGATCGACGCCGACGGTCTCGTCGTCGGCCGTCTCGCCACCATCGTCGCGAACATCCTGCGCGGCAAGCACAAGCCCAGCTTCACCCCGCACGTCGATTGCGGCGACCATGTCGTCATCGTCAACGCCGACAAGGTGCGCTTCACCGGCAAGAAGCTGGCCGACAAGGTCTATTACCGTCACACCGGCTATGCGGGCGGCATCAAGTCGATCACCGCCGGCAAGGTGCTGGAAGGCCGCTTCCCCGAGCGCGTGCTGGAAAAGGCGATCGAGCGCATGATCCCGCGCGGTCCGCTCGGCCGCGACCAGATGCGTGCCCTGCACCTGTATAACGGCACCGAGCATCCGCACGGTGGCCAGAACCCCGAAGTCCTCGACGTCGCGTCGATGAACCGCAAGAACAAGGTGGGCGCATAATGGCCGACAACCGCCAGTCTTTGTCCGATCTCGCCGATCTGACCGCCGCCAAGGCCGAGCCGGCCGCGGCCCCCGCCGCCGCTCCCGCCGGTGACGCCGCTGCCGAGACCGCGGCGCCCGCCGCTGCTTCCGAGGCGCCCCGTTCGGGTGGCCGTCGTGGCCGCGAGGAAGAGAATCTGAACCCGAACGGTGTCGCCACCCAGGGTCCGCAGATCGCCGCCGTGCTGCGCGAGCAGGAGCTGGACGCGCAGGGCCGCGCTTATGCGACCGGCCGCCGCAAGGACGCCGTTGCGCGCGTCTGGCTGAAGCCGGGCTCGGGCAAGATCACGGTCAACGGCCGGGATCAGGAAGTCTATTTCGCCCGCCCGACCCTGCGCCTGGTGATCAACCAGCCGTTCGGCGTCTCCGAGCGCGAAGGCCAGTATGACGTCGTCGCGACCGTTCATGGCGGCGGGCTTTCGGGCCAGGCCGGCGCGGTCAAGCACGGCATCGCCCAGGCGCTCAGCAAGTATGAGCCGACCCTGCGCACCGCAGTGAAGCAGGCCGGCTTCCTGACCCGCGATCCGCGCGTCGTCGAGCGTAAGAAGTATGGCCGCGCCAAGGCGCGTCGTTCCTTCCAGTTCTCGAAGCGCTAAGCGTCTCGGAATTTCAGAACGCAAGAGGGCGGTCCGGCAACGGGCCGCCCTTTTTCGTTACGGCTCCGGCAGTTGCGCCGATTTCCTTACCGCGCCGCTAGCCATTGCTTAACCGGTGAGCGGGTAGCTGCAGACGATGGGCATCGCTCTGCACCGGCCGGTACTTCGCCATGCGGCGCTCGGCCTTGTCTATTTCGTGATCGCGTCGCTGACCGTCGCCACCACCCGGCTGGGCGGCGGCGTGGCGATCCTGTTCGTCGCCAATGCCATTCTGACCGCGTTCCTGCTCACCACGCCGCGGCGCGAGTGGCGCGGCGCGCTGACCTCGTGCGGCATCGCCAGCGCGGCGGCGACCGCCTTGTTCGGCTTCGGCCCGACCGCCGCGCCCGTGTTCAGCGTGATCAACATGTGCGAGGCCTTTGTCGCGGCCAGCCTGTACCGCCGGATGCGCGGGCGCGCGGCGCCGCTGGATTCGACTCCCGGCTTCTTCACCTTCGTCTTCGCGGCGGGGATCGTCGCACCCTTGCTGAGCGCACTTGGCGGGGCCGCGGTCGCGGCGCTGCACGGCGCGGACTTCGCCGACAATGCCCTGCGCTGGTTCGCCGGCCATGCGCTCGGCACGATCAGCTTCGCGCCCGCCTGCCTGCTGATCCTCGACGGCAATGTCCGCCGCTGGGTGCGGACTTCCTCGCGCAGCCAGTTTGCCGAGGCCGTGCTGTTGCTCTCCTTGGTCCTCATCACGACGCTGACGGTCTTCGCCTTCAGTGTCGGGCCAATGCTGTTCCTGCCGTGGCTGCCGGTGATCGTCGCCACCTTCCGGCTCGGACGGTTCGGCGGCGCGGCGTCGATCGGCATCGTCGCTTTGGTCGGGGGCGGCGCGACCTTGCTGGGCTTCGGCCCCGTCGTCGATTTCGTCACGAGCCGCGAGGCCGAATTGCAGTTCCTGCAATTCTATCTGGCCGCGACCGTGCTGGCGGTGCTGCCGCCCGCCGCGGAACTGGCCGAGCGCAAATCGCTGTTCGAACGGCTGCAGGCGAGCGAGAATCGCTATCGCCTGCTAGCCGACCATTCCACCGACATCATCCTCGACATCGACCGGGCCGGCCACATCGTCTTCGCCTCGGCCGCGATCGAGCGGATGGGCGGCTACCGGCCGGAGGACGTGGTCGGCCGCCTGGCGACGGACCTGGTCGATCCTGCCGATACCGCGAAATTGGCGAGCGCGCATCGCGCCGTGCTGGCCACGCCGGAGCTGGTCGAGACGATCGAATATCGCGCCATCCGCAAGGACGGCAGCCAGGTCTGGATGGAGACTCGTACCCAGGGTGTGTTCGACGAGAATGGCCGGGCGCTCGGCGCCGTCAGCGCGATCCGCAATGTCGAGGAGCGCCGCGAACGCGAACGCGTGCTCGCCACCGAGGCGCGGACCGACGGCCTGACCGGCGCGCTCAACCGCCGCGCCTTCATGCGCGAGATCGAGAAAGCGGCGATCTCCAAGCGCGAGCTGGAGCGCGGCTGCGTCGCCTTGTTCGACCTCGACCATTTCAAGCGGATCAACGACCGGCTCGGCCATGCTGCCGGCGACGCGGTGCTGGTCGCCTTCGTCCGGCTGGCCCGGCAGATCGTCCGCGAAGGCGATGCCGTGGGCCGGCTGGGTGGCGAGGAGTTCGCCGTGTTCCTGAAAGGCGCCAGCTTCGACCAGGCGCTGCGGATCTGCGAGCGCCTGCGCCTCGCCTGCGCCGAGGAAATCACGCTGGCGGGGGTGACGGGCGAAGTGACCGTGAGCGCGGGGATCGCGACGCTCAATGGCGAGCCCGCGCCGATCGTCATGGAACGCGCCGACGCCGCGCTCTACCGGGCCAAGCGCGCCGGGCGGAACCGGTTGGAACGCGCCGCCTGACGCAAGCGCCGCACGGCCGGTATATTCGTTCAGCAAGCTTCAACGCCTTCGTGGTAAAGGGCTTCACATGCGCATGATTCTCCTCGCCTTTTCCGCGACGATCCTGTCCGGCTGCATCGCTCGCACGGCGATCGACGTCGTCACCTTGCCGGTGCGGGCCGCCGTCGCGGTGGTCGATCAGAGCATCGACGCGGTCACCACCAGCCAAAGCGAGCGCGACCGTGCCGCCGGCCGGAGGCTGCGCGAGGAAGACGAACGCCGCGGCCGCGAGGCGCGGGCGGCGGAGCGGCAGGCTCAGCGCGAGGCGCGCGAGGCCCGACGCCGGGGCGAAACCGCCGAACCGGTCGAAACTGAGCCGAAATGATTGTTGTGGGCGTTGCAGCCGGCCGCTGCGCGCCTTAGCTTCGATTCTCCAACCAAGGAGAGTCGTATGCTTGAGCCCAAACCCGGCGAACCGATCGACCCGGCCAACCCGGCGAACCCGACCCCGCAGAAGG
>JAFAEG010000025.1 GCA_023424095.1 Pseudomonadota bacterium | reverse complement strand
GAGCCGGCGTCGGCGGGGTCGCCACGTAAGTCGGCGGCGCCGGCGGCGGGATCACCGACTGGGTCGGCGGCGACGGCGGCGGCGGCACGTTCGTGCGCACGATCGGCGGCGGAGCAACAACCTGCGGCGAAACCGGCTCCGGAATTTCCTCCGGGGGCGGCGGCTCTTCTTCAGGGGGCGGCGGTTCCTCGACGTCGAACACGTCGAGGTCCTTCACGCCTTCTTTGGTGAAGCGCTGATAGAAACCCGTAACAAACGCGACACCGATCAGGACGTGGAGAATGGCGACACCACCGAGCGCCCAAATTCGCGCCGGGCTGGTCCTTTGGTCAAGATACGACATTAAACGGCGGCGCTCCCTCTCTCAACTCACCACGGATCGCGAGCGGATTAACGCTCCGATCACGCTTCCGTTCACCATGGACAGCAGCGCAGTCTCTATCCCGACAGTTTCGGCGACGCAATGCTCCACATTGCGCCGAAATTCTGCCCGATTCCCCGTGTCTGCTAATCCCCGGTGCGGCATTCAAACCCAATTCATCCTTGCCAAGCGCATTCACGAATGATTCGCAAGAGAGTGTATTATGAATCTCCATACTATCTGCAATTGCGCCGCACTTTTTGGCCTCTTTTCGGCCTTCCCCGCAGCGGCGCAGCCGCCAGCGCCTCTCCCGGCGGCCGGCGTCATGGCGCAGCCCAGCTATGCCGATCTCGCCGATCTGGCGCTTGCCGCGCCCGTCGCCGCCCACGTCCGCCTGCGCCGCGCGCTGCCGCTGCGGCCTGAGGAAGCGCCGGGCGTCGCGGCCGGCCATTCGCGTTTTTATATGGAGGTCGAGGTCGTCGCCCTGATTCGCGGCGTCCCCGGCACCCCTGCCCTCGTCAAATATCTCGCCGATCTGCCGCTTCAGGCGAACGGCCGGCCGCAACGGCCCGCGCGCCGCAGCGAATATCTGATTTTCGCGCGTCCCGTCCCGGGACGGGCCGACGAACTTCAATTGGTCACACCGGCCGCGCAACTGCCGTACGCGCCTGCCGTCGCCGAACAGGCGCGCACGATCATCCGCGACGCGCTCGCGGCTGACGCGCCCGCCGCTATCACCGGCATCGGCCGCGCTTTCCACGTCCCCGGCGTGCTGAGCGGCGCCAGCGAGACGCAGTTCTTTCTGCTGACCTCCGCCAACCAGCCCATTTCCTTGAGCGTGCTGCGTGCTCCAGGCGAGCCGCCGCGCTGGTCCGTGTCGACCAGCGAGTTCGTCGATGCGGGTGCGACCCAGCCGGTCCGCGACACCCTGCTCTGGTATCGCCTCGCCTGCTTCCTGCCCGAACAATTGCCGCGGCAGAGCATGAGCGAGACGCCGGAACATGCGACCGCGATTCAGGCGGATTATCGCGTGATCCGCGACGGCCTCGGCCAATGCACGCGGACTCGAACGCGCTAGGCGCGGGTCAGAAGGACGCCAGTTCGACCCCGACCCCGGCACAATCGGGATAAATGTCGGGCTTGCGGGTCTTCACCCGAATCGCCGTGACGCCATGCCGCGCCGCGACCAAAGCGTAGATTTCCCGCGCCAGCGTTTCCTGCAAATTGAAGCGCCGGCCGTGGACGAGCGTGGCGATCGAGCTGCGCAGGAAATCGTAATTCCAGGCCAGCTCGACCTCGTCGGCGCTGGCGAAGGAGGCCTCGTCGACCCAGACCTCGACGCTCACCACCAGTTTCTGCGGATTGCCAACCTCGAACTCGTGAAAGCCGATGTCGAGATCGAGCGCATAATCCTCGAGCACGATCTTGCGGGTCTTCGGCGCCAGCGCCGCCGGGATCAGGCCGTCGAGGCGCGGCTCGGCAAGCAGTGGATCAGAGATATTGGACATCGCGCGGGAGGGAAAGGAATCGCTGGCCCGCGTCAAGCGTGATCGTCTGCCCTGTCAGCGTCGGCGCGGCGATGATGAAGCGCAAAGCCGCCACGATCTGCTCGGCCTCGACGCCCCGGCCGAGCGCGTTCAGCCGGTGCACCTTGTCGAAATTCTCCCGGCTCTGCGGCCCCGACACCATCGTCACCGAGGGGGCGATGCCGCAGACTCGGACCTTCGGCGCCAGCGCCCGCGCGCTGAGTTCGGTCAGCCCAGCCAGCCCCATCTTCGACACTGTATAAGAGTAGAAGTCCGGGTTCGGCGCGGCGAGCTTGGCGTCGAGCATATTGACGATCAGCCCGTTCGCGCCGTCGAGCGCCGCGGCGAAGGCCTGGCTCAGTAAAGCCGGCGCGCGCAGGTTCACCGCCTGATGCAGATCCCATTGCGCCGCGCCGAAATCGCCCTGCCCGTCATTCAGGAATAAAGACGCATTGTTGATCAGCAACCGTGCCGGCGGCAGCCCGTCGAGCCCGGCCAGGATCCGTGCCGCGCAGTCCGGCTCGGCCAGCTCCGCCTGCACGGTCGCGGCATTGCCGATTTCTACCGCCAGCGACTCTGCCTCGTCACCCGAGTGACGATAGTGGATCAGCACATGCCAGCCGTCCGCCGCCAGCGCCCGCACCAGCGCCGCCCCGATCCTCTTCGCCCCGCCGGTGACGATCGCGGTGCGCGGACCATCAAATTCCTTAGGCATCCTGCCCGTCTCCACTGGCATCGGTCAGCGCCCGAATCACGCGCGCGGCCAGCGCCTCGCACGCCGCCCCGGCAAACGGAAACACGCCGGCGAGCACGCTGTCCAGTTCGGGCGCGAGCGCTTCCTGCAGCCGCTGCCGCGCCCGCAGGTGACGGCTGCGCACCGTGCCTGCCGTGACGCCGAGGGTCACCGCAACCTCGCCCACCCCCATCGCCTCCACCTCGCGCAACACGAAAACGGCGCGATAGATGGCGGGCAGCCCCGCGATTGCCGCTTCCATCATCGTCCGCAATTGCTCACGGGCCAGGGTCGCATCGGGCATCTCAACACCTCCAGGCTGGCGGCGCGGATCGCGATAATCCTCCAGCATCACCACCTTGGCGGCCTGCAGCCGGGCGCGGCGACGGAGTTCGGCGCGCCGCCGCATCAGCGCTTCGTTGATCGTGATCCGCGTCAGCCAGGTGGCGAGCGAGGCGTGACCGGAGAAGGACTCGATCCCCCGGAAGGCCTTGAGATAGGCGGCCTGCACCGCGTCCTCCGCTTCGGCGCTATCACCCAGGATCGACCAGGCGGCGCGATAGAGGCGGCGATTGTTGGTCGCCATCGTCTCGCGCAGCGCCACCGGATCGCGCGCCGCGATCCGCGCCGCCAGCGCCAGCTCGTCCTGCCCCGGTTGCGGCCTTGCCCGGTTCATCGTTCCGCGCCGCTCCCGCGCATCAGTGTGTCGCGCAGCCGCGCATCCGTCTTGAACTCACCCAGCCAGCATTCGGTGACCATCGAGACACCGTGGACATTCACCCCGCGCGTGCTCATGCAGCCGTGCGTCGCCTCGATCACCACGCCGACGCCGCGCGGCGTCAGCGTCGCATCCAGCGCCTGGGCGACCTGGCGGGTCAGCCGTTCCTGCAATTGCAGCCGGCGCGCGAAGGCATCGACCAACCGTGCCAGCTTGGAAATGCCGACCACCTCACCGTCCGGCAGGTAACCCACATGCGCGGTGCCGATGATCGGCGCCAGGTGATGTTCGCAGGTCGATATCACCTTGATTCCCCGCAGCACGACGATGCCGTCATAGTCCTCGGCATCGAAGCGGCACGCAAGCAAGGTCGCCGGGTCCACCGAATAGCCGGCGAACCATTCACGATAGGCGCGGCTTACCCGCCCCGGCGTATCGATCAGGCCCGGACGGTCAGGATCGTCCCCGGCCGCCGCGATCAGGGTGCGGATCGCCTGTTCCACCGCCCGCTCGTCCGGGCCGGACGAAGGCGCGCGATAGTCTTCGGGGGCAGAGCTCTCTCGGTCGGCTGCGCGATACATAGGGAAATCCTCGCTGTCCGCCCGCTTTGATGCCGGCCGTGCCGCTGCGTTCCCGGCTTTGCGCCGCTGCGGCGCATTGCTTACAGCGGCCGCATGCCATCGCCCGATCCTCCCCCCGATCTGACCGGCCTCAGCCTCGCCGAAATCGCGCGGCTGGCGGCGGATAAGAAGCTGCCGCCGGTGGACAAATGGAACCCGTCCCATTGCGGCGACAGCGAGATGCGGATCGCCCGCGACGGCACCTGGTTCTATCAGGGCAGCCCGATCGGCCGTCAGGCGATGGTGCAGCTGTTCGCCACGGTGCTGAGGCGCGAGCCCGACGGCCGCCATGTGCTGGTCACGCCGGTGGAGAAGCTCGACATCGCGGTCGAGGATGCCGCGTTCATCGCAGTCGAACTGAAGAGCGAAGGCGAAGGCCGCGACCGCTCGCTCGCCTTTCGCCTCAATACCGGTGAGCTCGTCGTCGCCGGCCCTGAGCGCGGGCTGCGTGTCGAGGAGCGCGACGACGGCCCGCATCCTTATCTTCACGTGCGCGGGGGGCTGGAGGCGCGGATCGCGCGCCCGGTCTATTACGAACTGGCCGAACTGGCGCTGGCCGAGGATGCCGATCCCCCGGGCCTGTGGAGCGGCGGCACCTTCTTTCGGCTGGAGGCAGCGTGAACCTCGCCGCGACCCTGCGCGCCGCGCTCGAGGAAGGGCATCGACGCAGCCCGATCCTGTTGCCGGGCGACGTGCTGGAGCAGGAGGAAATGAGCCTCGGCATCACCCCCGCCGCCGTTCTGGTCGCGGTGGTGGATCGCCCCTCGCCGACCGTCATCCTCACCCTCCGGCCGGAAACGATGCGCCAGCATGCCGGCCAGGTCAGCTTTCCCGGCGGCCGCATCGACCCCGGCGACGATGGCCCGATTGCGGCCGCCCTGCGCGAGGCGGAGGAGGAGATCGGCCTGCCGCCCTCAGCCGTGGAGGTGATCGGCGTCGCCGATTTGTATCGCACTGTCACGGGGTTCGAGATCACGCCGGTGGTCGGCATCGTCCCGGCCGGTCTGCCGATGACGCCGCATCCCGGCGAAGTCGCGGACGTGTTCGAAGCGCCGCTCGATTTCCTGCTCGATCCGGCCAATCAGCTGCAGCGCGAGGCCATGTTTCGCGGCAAGATGCGTTCTTATTATGAGATACCTTATCAGGGCTGGCAGATTTGGGGGGCGACGGCTGCGATGATCGTCAATCTCAGCCGCCGGCTGGTGCTGGCATGAAGCTGCCCCCGGCCGAATGGCGCCTCCGTCCGGGCCTCAAGCCCCTGCTCGCCGCCCTGGACGCGGCGGGTGGGCAGACTCGTTTCGTCGGCGGCTGCGTGCGCGACACCCTGCTCGGCGTGGCGGTGAGCGACATCGATCTCGCCACCCGCCTGCTGCCGGACGAGGTGGTCCGCCGCCTCGAAGCCGCCGGGCTCAAGGCCGTCCCCACCGGCATCGCCCACGGAACCGTCACCGCGATCAGCGCCGGCCTACCGGCCGAGGTCACCACCCTGCGCCGCGACGTTTCGACCGACGGCCGCCGCGCCACGATCGCCTTCACCGACGATTGGCGCGAGGACGCCGCCCGCCGTGACTTCACCATCAATGCCTTGAGCGCAGACCCGGTCTCGGGCGAGATTTTCGACTATTTCGGCGGGCTGGACGACGCGAAAGCGCGCCGCGTCCGCTTCATCGGCGATCCTTTGACCCGGATTGCCGAGGATCATTTGCGAATCCTGCGCTTCTTCCGCTTCCACGCCCGCTTCGGCGAAGGCGGACCGGACGCCGAAGGCCTCGCCGCCTGCCGCGCACGCGCCAACGATCTGATGGCGCTGTCGCGGGAGCGGATCGCCGATGAATTGCTGAAGCTGCTGGCGCTGCCGGCGCCGGAGGCCACGGTCTCAATCATGCTCGATCAGGGCATTTTCGCCCCGATCATTCCGGAGATTGACGGCGCGGGACTGGCGCGCCTCGCTCGTCTCTGTGCCCGCGAGCGCGATACGGGTGTTCCGCCACATGCGCTGCGGCGCCTTGCCGCGCTCCTGCCGGACGCGGCGGTAGCGGCAGAGGTGGGCGCGCGGCTGCGCCTGTCGAACAAGGCGGTGAAGCGGCTCGTTGCTGCCCTCTCGGACGACCATCGCGACGCCCCGGTGCGACAGCTCGCTTACTGGCTCGGTGCGGAAAGCGCGGTCGACCGGCAATTGCTTGGCGATGGTCCAGTGGACCTGCTGGCGGACTGGACCCGCCCGCCGCTCAACCTGTCGGGCGGCGAGCTCATCGCTTTGGGTTTGCCGCAGGGACCGCTGGTCGCCCGCACCCGCTTCGCGATCGAACAGCAATGGGTGTCGGAAGATTTTCCGGGACGGGAGCGGCTCGGCGAGATTGCCCGCGCAGCGATCGCTCAGGCGTTGCGTTCGAGCCAGTAAGCCAGCGCCGCGTCCGCTTCCATCGGGCGGGCATAATGAAAGCCCTGACCGTAATTGCAGCCCATCGTCGCGAGCCGCAGGCCCAAGGCGCGCTCCTCGATCCCCTCCGCCGTCGTCTCCATGCCGAGCGCGTGGGCGAGGGAGAGGATGGCGCGGACGATCGAGGCGGAATCCTCATCGTGCAACAGGTCGGCGATCAGGCTGCGGTCGATCTTCAGCACGTCGATCGGCAGCCGCTGAAGCATCGCCAGCGAGGTGTAGCCCGTGCCGAAATCGTCCATCGCGACCCGCACATCGAGCTTCTTCAGCATGGCGAGCACGTCGGCGGCGCGATCCGGGTCGTGGATGATCGCGCTTTCGGTCAGTTCCAGGATCAGGCGCTTGCCGCTCAGCCCGCTGGCCTCGAGCGCGCCGGAGACCAAAGCGGCGATATCGTCGCGGCTGATCTGGATCGCGGACAGGTTGACGCTGATGTTGAGCGGCAGGACGCGGCCCAATTGCCGGTCCCAGCCGGCCACCGTCCGGGTCGCTTCCTCTAGCGCCCAGCGGCCGAGCGGCACGATCAGCCCCGATTCCTCGGCGACCGGAATGAATTCCTCGGGTGAGATCGGCCCTTCAGGGTCGTTCTTCCACCGGGACAAAGCCTCGAACGAGGCGACTCGCCCGGTCGCCAGCTCGATCACCGGCTGGAACACCAGGGTCAGCTCATCCGATTCGATCGCTCGGCGAAGCTCGGTCTCCATGCTGAACCGGCGGCGCACCGCCTGCGCCTGCACGGGCTCATAAATCTGGACCGTGCCCAGGCTCTTGGCCTGTTTCAGCGCGAATTGCGCGTTGCGCAGTACTTCCTCGGCGCCGCCGCCCTGCGGGTTCACCAGCGCGCAGCCGATCGCGCAATCGACCCGGATTTCCAGCTCGGTCAGGCGGAACGGCAGGGTCAGCACCGCCTTGATCCGCTCCGCCGCCCGAAGCGCGTCGGACACGCCTTTTTCGAGCTTGAGCAGAATGGCGAATTCGTCGCCCGAGGTACGCGCCAGCATGTCGGTCGGGCGAAGCGCCGAGACCAGGCGGCGGGCGAAGGTGATCAGCAATTCATCGCCGGCCAGCGCGCCCATCGATTCGTTGACCCGGCTGAACCGGGTCAGATCGAGCGCGAGCACCGCGTAGCAATCGTCGGCGAGCGTCTCATCGGCCAGAATGGCGTCGACATGTTCGCTGAAGCAGAGCCGGTTGGGTAGGCCGGTGAGGCTGTCGAGCAGCATGCCGGAGCGAAGATTGCGCTCGGTCTCGACCTGCGAGGTGCGGTCCATCAGCGACACGATCATCCGGCGGGGGCCGAAATCCATGTTCAGCAGGCGCGCGAATCGCACCGTGAAATGCCGCGCGGCAATCGCCTTGCCGTCCGTCGCTTCGAACTGGACGGCGTCGTCCTCGCTCTCGATAAAGGCCCGGAGCCGATCCGCGATCACGCCGCTGGCAAACAATGGGATGCTCGCGACCGCGCGGTCGGAGACGCGATCGTCATAGTCGGCGAGCTGGCGGAAATGGTCATTCGCTTCCTCCAGATAGGCGCCCGCCGGATCGAGCGTGAGCACCGCGGCGCCGACCGGCAGAGCGTGAAGGAAGGCCTTGCGGCTGCGCGTCACCAGCGAGAGCAGGTCGCGCGAAGTGACATCCGAAAACGAGGCCTGAAGCGTCGCTTCGATGATTTCGATGTCAACCTGGCCGCGCGCGGGTGTCGCCTTCATGCTGCAGGCGTTAGGCGAAGAGGGTTAACGCCCGCTAAAGGCCGTTACGCCTTGATCAGAAACGGTTGTTGCGGGGGAAGCCCTGCGGCGGCATCCGCCCGGCCGCGGCCCGGGCGGTCAGCCAGGGTCCCATATCCTCCGTCCGGGTCCGCCCGCTCTCGCCGCCCAGCGACCAGCTCAGCCCTTCCTCGGCGCGGAAGGCGGTGGCATCGGACAGGCCGCCGTCGCGATAACGCTGCAGCGTGACACCCTGCCCCCGGCCCATTTCGGGCAGGTTCTCGGCGATCGGGAAGGCGACCAATTTGCGATTGTCGCCGATCACCGCGACCCAATCGTCAGTGGGCTTGAGCGGCCGGACGACCTTCAATTTCTGCCCCGCGCGCAGATTGACGACCTGCTTGCCCTTGCGCGTTTCGGCGACGGCCGCCGCGGCCGGGGTGATGAAGCCCTTGCCGTCCGAGGAAGCGACCAGCAATTTTTCCGCGCCGGCCGCGCGCAGCAAGGCGATGATGCTGCCTTCTCCCTCGATGTCGGCCATCAATTTCACCGGCTCGCCAAAGCCCCGCCCGCCCGGCAGCTTGTCGGCGGCGAGCGTGTAGAAACGGCCGTCCGACGAGGCGAGCAATATCTTGTCGGTGGTGTGGGCGTGCAGCAGCGGGAAAGCGAGCGCGTCGCCTTCCTTGAACTTCAGACTGTCGGCCTCGCCCGCCTCGACATGACCCTTCATCGCCCGGATCCAGCCGCGCTGCGACAGGATGATGGTGATCGGCTCGCGCTCGATCATCGCCTCGAGCGGGATTTCCCGCGCCGGCCCGGCTTCCTCGATCAGCGTGCGCCGCCGGCCAAGCTCGGTCTCCGGGCCGTAGCGCTTCTTCAGCTCGGCCAGATCCTTCTTCAGCCGGGTCTTCTGCCGCGCCGGGCTCTCGACCAGAGCGGTCAGTTCGGCCCGCTCCTTCTCCAGCTTGTCGCGCTCGGACTTGATCTCCATTTCCTCGAGCCGGCGAAGCGAGCGCAGCCGCATGTTGAGGATCGCCTCGGTCTGGCGGTCGGTCAGGCCGAATTCCGCCATCATCACCGGCTTGGGCTCGTCCTCGGTGCGGATGATCTCGATCACGCGATCGAGGTTCAGATAGGCGATCAGATAGCCGTCGAGCAGCTCGATCCGGTCGGCGATCTTGTCGAGCCGGTGGTTCGAGCGCTTGACCAGCACCTCGATCTGGAACGCCACCCACTGGCTCAGCACTTCGCGCAGGCCCATCACCCGCGGCGTTCGGCTGGCGTCGAGCACGTTGAGGTTCAGCGAGAAACGCGTCTCCAGGTCGCTCAGCCGGAACAGGCTGTCCATCAGGACCTGCGGATCGACGGTGCGCGCCCGCGGCTCCAGCACGATGCGGATCTCCGCGTCGGATTCGTCGCGCACGTCGGCCAGGATCGGCAATTTCTTGTCCGCGATCAGGGTCGCGATCTGCTCGATCAATTTTCCCTTCTGCACACCGTATGGAATCTCGGTGATCACCGCGACCCAGGTGCCGCGCCCCTGATCCTCCAGGCTCCACTTCGCCCGCACGCGGAACGCGCCGCGCCCGGTGGCATAAGCATGGGCGATCACCTCCGGCCCATCCGCGACGATGCCGCCGGTCGGGAAATCCGGGCCCTTCACATGTTCGAGCAAGACCGCGTCGGAGACGGGTTCGCCCGGTTTCTCGTCCACCAGCAAGGTGGCGGCGTCGATCAGTTCGGCGGCATTGTGCGGCGGAATGCTGGTCGCCATGCCGACGGCGATGCCGCTGGCGCCGTTGGCGAGCAGGTTCGGGAACAGGCCGGGGAAGACCTCCGGCTCCTCATCCTCGCCATTGTAAGTCGGCTTGTAGTCGACCGTGCCTTCGTCGAGCCCGGCCATCAGGTCGATCGCGACCCGCGTCAGCCGCGCTTCGGTGTAGCGATAGGCGGCGGCATTATCGCCGTCGATATTGCCGAAATTCCCCTGCCCGTCGACGAGCGGATAGCGCAGCGCAAAGGTCTGCGCCAAGCGGACCATCGCGTCATAGACCGACTGGTCGCCATGCGGATGATATTTGCCGATCACGTCGCCGACGACGCGGGCGCATTTCTTGTAAGCCGAAGCGGGATCGAGCTTCAGCCCGCGCATCGCCCAGAGCAGGCGGCGGTGGACCGGCTTCAGCCCGTCGCGCAGATCCGGCAGCGAGCGGGCGGTGATCGTGGACAGCGCATAGACGAGGTAACGCTGCGACAGCGCCTCGTCGAAGCTCGCGTCGATGATCGCGGGGGCTTGGTCTTCAGTCTTGGTCGGCATCGTGGGAGGCGACTAGCAAGCCAAGCGCGCGCTGGCGAGGGCGCGGGCAAGGCTAATGGCACGAATGGCACACGGGTTCGCGGGGGGTGCCATTCGCGAGGCTGGCATCGATCCGGCCGGAAGCAAATGCGTGTGGGGCATCATGCGAGAACATTACCAGAACGAAAAGCCTGTAGGAAACTGGTTTTTGTCCTGAGCCCACGTCCCCAAGCCCCCGTTGGCGCTTCGGGTCGAGCCGGTCCCGCACAGCAAGCCCGCAGGCGCGTCAACTGCCCCCCGCAGGCCTCCTGCGAAGGTCCGCTTCCGACCCATTGCGGACATCCGGGTCAGATGATCCTCGGCACTCCCGGCACACGATCCTGAGGGCTTTCGCTAATAATCATCAGGTCCAGCAACATCTCGAACTCGTCGGCTAGGCCAAGGTTCTCGCGGACTTGCTGCAAGTAGTCCGACCGGCTTCGAATCGCTGACGCGGCTGTCCGCAAGCTGCCAAGCACCTGCTTAGAGATGACATTTTCGCCCTTGATGTCCTCGGCCTTACCGGAGAGGTAGTCGATCAGCGACCGAAACGCGCTCGCGTCGAAGGTATCTGCGGCCAGTAGGCGCCCGGTGGCGCGCCTATCCAAGTCTTCCAGTTCCAGATCGTGATCGCTGGGCTTCATGAGAGAAGTCTATCGGGCACAATGTCCGCTTTCCACCCATTTCGGACGTTCAACTAGGCCGTTTACCCGTCAGTCGATGCCCCGCATCGGCCGCAGGACTTACGCGGCAATGTCGTCCATACGATGCCGCCAATGATCTTCTTCTCGAAGGGATTTTTGCCGCAGTTCCTGCACCTAATGAGAAAGTGAAACGCGACGCCGTGAGCGAGCAATAGCGTCACACCCGCCACGGCGCCTACTCCGCCGAACCTCGGCTCCAGGAAGCCCCACAACCATAGTGGCGAAGAAAGAACCAGGAGCAAAGCCCACCCAGCGGCAAACCACCCCTTCTCATAAAGCGTCACTTGGCACCGCCCGCATACTTGCTCCGCGATGATCCTAATCACGCGAATGTCCGCTTTCCACCATTAGCGGACCCGCAAGAGCGAGAGCCTGTTTCCGACCCATTGCGGACAGGAACAGCCTTCGACAAACTGATCCCGACGGGGAATCGAACATGGCTAATGTCTGGGTTCGGGATCGAGCGATGCCGTTTTACTTCGGCATGGGACTTGCGGGCCTGGTGGTCGTCGCGGTTGGTTTCGGCTGGACCTACGCCGTCCCGATGTTCCGACAGACATTTTCGGCACCGTGGTTCGTTCACCTTCACGGCGCGTCGGCCTTGGCATGGTTGCTTCTGTTTATCGGTCAACCGTTGCTCGTCCGTTGGCGCCGGTCCGGGTTGCATCGCAAGCTCGGACTCGTGGCGCTGCCACTCGCAATCACGGTCTGCATTAGCGGGATCGCGACTGCTGGCTGGGCAGCCTCAAGAGATTTGCCGCACATCGGCAGCGCCGCCACCTCCGCGCTGGCCGGGACCGTGACGGGGCTCAGCCTGTTCGTCCTGCTCGTCGCCGCGGCGATCATGCTTCGCAAGAGGCCTGACTGGCACAAGCGGCTGATGCTGCTTGCCACCATCCACTTGCTGTGGCCGGCATTTTTCCGCCTGCGTCACTGGCTTCCAGAGGTGCCAAATCCGGAAATCTGGTTGGCATTGGTCTGTGCCTACCTGCCGATCGTCATTGCCGCCGTGCGGGACAAGGCGAAGTACGGGAAGGTTCACCCGGTCTGGCTCTTTGTCGCGCCCGCACTCCTTGTGGAGCAAAGCTTCGAAGTGGCTTTCTTCGACCAGGGCTTGCAGCGCGACCTGGGTCAGTGGCTCTATTCGCTCTTCGGTTGAGGAGCGCAGGTCGGTCTGACCAGTCCGGCTGGGAGCGGGAACGCACGAGCCTCTGATTGCGGACATGCGACCGAATCCCCTTCGCAAGCCATGCCCTTGCCACCCCTGAATTTAGCCTCTTGTCATATTCTCAACCGATGAGGTAAAGTTACGGTCCCAACGATAAGGAGGATGCCATGCGTTTCTCTCTCGCCTTCACCGGGATCGCCGCTCTCGCCCTCGCCGGCTGCGGTGGAATGAAAGAAGGGCCGGACGGCCCCGATTCGACCTCGACAAGTTCAGCCAACGGCGCGTCCACTTACGACGTCGCCGAAGCCCCCTCGTCCATGGCCACGCGCGGCCCCGGCAACGCCCCGCCCGCAATCTCGCCGGACGCGGCCCCCGACGTCGCCTTCGCCTATCGCTACAATTTCGGCCTGGCCGGCGACCGGATCGCCACCGTCCAGCAACGCCATGCGTCGCTTTGCGAGGAAATGGGCGCGGCGCGCTGCCGGATCACCGGCATGACCTATAGCGGCCGCGACAATGACGTGCGCGCCGACCTCAATCTCGCGGTCGAGCCCGGCCTTGCCCACCGCTTCGGCGAGCAAGCGATGGCGAGCGTGCGCGAAGCCGAAGGGCGGCTGATCGACAGCCAGGTCACCGGCCGCGACGTCGGCAGCGGCATTCGCGGCGCCACCCGCACGATCGCCCAGCTGGAGGAACGGCTGGCCGAGCTGGAGGCGCAGATCGCGCGCGGCGGAAGCGTCGGCACGATCCGCGACCTCAATCACGAGGCCGCCGGCATTCGCTCCCAGCTCCAGTCGCTGCGCGGCACGCGGGGCGAAGCGCGCGAGGAACTGGCGACCACGCCGGTGATTCTGTCCTACCGCTCAGGCGCTTATGCCGTCGGCGCGCCGGACTTTGGCGGCGCGCTCGCCAGCGCCTGGGATCAGGCCAAGTGGCTCGCTTATGGCCTGTTCATGATCCTGGTCATGCTGTCGCCCTGGCTGGTCGGCGCCGGCCTGATCTGGCTCGGCGTGCGCGCTTTGCGCCGCCGCCGCGCGGCAACTGAAGCCCCCTCAGCCTGATCTTGCCCCCCTCCCTGCTCGCAGGGAGGGGTTGGGGGTGGGTGCG
>JAFAEG010000147.1 GCA_023424095.1 Pseudomonadota bacterium | reverse complement strand
GCGCGGCGGCGCGGCCCGTGCCGCTGGTCACGACCGCCTGCAGCATGTCGGTCATGTAGGCGGCGATCCACGGCGTCACGAGCTGGCGGCTGGTATCGACCTGATGTTCGAAGACCACGGTGCCGCCCGCCGTGGTGACTCGGCGGATGCCATAAGGGGTGACGGCAACGCCGCGATTGGCGACTGAGGCATAAGCGCGGACCATGTCGATCAGCCGCACCTCGGACGAGCCGAGCGCCATGGCCGGGGTGGTGCCGATCGGGGTGGTGATGCCGAAGCGCCGCGCCATGCTCGCCACCGTGCCGGTGCTGACCTCCTGCGCCAGGCGGACGGCGGCGGTGTTGATCGACAGCGCGAAGGCCTGGCGCAGCGGCATCCGGCCGGGACCGGCACCGCGCGGGCTCCAGCCGTTGATCGTGATCGGGCTGGCATCGACCGGGCTGTCCGGCGTGTTCCCCGCTTCCAGAGCGGCGAGATAGACGAACAATTTCCAGGCCGAGCCCGGCTGGCGGTTCGCCTGGGTGGCGCGATTGTAGTTGGAGCGGGCGTAGTTGAGCCCGCCGACCATCGCCCGCACCGCGCCGTCGCGGTCGAGCGAGACCAAAGCGCCCTGCGCGCCGGCCGGGGCATGGGCGGTGATCGCCTGGTCCGCCCGATTCTGCAGGCCGACGTCGATCGTGGTCCAGACCTCGATCGGCTCGGTCACCTGCTGGTCGATCAGGGTGTCGAGCTGCGGCAGGATCCAGTCGGTGAAATAGCGCGTCGTCGTGCGCGGCGAGGGCGGCGTGTAGAAGGGGATTTCGCGCACATTGACCGCGGCGGCGCTCGCCTGCGCTCCAGTGATCATCTCCTGCTCGCGCATCGCATCCAGCACGACGCCGGCGCGTCCGCGTGCAGCCTCCTCGTCGGCGGTGGGCGAGTAATTTGAGGGCGATTGAACGAGGCCGGCGATGATCGCCGCTTCCTGAACGCTCATCTCGGTCGCACTGTGGCCGAAGAAACGTCGCGCCGCCGCATCGATGCCATAGGCGCCGCCGCCGAAATAGACGCGGTTGAGATAGAGTTCGAGAATCTCTTCCTTCGAATAGCGCCACTCCAGCGCCATCGCGAGGATCGCCTCGCGCGCCTTTCGGCCGAAGGTTCGAGTGTTGGTCAGGAAGATGTTGCGGGCGAGCTGCTGGGTGATGGTCGAGCCGCCCTGGCTCCACTGGCCGGTGCGCAGGCGGACGTAGAAGGAGCGGGTGATGCCGATCGGATCGACGCCCCAATGATAATCGTAGCGCCGGTCCTCGATCGCGACGATCGCGTTGCGCATCGTCACCGGGATACGGTCGTAGGGGATCCACTCGCCGAAGCTCGGGCCCTGGGTGTGGATGATGCTGCCGTCGGCGGCGCGGACGCGAATCATCTGGCCCAGATTGTCGCGGCGCTGCAGCTCGCCGAAGCTCGGCAGCTGGCTGACCGCGACGGACACCGCGACGATGAGCGCGATCAGAGCGAGGCCGAAGCCGACCGCCGCGACCTTCAGGCTGATGATCGAAACCCGCTTTGCGCGCGCGAGAAAGGGACTGGCCATGCGTGTCCGGGCAAAGGGCTGCGAGCGTCGCAGCGACGTGAAAGCGAGCTAACCGGGGCAAGGTTAACGCAAGGGTAAGAGGACGGGAATCCGCAAAAGTCGTCTGGCGCGACTTTGTCACCGTGGGGCGCTAGACGGAGGCATGGAGAATGACGCGCTGAGCCTGCCCGGCTGGGTCTATCGCGATACGGATTATTTCCGGGTCGAGATGGCGCGGGTGATCCGCCCCGCCTGGCAGATCGTCTGTCATCAGAATGATATTCCCGCGCCCGGCGACTGGCGCTCGCTCGATCTGCTCGGCGATTCCATCATCGCGATGCGCGGGACCGATGGCGCGGTCCGGGCCTTCCACAATGTCTGCCGGCATCGCGGCGCGCGTTTGCTCGACGGGACCGGCGGCTGCGCGAAGCGGCTGACCTGTCCCTATCACGCCTGGACCTATGCCGCCGACGGGCGGCTGCTCGCTGTGCCGAACCGAGCGGATTATGACGACCTGCGGCTCAAGGATTGGGGGCTGCTGCCGGTCGAATGCGAGCTGTGGCACGGCTTCGTGTTCGTACGGCTGGAAGGCGGCGGACCAACCGTTGCCGAAATGATGGCACCTTATGAGGCCGAGGTCGCGCCCTACCGGCTGGCTGAGCTGGAGGCGCTGGGCCGGATCACGCTTCGGCCACGCCCGGTGAACTGGAAGAATGTCGCGGACAATTATTCCGACGCTTTGCACATCGACGTCGCGCATCCTGGGCTGACCCGCCTATTCGGCGGCGATTACGGCATCGAGGCGGGCGAGCATGTCGACCGGATGTGGGGCGATCTGATCGAGCATCCGTCGCGCAACCTTTCCGAGCGCGCCTATCAGCATTTCCTGCCACGGGAGCGCGGACGGCGCTGGCTGTATCTGAAGCTCTGGCCGAACGTCGCGATCGATTTCTATCCCGACCAGGTCGATTTCATGCATTTCGTGCCGGTCGGACCGACCGAAACGCTCATTCGCGAGGTCAGCTACGCGCTTCCGGGGGCGGACCGCGAATTGAAGGCGGCGCGCTATCTGAACTGGCGGATCAACCGGCGGGTGAACGCCGAGGACACGGACTTGATCGCCCGGGTGCAGGCGGGGATGGGCAGCTCAGCCTATGTGCCGGGGCCTTTGGGCGCGAGCGAAGTGTGCCTGCGCAGCTTCGGGCGCAAATTGACCCGGCTTATTCCGGAGGTGCGTGAGGCGCAGCCGCCGGCCGTCTGGCGCTGAGCGTCTTCGTCAGCGCGTAAAGCGGGAAGCCGGCCGCGATCAGCGCCAGCGTCCAGGCCGTCGCCTCCAGCCCCGCGCCGTAAAAGGTCCACAGCGCGAACAGGATGCCGATGCCGGCGGTGAGCAGCAGCAACGGGCTGGTCTCCACCCGGTTGCGGCGCTGCAATTCGAGCGCGGCCAGCGCAACGGCCAGATAGAGGATTAGGGTCGCGGCGGTCGCGACCAGAGCCATGAACATGAACAGGCCCGCCAAGGTGCGGCTGGCGTTGGCGAGAATGAGCGCGGTCGAGAGCGCACTGGAGACGATCTGCGCCCGCACCGGCAGGCCGCGCGCCGAGATTTTCCCGAGCCAGGCGGGGAGCGCGCCGTCGCGGGCGAGCTGCAGCGGCAATTCGCCCTGTACCAGCACCAGCCCGTTCAGGGCGCCGACCACGCTGATTGCCGCAAAGAGGCCGATCAGCAAGGCAACGCCTTCGCCGGTGAAGGGCTCGATCGCGAGCGCAAGCGGGGCGTTGGAGGCGGCGAGGGCGTCCGGTGGGGTGAGCAGCATCACCGCGGTGGTGACGGCGAGATAGAAGAGACCGACGGCAAGGGTGCCGTAGAAGGTCGCGCGCGGGACCGTGCGGGCGGGATCGCGGACGTTGCGGCTGGCCCAGGCCGCCGCCTCGAACCCCACCATCGCCCAAAGACCGATCGCCGCGGCGCTGTTGATCGAATCGAGATTGATATCCTCCGCGCGGAAGGCCGGCGCCTGGCTCTCCGCGCCGCTCGCCATCGCGAACCCGGCGATCAGGATCACCGCCAGCAGCGGCAGCAGCTTCAGCGCGGCGGTGACCAATTGAAAGCCGCCCGACGCCTTCAAGCTGAGGCAGTTGAGGGCGGTGAGCAGCCAGAGCAAGGCGATCGCCGCGCCCGCGCCCAGGATCGGCGTGTCGGCCAGCGCGGGCGCGAACAGGGAGATATAGCTCACCGCGCCGATCGCGATGGCGGCGTTGCCGACCCAGATCGCGATCCAATAGGCCCAGGTGATGCCGAATGCGGCCAAGCCGCCGAACGCCTGGCCGACGAAGGCGTGTGGTCCCGCCGCTGCGGGAATCGCTGCCGCCAGCCTGGCGAAGACGAAGGCGATGCACAGGGCCCCGCCGATCGTCACGCCCCAGCCGAACATCGCATTCCAGCCGAACGGGGCCAGCTGGGCGGGGAGGAGGAAGATGCCGGAGCCGATGATCGTGCCGACGACGAGCGCCAGACAGGGCCAGAAGCCGAGGGCGCGCTGGGATCCGTCCGCTTGTCCGGCCATGGCCCGAATCCCCTTCACGCGACGACAGAGGGGCCCCGGATCAGCGCCGGAGCGACCAAATGTCTGTCATGAATGATTGGTGCGGTCGAGAAGACTCGAACTTCCACGTCCTTTCGGACACAACGACCTCAACGTTGCGCGTCTACCAGTTCCGCCACGACCGCACATCGAAGGAGGGGCAGCGCGAAGCCACCACCGGGTAGGCGGGCGCCTCTAGCAGGGGGACTTGGGGCGCGCAATCACCTTCCGGTTACCTCATGCTTCCAATCTGGGATGTCATCTCCATGAAAGTTCGGAGAGCCGATCGCCCAAGTCCACGAGCCGTTCGCCGACCGACCTGAAGCCTGGATGCGGCTCGGCCTCCAACTGTTCATCGGTCCAGTCCGCTCGCCACCCGGCCGCATCACGAACGTAACGCCAATTACGCCGCTCGTCGGCTGACTCGCTTATGTCATCGGTAACGAGACAGTTGATTTCGCCGTTGCGGGGGGAAGAATAGAATCTGACAAGTCGGCGGGGCGATCGATACGTCAATTCACAGCCATCGCCTTCGATCTCTCTGGCGTCATCCAACTGCAGGCTGAAGTCCGAAAGCAGGCAGCCGAGATTCGTCTCGATCTCTCTGCTTAGCTCATCACAGTTCATGCGCGGACGATTTCCTCAATACAGGAACATCGGCATGCCCTCGACCTTGAGCAGGCGGGCGCGGTAGCGGGCGGGGTCGTAGAGGGCATCGACGTCGACCAGTTTCTCCCCGCTCAGCAGGGCGTCGGCGGGGACGTGGGTGTAATTCCCGTGGCGCAGCGCGACCATGCGGCCATGTTCGCCCTGCTGGAGCAGCTGCACGGCGAGCGCGCCGAAGGCCAGGCCGGCCATGCGGTCCATCGCGTCGGGCTCGCCGGCGCGCATCAGATAGGCGAGCTCCTGGATCACCACGCCGCTGCCGAGCCGCTGGGTGACGGCGCGGCCCAGGCGGTCGCCGATCCGCTCGGAGCCGCGCTCCGCGGAGGATTTGGCGATGTCGCCGTCGCGCGGGGCGTCCTCGCCGGCGATCCGTGCGCCTTCGGAGACGACCATCATCGCATAGCCGGACGGGTTCGACGCCTTGTCCTCGGCGATCAACGGCAGCAGCCGGTCGAGATCGGCCGGGACTTCGGAGATGATCGTGCGGTCGACCTGGGCGAGATGGCCGGCGAGCAAGGCGGTCTCGCCGCTGCGGCGGCCGAACAATTCGATCACGCCGATCCGCTGGTGGCTGGCGACGGTGGTGCGGAGCGCATTGATCGCCTCGACCGAGCGGCTGACCGCGGTCGAGAAGCCGATGCAATAATCCGTGCCGAACACGTCATTGTCCATCGTCTTGGGGACGGAGATGACGCGGACCCCCTGGCCGGCGAGGTGGGCGGAGAAGCGCAACGTGCCGTCGCCGCCCAAAGTCACCATGGCGTCAACGCCGAGCCGGTTCAGCACGTCGAGGACGTGGCCGGTGCCGTCGCCTTCCTTCATCGTGCGCGGGTCGAG
This sequence comes from Pseudomonadota bacterium, assembly GCA_023424095.1. Lineage (GTDB taxonomy): Bacteria > Pseudomonadota > Alphaproteobacteria > Sphingomonadales > Sphingomonadaceae > Allosphingosinicella. The sequence goes on along the minus strand of JAFAEG010000147.1, from coordinate 676 downwards.
CCGGGACGTGTGCAGGATGGTGCCACCGGTGCGGTCGATGCCGCGCACCGCCTCGCGGTCCAGCGCGATCGTGTTGGCGGCGATGCTGGCGGGATCGGCGGGATCGATTGCCATCACCCCTTCCCAGCCGCGCTTGAAGCCGGTGACGCGCCAGCCGAGATCGTCGGCGGAAAGGGTGACCGCGCGGATGCAGGCATTGAGCCCGGGTACGTCGCCGCCGCCGGTCAGGATGCCGATATGCATCGCCTAATTCCCGGAAGCGAAGCGCAGGCTCAGGCTTCGTCCGCCTTTCGGCACGTCGGTCGAGGCGCTGGAGAAGGTGATCGCCTGGCCGGCGGCCAGTTCGCTGACCGGCGGGGCGATCGTCCAGGCGAAGATCACATTCTGATCGGCGTCGGTCACTTCCGCGCGGATCTGCGGCACGCGCTGGGTCTCGCTCGAGACGTTGGTGATCTCGCCGGTCACGGTGAACAATTCGCGGTCGGTCGGCAGCGGCTCGCGCGACAGGTCGCGGCGGGTGAAGCGCAGGGCATCGCTGGCATTGGCCGGGGCGGCGCCGCCATTCATCCAGGCGGAAATCTGCTGCGGGCCGATGAAATAGATGGCGGTGAGCGCGCCGACCATCAGCAGAGCGGAGAGGATCGCGATCCAGGTCCACAGCCGCGCCGGATTCCGG
>JAFAEG010000146.1 GCA_023424095.1 Pseudomonadota bacterium | reverse complement strand
GCCAAATTCGCGTGGTGCGCGGCGGCGGCAGCGGCGCGGCCGGGCCGGGCGCGCTGGCCGGAGCGATCGAACTGGACAGCGCGGGACCGGCCGAACTGGGCCGGGCGAGCGCGTCGCTCACCGGCGGGAGCCGCGCCGGCATCGACGCCTTTGCCGCGACCGGCCTTGAACTGGGCGGCGGCGCTTTGACGATCAGCGGCAATTACGCTTCCGGGGACGGCTTCGTGCCGATCGTCGCGAACCAAAGCGGGCCGGCTGACCGGCCGTCGCCCTACCGGCAGGGCAGTGTCGCCTTTCGCGGCGTGGCACCGGTGGGTGCGGCGACCGAATTGCAGGCCAACCTCCTGCTCTTCCACGACGAACGCGAGCGCGGCACCGCCTTCAGCGACATTCGCACCGACGGCATGGACGCCTCGCTGCGGCTGGTCGGCAGCGGCCGCTGGGCCTGGTCGGCCTTGGCCTATGTGCAGACCCGCAGTTTCTACAACAGCTTCGCCTCGGTGAACGCGGATCGCACCGCGGCGACACGGACGGCCGAGCAATATGAAGTGCCCTCGACCGGCACCGGCGGACGGATCGAGCTGCGGCCGCCGCTCGGGCCGGTCTCGCTGCGGCTTGGCGGCGATGTGCGCCGCGTCGAGGGCGAGACGCGCGAGCTTTTTTCCTTTCAGAACGGGGCGGCGACGCGCGGGCGAAGGGCTGGCGGCGCGACGCTGAATGCCGGCCTGTTCGCGGAAGCCGCGTGGGAGAGCGGGCCGCTGGTGCTGACCGCTGGCGGGCGGCTGGACCGCTGGCGGATCAGCGGCGGGCATTTGCGCGAGGAATTGCTCGCGACCGGCGCGCCGCTGACCAGCCTTGCCTTCCCCGACCGGGCCGGCTGGGAACCGACCACGCGCGGCGGCCTGGCCTGGCGGACCGGCGGCTTCACTGCCCGCGCTGCCTTCTATCTCGGCTGGCGGCTGCCGACCCTGAACGAATTATACCGCCCGTTTCGTGTCGGCGTGGATGCGACCGCCGCCAATGACGCGCTCGCCCCGGAACGGCTGCGCGGCGGCGAGCTCGGGCTGGAGTGGCGGCAGGGCATGTTGCGTATCGGGGCCACCGCCTTCGCCAACCGGATCGAGGGCGCGATCGCCAATGTGACTCTTGGAGTCGGCCCCGGCACCTTTCCCGGCGTCGGCTTCGTCGCGGCGGGCGGCGCCTATCGCCGGCGCGACAATCTCGACGCAGTCTCCAGCCGGGGGGTGGAAATCGAGGCGGCGTTGCAAGCGGGCCGCTGGTCGCTGACCGCCGGTTACGCTTTTGCCGACGCGCATGTCGCCGCGAGCGGTGCGGCGCTGCCGCTCGATGGGCTGCGCCCGGCCCAGACGCCGCGTCACAGCGGCAGTCTGACCCTCGCCTGGACCGGCGAGGACGGCGCCCGCGCCTCGCTCGGCGCGCAATATGTCGGCGCGCAATATGAGGACGATCTCAACCGTCAGTTGCTGCCGCACGCTCTCACGCTCGACGCGGCCTTGCGGCTGCCGGTCACGCGCGGCCTCGCGGACGAGGCGCGCGCCGAGAATATAGCCGCCCCCCGCGTCGCGTCGGCGATCAGCGCCGATGGGCTGATCGAACGCGCGACGCCGCGCACCTTGTGGCTGGGCCTGAGCTTCAGCCGCTAGCGGGCTGCAAATTCGCTGCCATCCAGCGCACGCCGAAGGCGACGAGATCGGCCGCGTCCAGCAATTCCGCCTGCGCCGCGCCGACCGGTCCGGCCTGTGCCCGCCCCTCGGCCAGATAGGCGCCGACGATCGCCGCGAAATAATCCTCGCCGGCAAAGTCGGCGATGCCGTTCAGATCGTCGAGGCATTCGACCCAGACCTGTTTCGGCCCCTCCGCCGTGGCGAGCAGATAGTCCCAGCGCGTCCGGCGCTTGGCCGGCAGGTCCGCGAGATATTCGGCATAATGGAGGATTGTCACCGTCTCCGGATCTGCGCCCAGCCGCAGCACCTTGCCGCCCCAATGCGCGAGCTTTTCCAGCGGCGAGCCCGGCCCGTAATAATCGTTCCACGGCTGGCCCTGCAGCAATTCGGCCGCCCGCGCGCCGCGCGCGCCGAAGCGGCCGCTGGGATTGGCGCTGAGCAAGGTCCCTGCCCGCCGCCGGAACGCCTCGGCCAGAAAGCCGACCTCCTTCATCGCCGGTGCGGCCGCCGCCTCGAACGGCTCGGTGCCGGCGAGCAAGCCGGCGCGCTCCTCGACCGGGCGGTAATTCACCCAATCCTGCGCGTATTCGCTGCCCAGCACCATCATCCAGGTGCCGTCCGGCCCGACCGCGTCGTCGATCACGTCCACCAGCAAATCGGCCCCGCAAGTCACGCCAAGATCGCTCTTGAGCCGTGACTTTGCGAGGCCGAGTTTACGCAAAGATGCGTGGACCATGATGAGGTCGCTGGACTTCACGCCCAGCGCTCTCAATTCGGATTTCAGTCCGGCCGCCAGGTCCAAGGCGGCGCCGTCAGAATGAAACGGCTTATCTGCTCACTTAACGTGGGCGGAAAGGTGCTTGTTCATTTCGAACATCGACACCTTGTCCTTGCCGAAAATCTTGCGGAGCTTGTCGTCGGCAACGATTTCGCGCTTGTTGGCCGGATTCTGCAGGTTGTTCGCCTTGATGTGATCCCACACCTTCTTGACGACCTGGCTGCGCGGCAGCGGATCGCTGCCGGTGATGACGGCCAGATCGGCCGACGGGGTAACCGGACGCTGCAGACCGCTCTGTTGCGCTTTCGCCATTTAATTAGCCTCCCTTTGAAACAGACCCTCGGATTGAACCAACGCAAAACAGTTTGCAAGTCCATTAGACTAAGCTTTCCACAGCGGCGCGCCGAGTTGAAGTTAACCCCGCTTTAGCGCTTGCCGAACGGAACCACCTTGTTTGCGGCGTCGTGGCCGATGTCGGCGGCGCCGAGGAAGGGGATGGCGGCCCGCTCGCACCAGTGGCGGACGATCTCGGCGGGCGCCTCGCCGAAGGGCGGATCATTGTCCGGCACCGGCTCGAAGCGGCCGGCGCGGATACCCCGTAAAGCCCGCATGCGCGGCTGGCCGGTCAAATGCGACATCGCCCGGTCGATCCGATAGGCCATTTCGCCCACATCCTCGATCATCAGCACATGATCCGACAGATCGGGCTCGAGGTCGGTGCCGAGCAGAGCGCCGAGCACGGTGAGGTTGAAGGCGGCGGCGGGCACGCCCGGCTCCAGGCTCGGCTCGAGGCCGGTCGCGCCGCGGTCGGCCAGCCAGTCCAGCCCGCGCGCCACCGCTTCGGCGCCGTCGCCATGACTGATGCCCTGCGGCATCGGGCCGTGCGCGACGTTCGGGAAGCCGGCCTTATAGAGGGCGGCGAGCATGAAACCGAGGTCGCTATAGCCCAGATAGGCCTTGTCCCGGGCATGCTTGTTCAGCCGCTCGACCGCCGCCGCCGCGATCCGGTTCGAGCCATAGCCGCCGCGCGCAAACCAGATGGCGTCGAAGGCGGGATCATTGGCGAAGGTGACGAAGGCCTCCAGCCGCTCCGCATCGGTGCCGGCGAAATGGCCGTGGCGGGCGAAGCATTGCGGATGCAGCGCAAGCGTCACGTCCGGCCGCCGCGCCGCCGCAAAGGCGACGATCTGCTCGGCCGTCTCCCGCTGCAGGCGCCCCGCCGGGGCCACCACGCCGATCCGCATGTCTCACCCCATTTGAATATTCAGCCCGGCCTGAATAGGGCGGCGCGATGAACCTCGACAAACCCTATTTTTTCTGCGGCATCGGCGGCAGCGGCATGCTGCCGCTCGCGCTCATCGTGCAGGGCCGCGGCGGCCACATTGCTGGGTCAGACCGCGCGCTCGATCAGGCAAAGAGCGCCGACAAGTTCGGCTTCCTGCGCGGCCGCGGTATCCCGCTCTTTCCGCAAGACGGCTCCGGCGTGACCAGCGGCGAGCAGATTCTCGTCGCTTCGGCCGCGGTGGAAGAGACGGTCCCCGACGTCATCCGCGCCACCGAGCTTGATTGCGAGCGCCTCACCCGCGCCGAATTGCTCGCGCTCTTGTTCAACGACGCGGCGAACCGCATCGCGGTCGGCGGCACGTCGGGCAAATCGACCGTCACCGGCATGATCGGCTGGGTCCTGCACGCGCTGGGCCGCGACCCGACGGTGATGAACGGCGCGGTGATGAAGAATTTCGCCACGCCCGATCAGCTTTTCGCCAGCGCCCTGGTCGGCGCCGGCCCGGATTTCGTCAGCGAGGTGGATGAAAGCGACGGCTCGATCGCGCTCTACCGGCCGAGCGTCGCGGTGCTGAACAACATCACGCTCGACCACAAATCATTGGACGAACTGCGCCATCTGTTCGGCGATTTCGCCGCGAAGGCGGAGAAGGTCGTCGTCAATATGGACGATGGCGAGGCGCGGCTGCTGGCGGCGGTGCTGCCGGCCGAGAAGATCGTCACTTACGGCCTCAAGCGGGGCGCCGATTTGATGGCGACCGATCTGGCCGAAGAGCCCTATGCGATCGCGTTCACGGTCAATGATCGCCGCACCGGCGAGGCGGTAAAGCTGCGCCTGCGCGTGCCCGGCCGCCACAATGCCTCCAACGCGCTGGCTGCGCTGGCGGCAGTGACCGCGACCGGCGTCGGCCTGGCCGAGGCGTGCGAGGCTTTGTCGGGCTTTACCGGCCTGCGCCGCCGCTTCGAATTGATCGGCGAGGCAGGAGGCGTCACCGTGATCGACGATTTCGGGCACAATCCCGACAAGATCGCCGCGACCCTGCAGACCCTTCACGCCTTCCCCGGACGCCTTCTGCTGTTCTTCCAGCCGCACGGATACAATCCGCTGCGCACCATGGGCCGCGAACTGGGCGAGACCTTCCTGACCGAAATGGCCGAGGAGGATGTGCTGCTGATGCCCGATCCGGTCTATCATGGCGGCACCACCGACAAGTCGATCGGCAGCAACGTCGTGACCGACGCGGTCGCCGATCATGGCCGCCATGCCGAGCATCTGGCCACGCGGGAGGCCTGCGGCGAACGTCTGCTCGAGTTGGCGCGGCCGGGCGACCGGATCATCATCATGGGCGCCCGAGACGATACGCTGACGGCGTTCGCCGAAGGGCTGGTGGACCGGCTGGGCGGCTAAGCCCCCCTCCCTGACCAGGGAGGGGCCGGGGGTGGGTGCGCGCGTCTGCCCGCCCAATCGAATCTTCCGGCGCCAAACGGAAAGTGGCGGCCGAGGCATCGAGCCTCGTCCGCCACTCAAACCCACCCCTAGCCCCTCCCTTGCAGGGAGGGGAACCAGGGGGTCTAACCCTCGACCGGCTGCTCCACCTTCTCGACCCAGTCGGGAATGAACATCGGCTCGCGGGTCGACCAGCCCGGTGCGGCCGCGGCGGCTTCGCTGATCGACTGCAGCAAGGCACGACGGCGGGCCGGATGGAGATGCGGCAGGGCCGAGGCCGAGCAGAAGGCGGCCGGCAACCAGGAGCGAACGCTGGCGCCCAGCAGCCGCTCATAGAGGAAGCGGTAGGAAGCGAAGCAGCTCAGCCGGTCCTGGCCGAGATCGAAGGCGCTCATCGTGATCAACGGCGCCATGATCGGCTCCATCGCGTCGAGCCCGCAATCGTCGGGAATATGTTCGCGGATGAAATCGAGCCGGCGATAGACGCTTTCCTGGGCGCGGATGCTGGCCGCTTCGGCAATGTCGCGCGACCAGCGCTTCACCGCGTCGCGGCGGCCAAGGCCGATGTCGAGCGAGCGGCGGATATAACGCTGCGTCCCTTTGCTGAAGGTGGCGAATTCCCGCATCTCCGACAGAGTTGCGGCTCCGCTTGGCTGACGCGCACTGGCACTCATAACCCCGCTCCTTCTACCCCAGGGCCAAGTTATACCTGAACGGGATTGCCAGCCCGTTAACCTTGACCCCCTGCCCCAGTGTCAAAGTGAATCGAAATGTATCGGCAGGGGCAATGCGAAATGCTCACATCGAGGCGATGGCCTGCCGCACTGTCACCGCCAAGCCACAGAGGCGGAAAGCGAAAGCACGTTTTTCCCGGCCTTGTTCTGCGCCCGTATCGACTGCTGACCTTTTCGCCCGCCCGGCCTAGGATCGGGCCCAGGGGAGCAAAGATGACCGAATCAAAGGGCGGGGACGGGCCGCTTTTGCACGGCGAGGCCGACGCAACCGGCTACCGGCCGCCGCTTCCGGACCGCGGCGAGGACGGTTTTTCGATGAAGGATGCGGGCGCTTCGGCAAGCGGCGGCGCATGGGGGACGATCGGCAGCGCCGCCGGGCTAGATGGGGGCATGGACCGGACTCAGCCGCCTCTGCCGCGCCGATGGTTCGCCGACGCTCCGCTGGCGATCAAGACGATCCTCTGTTTCTGGACTGTCTACTTCGCCTCCACCTCGCTGCGCGCATTGCTGATGGATCAGCCCGGCCAGGGCGAGCAATTCCATCGCCGGGCCGCGGTCGTCGCGATGGCGATGCTGCTCAGCTTCTTCGTCTATCTGGCGCTGCAACTGGTCGCACGGCGCGGCATCGCCGCCAAGATCGCGGTCGCCGCCCTCGCCTGCCTGCCGCCGGCGGCGCTGCAGCCGGTGGTCAACAATTACATGTTCTACGTCTACGCCCCCGAAGCGGCGCTGTGGATCGATCCGGCCTCGATGGAGGAAATGGCGAAATGGTCCACGCTGAAGCTGATCGCCGACGTCGCCTATAGCTGGTATTTCTTCTTCGCGGCCTGGGCGGCGATCTACGTGGCGCTGAGCTATGCCGCGCAATTGCGGGAAGCGGATCGTCGCGCCGCGGCCTTGGCCCGGCAGGCGCAGGAAGCGCAGCTGCGGGCGCTCCGCTATCAGATCAACCCGCATTTCCTGTTCAACACGCTGAATTCGCTGAGCGCTTTGGTGCTGGCCAAGCGGACCGAGGCCGCGGAGCAGATGCTGGGCAATCTTTCCGCTTTCTTCCGCACCACGCTCACCACCGAACCGACCGCCGACGTGGCGCTGGCCGAGGAGATCAGGCTGCAGCGTCTCTATCTGGAGATCGAGCAGGTCCGCTTCCCCGAGCGGCTGAAAATCGAGATCGACGTGCCGGAGGAATTGCTCACCCGCCGCGTGCCGGTGCTGATCCTGCAGCCGGTGGTCGAGAATTGCGTCAAATATGGCGTTGCCAAGGCCCGCCGGCCGGTGACGATCCGGATCTCGGCCTATCAGGAAGCAGGGCGCCTGCACCTGAAGGTGAAGGATGATGGCGACGTCGTCCCGCCGCCCAAGAAGGACGATGAAGCGAGCACCGGCGTGGGTCTGCGCAACGTCTGCGACCGGCTGGCCTCGCGCTTCGGCGACGCGGCGGGCTGCATCCACGGCCCGGATCCGGGCGGCGGCTACACCGTCCACATCTATTTCCCGGCGATCCGCGGTGACTGATTTGCAGCTCGTCATCGTCGATGATGAGCCGCTGGCGATCGAGCGGCTGCAGATCCTGCTCGCCGATCAGCTCGGCGTGGCGCTGGCGGGTACGGCCAAGGACGGCGAATCCGCACTGGCGCTGATCGCGGCGACCCGGCCCGATCTGGTCCTGCTCGACATCGCCATGCCCGACATGAACGGCATCGACGTCGCCCGCGCGCTCGCCCGCGACGGCATCAGCCCGGCCATCGTCTTCGTCACCGCATTCGAAAATTTCGCGGTCGCGGCCTTCGATGTCGCGGCGGTCGATTATCTGATGAAGCCGGTCGATCCGGGCCGGCTGGCACTGGCGATCGAACGCGCGCGCCATCATGCCGCGAAGGACGAGGCACCGCCGGAACCGTCCCGTTATGTCGAGGAATTCTGGGTGCCAGAGCATAATGGCCTGGTCCGCATCGCCGCCGAGCGGATCGACCGGATCAGCGCCGAGCGCGACTATATGCGGCTGCACGTCGGCTCGCGCTCGTGGCTGATCCACCGCACCATCGCCCGGCTGGAGGAGGAACTGGACCCGGCCGTGTTCGTCCGCGTCCACCGCTCCGTGATCCTGCGCCGTGACAGCATCATTGGCCTCAGCCGCGACGCCGGCGGCCATTGGAACGCGCGGTTGGCCGACGGCGGCGAGCAACGGATCGGCCGCAGCTATGCGGACAATGTGCGGAAGATGGCGGGACGCGCCTAGTCGAAGGCGATTGTGCGGGTGCCCCGGTCCGTCTCGATCGCTACCTTGGTCACTTCGTCGCAGAGGAAGAAGGTGGTCGTGTAAGTCCGTCCCGGCCCCAGGGTCGTAGCCGGCTCATTCACGCATTCCTGCCGTCCGCCCGCATCATTGGCGATGATCTTGATGAGCGTGACCGGACCATCCTCGCCATTGGTGACGGTCACCGTCCGCCCCGCGATCAGCTCGCTCTCCAGCTTCGGGCCGCAGCCCGCGAGGGCGGCGCAGGCGGTGAGAAGGACAAGGGATCGGCGCACCTTTTCCGTCTAGCGCCCTCCCCGCCCGCGTCCAGCAGATCGCGTCTCTTAACCGGCTGGTGAGGGCCTGTGTCCGAATGGGACGGCGCGAAATCCACGCGCGCGGCCGAGTCGGGAGGCGCGTATGGCGGCCCACAGGGGGCTTGGAGCGACGGGTGACACAGGCACGTCCACGGCCATGGCATGATGTGAAGCGCGCGAAACCGGCGCGGCGCGAGCCCTTCCGGCTGGCCGCGCTCGTGCTCGTGACGGGATCGTGCACCACCCTGCAGGTCGCCGAGATCGCGCCCCAGCCGCAGCACTATGGCGCGGTGCAGGTGACGATGGACATTCCGCCCGCTGTCGAATTGCCCTCCTCGCCCGCCGAGCTGGCTGACCCGACGGTCGCGCCTTTGCTGTTCGGCGAGAACGCCTTCCAGGCCAATGACGCTTTGCCGCTGGCAGGCCCCGGCGCCTCCGCGCCCGCCGCCGCTTTCCTCGCCTCGTCTGCGCCGGTGTCGCAGCTGCGCGCGCTCGATTGCCTGACCCAGGCCATCTATTACGAGGCGGGCAACCAGAGCGAGGACGGCCAGCGCGCCGTCGCGCAGGTGGTGCTGAACCGCGTCCGCCATCCCGCCTGGCCGAATACGGTCTGCGGCGTCGTCTATCAGGGGCCGATGCGCGCCGGTGGTGGCTGCCAGTTCACCTTCACCTGCGACGGCGCCTTGTCCCGCACGCCGAACGCGTCGATGTGGGCCCGCGCCCGGCGCTATGCCGAGGAGGCTTTGGCGGGCCGCGTCTTCGCCCCGGTGGGCCTCTCGACCTTCTACCACGCCAATTACGTCATGCCGCGCTGGGCGCCGCGCCTGACCAAGACGGCGGTGATCGGCGCGCACATCTTCTACCGCCTGCCCGGCGCGGGCGGCTCGCCCGGCGCGTTCAGCGACCGCTATGCCGGGGCCGAGCCGATCGCCCGGCCGAACCCGACGATCGTGCGCTATGGCGCGAACGGGGCCGCGACGATCGCGGCGCCGGAATGGCTTTCACCCCCGGCGGGCACCACCGCAAGCAATGCGAGCGCGCCGACGACCTATGCGGCCCAGCGCCCGGCCACGATCGTCGCCGATCCGGTCGAGGTGGAGAACAGCCAGATCCGCGAGGAATATCGCGGCTCCGGCCAGTGGCGGAGCGACGCGCCGAGCGCGATCACCGGCCGCTAGGGCGCGATCCGGGTCGAGGACGCCGCCCAGCGCGCCAGGCTCGGCGAGAGGCCGGCCAATCCCGTCAGCATTTTCCGCGGTCCGCTCCGCTCGGCGGCCCAGCGCAAAGCATTGGCGACCTTCAGGGGCCGCGCGGAAGTCCTGGCGAAGCTCTGCTGGAAGTCCGGCGCGGCAATGCCGGCGAGATGCGCTTCCGCCGCCGCGACGCCGCTGGTCAGCGCGATCGCGATCCCGTCCCCGGCCAGCGAGGCGATCACCGCGGCCTGATCGCCGAGCCGAAACAGCCCGTCCGTCGTCGTCCGCGCGCGCCAGCCATAGGGCACGTTGCCAACGCTGATCCACGCCGCCTCCGTTGCCTCCGCCAGCCGTTCGCCAAGCCGGGGTGCCTCCTGCGCCAACCGCGCGAGCAGCGGCGCCTGACCACCAGCATCGCGCAAGCGCGCGGCGGCGACGGAGAGGCAGAGGTTCACACTGCCATCCTCCTGCAGCAGCAAACCGGCATAGCCGCCATCGAACGGGTGCAATTCGATCACGCCGTCCAGCGCGTCGGCAATCTGTTTGCCGGGCAGGAAACTGGTCCGCATTCCGACCGCACCTTCGCCCCAGCCTTCCGGCACCGGCCGGGCCAGCCCGCGCAGTTCGTGCTTGCCGGTCGCGAGGAACAGCGCCTCTGCCTCGACCACCTCAGAATTGCTGAGCCGGATAGCCCGCCCGTCCCAGCCGCGCGCCGTCACGCCGTACCGAACCTGCGCCCCGCACGCCGCCGCGCGCCGCAACAACGCCTCATCCAGGCGCAAGCGCGAAAGCCCCGCCGCCGGCTTCGGCAGGTCGATCTCGACCGTGCGCCGCGCCGTCACCAGCCGCAGGCGCGCAATCGGCCGTGCACCAAGCGCCGCCGCGTCGATGCCCAGTTCCGCCAACGCCGCCAGCGCGTCCCAGCCGACGAAGCCGCCGCAGACGACGTCGCGCGGGCCATTCGACCGTTCGATCAGTTCCGCATGGATGCCGCCCTGCGCCAGCCGGATCGCCGCCGCTGCGCCCGCCGGTCCGCCGCCGACGATCAGCGCCGGGACGGTGCGGAGGCTCATCCGGCTCGCTCGAAGCGAAAGCCCTCGGCCGCGAGCCCAGGCCCGAAGGCGATCGCCACGCCCTTTTTCGCCTCAGGATCGGCCAGCAATTCACGCAGCACGAACATCAAGGTCGACGAGGACATGTTGCCAAAATCGTTGAGCACATGCCGGGACGCCGCCAGCCGCTCCGGGGGCAATTCCAGCGCCCGTTCGACCGCATCAAGGATCGACCGCCCGCCGGCATGCACCGCCCAGGCATCGACCTCACCCGCCGTCCAGTCGCCCAGGATGCGCCCCCGCACCGCATCATCGCGCAGCGCCGTTCCGATCCGCCCCGGCACTTCGCCCGACAGCAGCATCTCGAAGCCGCTGTCGCCGATCGTCCAGCGGATCAGTTCTCCCGAAGCCGGCAGCGTCACCGCGAACGGCGCGTCGATGCCGAAGCCCACGGGCTCCGCCGTCACCAGCGCCGCTGCGGCGCCGTCGCCGAACTGCAACTCCGCCAGCAATGCCTCCAGGCCGGTCGCGAACTGCAGATGCAGCGAGGACAATTCGACCGTCACCACCAGCACCCGCGCCTCAGGCTCCGAGCGGACGATATGGTGCGCATTCCTGAGCGCCGCCGCAGCCGCATAGCAGCCCATGAAGCCGATCAGGGTGCGCTCGACATCGCCCAGGCCGAGCGCCTCCGCGATGATCTGGTCCACGCCCGGCGCGACGAAGCCGGTGCAGCTCGCCACCACCAGATGGCTGATCCGCCCGAGCGGCCCCAATCTCCCGATCGCCGCCAGCGCCAGCTTCGGCGCGGCCTCGGCATAGAGCGCCATCCGGGCGGCCGTGCCCGGCACCGTCCCGGCATAGAAGCCACCCGCGCAGACCGGCGAACCGCCATCCGGCGTCGGCGGCAGGATCGACCAGCGGTGGGCGATCCCCGCCCGCTCCGCCATCCGCTCGAACAGGGCCCGCTCGCGCGCATCCGCGATCCGCGCCGCCGCCCATTCGATATAGGGCAAATGGATATCGTGATCGGGGACGGCGCCGGCGACGGCGTTCAGATACGCTTTCACTGCCATCGCGTCGCCGACCTTTCCGGTCCATCAACCCGCAGCGCGCGTCTTTGGCTCCCGGCAAGCCGGAAACGAAACGTGCCGCCCCCGCTTGGCGGAGACGGCACGCTTAGCGACGGGACGCAGGGGGTGGAAGCGTCTCAGTCGTCGTCGTTCATGCCTTCGCGCATTTCGCGGGCGCCCTCGCGCATGCCGCGCGCGCCCTCTTCCATGCCATCGGCGGCCTCAAGCAATTGCTCGTGCGTCACGGTCTCGCCGCGGGCGCGCTGCTCGGCGATGATCCGCTCGCGCTCGCCAGCATCGCGGAAGCGGCGGGCCTGCTCCTCCATGCGGGCGGCACCCTGCTCCATGCCGCGCGCACCGGCGGCCATGCCGGCGCGGTGGCTGGTCATCGCGACACGAAGCTGACGCTGAAGCTCGTCATGCGAGGGCATCGCCGCGCGGATCCGGGCCTGCAAGGCGGCATGATCGATCCGCGGCAGATTGCGCATCGCCTCGGCCTGCGCGATGCGGGCCTGCGCCAGCGCCGCGCGCATTTCCGCGCTGTTCACGCGCTGCGCCTGGGAGACCGCACGAGCGATTTCGGCATGGTCGACGTGGCGCAGCGATTCCCGGACCATTTCCGGCACCCGCGGCAACACTTCGCGCAGTTCCCGCATCGCCTCGGCGACATCGGCCTCGACGTCGGGAGCGCGCGGCGGGCGCGGGGCGCGCGGCGTGACCGGGGCGTCCGGCGCGACCATCGGCTCCGGCGGCAGCGGCGTTTCCGGCTGCGTCAGGCTCGCCACCGCGCTCGGCGCACGCGGCGGTTCCGGCGGACGCGCTTCCTCGACCAGCTTCAGCGCCGCAACCGGGCCGGCGACGCCGACGCACAGCAACACCGCCACCATCGCGATCCGCGACCGGGCCGAACGCTCGAGCAATTTGGTGTCGAGCACGGCGCGCACCCGGCGCGACAATGCACGGGCGCCCGGCGCGATCGAATTGGCCGGCACGCCGATCCCGCGGCCGATCTGGCCCCAGCTCAGCAAAGTCTCGGCATAACGGGTCGGCTCGACCGAGCGCGCGGCATGCGCGTCGGCGGCTTCCTCGGCCTGGTGGATCGACTCGCGGGCGAGCGTCCAGGCCAAAGGATTGAACCAGAACAAGGCCGTGGCGATCCGGGTCATCATCAGCGACGGCCAGTCGCGGCGGGCGACATGCGCCACTTCGTGCGCCAGGATCGCGTCCGCCTCTTCGGGCTCGGCATAAGTGTCATAGTCGATCAGCACGACCGGATTGCGCCAGCCCCAGCCGAGCGGACCAGGCACCTTGTCGGCGACCATCAGCCGCAGCCGGTCGCTCGCCCCGGTCGCGACCCGGGCGCGCTCCAGCGCGTTCAGCCAATGCGGGTCGGTGACCGGCTCGGCCGCGCGGGTCCAGCGATTGAGCGTCGCCAGGCCGATGCCCAGCCGCGCCAGCACGGCGAGCGCACCGGCGCCCCACAGGATCATGATCAATGGCGTCGGGTCGTCCCAGATGGTCGGCGCGACCGGCGGCAAAGTCGCCGCCATCGCGAGCATCTGGTCGATCTGCGCCTGGCTCATCCCCTCGAACGGCAAGGCCGGGGCGGCGAACGCCTCGATCTCGATCACCGGGAACATCATGTCGATCAAAGGCAAGGCGACGAGCAGCCCGGCCCCGACGCGCAGCACCATCGAACGGTCGGCGGCGGAGCGATTCTTGAGCGCCATGGCGAGCAGCAGGGCGATGCTGCAGATCAAGGCGGACTTGGCCGCCATCTCGATGAAGAACCAGCTGGTCATTTCGCCCGCTCCTTCGCCTGATCGATTGCCTTTTGCAGCGCCGCGACCTCATCGGCCGACAGATTGTTGGACATGCCAAGCAAGGCCGTCGCGGCACCGGCGGCGGACCCGTTGAAGAAGGTCCGCACCATCTGCTTCATCGCGGAATCGCGCACCGTCGCGGCGCGCGGCACGCTCTTATAGACATAAGCGCCATCGACCGAGCGGTGCCCGGCAAGACCCTTGGCCTCCAGCCGCGACAGCATCGTGCGCACCGCCGAATAAGAGGGCGGGTCGTTCATCTGCTCGCGCAGCTGCGCGGCAGTCGCCTCGCCGGCGCTGCACAGCAGCTCGAAAATCTCGCGTTCGCGACGGGGAAGGGAATTGATCACGTATCTTGCCTCACCTGCTACACTTGTCACCTGCTACATTTGTAGCGGATAGGCAAGTCTGTTGGTCGCAAATTTGGGCGGTTTCGTCGTTTGGGGCGTGCGAAAGGGGCGATGCCCGCTGGCCGCCGCACCGGTGGGCGGCCGCCTCTTCATTGACTTTTCACCCCTTCCCGGCCATGTTGCACCGCAGCGAGGCGTTATGCAGCGTGATCGGACCTTATAGGCCCCGGCTCCGCCTCGGTTGTTTGCCAAGAGCTTCCCTTTTCACGCGGGTCGTTCAGACACCCGCCGCACGTGTGCGCGCCATCAAGGCTGCGCGCCCGCGCCGCTCATTTGTGAGTATAATCAATGTCCTTTTCCGATCTCGGGCTCTCGCAGCCCGTCCTCCAGGCGCTCGCCCTGAAATCCTATGACAATCCGACGCCGATCCAGCGCGACGCGATCCCGACCCTGCTGAAGGGCCGCGATCTGCTCGGCATCGCGCAGACCGGCACCGGCAAGACCGCCGCCTTCATGCTGCCGTCGATCGACCGGCTGGTCGCTTCGGGCCGCGGCCTTCGCCCGCACACCTGCCGCATGCTGGTGCTCGCCCCGACCCGCGAGCTGGCCGGGCAGATCGCCGACAGCGCCCGCGCCTACGGCCAGTTTGCGGGCATGAAGGTCGCCACCGTCTTCGGCGGGACGTCGATCAACATGAACCGCCGCGACGTGTCGCGCGGTGTCGACGTGCTCGTCGCCACGCCGGGCCGGCTGATCGACCTGGTCGAGCAGCGCGCGCTGTCGCTGCGCGAGGTCGAGATCCTCGTCCTCGACGAGGCCGACCAGATGCTGGACCTGGGCTTCATCCACGCCCTGAAGAAGATCGTGACGATGCTCCCGGCCAAGCGCCAGACCCTGTTCTTCTCCGCCACCATGCCCCCGGCGATCCGCCAGCTCGCGGACAAGTTCCTGACCGATCCGGCCGAGGTCCGTGTCGCCCCGGCCGCGACCACGGCCGAGCGCGTCGACCAGTTCGTCAGCTTCTGCCGCCAGGACGAGAAGCAGGCCCTGCTGACCATCATGCTTCGCGTCGGCTTCGGCGATCGCGGCAATATGGACCGCGTGCTGATCTTCACCCGCACCAAGCATGGCGCCGACCGCGTCGTGAAACTGCTCGCGGGCAACGGCATCGCGTCCGCCGCGATCCACGGCAACAAGAGCCAGCCGCAGCGCGAAAAGGCGCTCGCCGCTTTCCGTTCGGGCGACGTGCCGATCCTGGTCGCGACCGACATCGCCGCGCGCGGCATCGACGTTTCGGGCGTCAGCCACGTGATCAATTTCGAGCTGCCGAACGTGCCGGAGCAATATGTCCACCGCATCGGCCGCACCGCGCGTGCGGGCGCGGCGGGTGTCGCCGTGTCGTTCTGTGCCGAGGACGAGCGTCCCTATCTGCGCGATATCGAGAAGCTCACCCGCCAGAAGGTCGACGTCGCGCCGCTTCCGGCGAACTTCAATCAGGAGGCAAACCGCATCAAGGCGACCCGCAAGAATGTCGCCACCGACAGCTCCGACGACGGCCGCCGCTGGGAAGCCCGCGGCCCGCGTCGCGGCGAAGTCGGCCGCCATTCCGGCGCGGTGAAGCCC
>JAFAEG010000130.1 GCA_023424095.1 Pseudomonadota bacterium | reverse complement strand
CTCGGGGGGGGGGGCCCCCGACCCCCCCCCCCCCCCTTTTCGCATGCGCGCGTGCCGTTGCGCGGAGAGCAATCGGGTGTTGCGCCTTCGCGGCGCCTTCCATGCTTGCGATGGCAGAACGCGGACGGCATGGCTGAGTCGATCGATTGCAATCGGAGACCCGCATGAAGCCCGCCCTGCTTGCCGCCAGCCTTGCCGCCATCATCGCGGTCGCCGCCTGCAGCGGCCGCGAGGAAAGCGCGACCAGCGACGCGCCAAGCGGCAATGGCGTCGCCAGCGGCCCGCTGACTGTCGAAAATGCTTACGATGTCCGCCACGAGCGCTTCGAGGGGATGGGCGACAGCCTGAAGGCGATCAATCGCGAGCTGAAGGGCAGCGCCCCGGATGTCGCCCGGATCAAGCAGGAAGCCGGGTCGCTGGTCTCGTCCGGCGAGCAATTGCCGTCCTGGTTCCCGGCCGGATCGGGGCCCGACGTCCATGCGCGCAGCCGCGCCAAGGCGGAGATCTGGTCGGATGCGGAGGGCTTCAGCCGGGTCCACGCCAATTTCCTGCAGCAAGCCCAGGCCTTCCAGCGGCTCGCCGACGCCGGCGACGTCGAGCAGTTGCGCAGCGCGGCGCCGGCGCTCGGCAAATCCTGCGGCAATTGCCACGAAAGCTATCGCGGGCCGGAAAAATGAGCCGGATCGAGGCCGATCAGCCGGCGGGACGCGTCCGCATCTGGGACGGACCGACGCGGATCTTCCACTGGGCGCTCGTCCTGCTGATCCCGGCCATGTGGTGGACTGCGGAGAATGATCAGATCGCGCTGCATGTGACGCTCGGGCTGGCGATGGTCGCCCTGCTCGTCTTCCGCCTGGTCTGGGGCTTCATCGGCAGCTCGACCGCGCGATTCGGCAGCTTCCTGAAAGGCCCGCGCGGGGTGATGAACCATCTGCGCGGCGGCGGCGCAGCGGGGATCGGCCACAATCCGCTCGGCGGCTGGAGTGTCGCGGCGATGCTGCTCGTGCTGGTCATCCAGGTGGGTCTAGGGCTGTTCGCCGAGGATAATGACGGGTTGGCCGTGGGCCCGCTTTCCTCCCTGGTCAGCGCGGACACGGCGGAGACGCTGACCGACCTGCACGAATTCATGTTCAACGTGCTGCTGGCGCTGATCGCGCTGCATCTCGCGGCAATCCTCTATTACGCCGTCGTCAAGCGGCGCAATCTGGTCGGACCGATGGTGACCGGCAGCGGCCCGGCGCCGGCCGGGACCGAACCGATGCGCAAGGTGTCGGTGCTGCGCATCGCCGTCGCGCTCATCATCAGCGCCGGCACCGCCTTCTATCTGTGGAGCCTGCTCTAGAAATCGGGGAGCGTCTGGCTGGCTTCGCCCCAGCCCTGGAGCGGCCGGCTGGCGGCGCGGCGGATCAGTTCGTCGGCGTCCCGAATCGAAAAGCGGTTGCCGCCTTGCGTCGCATCGAGTTCGTCCCAGGCGATCGGCGCAGCGACAGGCGCGCCGTCACGGGCGCGGACGGAATAAGGCATGACCGCCGTCGAACCGCGCTGGTTGCGCAGATAATCGATGAAGATCCGGCCCTTGCGCTTGGCCTTGGCGAGGTTCGCGGTGAAGCGGTCGGGCTCGGCGGTGGCCAAAGCGGTGGCGAAGCGCTGGGCGAAATCCTTCACCGCCGGCCATTCCGCTTCGGGCGTCAGCGGAACGATGACGTGCAGGCCCTTGCCGCCGGTGACCATCGGGAAGCTCTGCAGCCCCATGTCGGCGAGAATGGTCCGCAGATCCTGAGCGGCGCGCTTCACGGCATCGAAGCCCAACCCCTCGTCGGGATCGAGATCGAAGATCAGCCGGTCGGGCTTTTCGACATCCTCGACGCGCGCGCCCCAGCCGTGAAACTCGATCGTCCCCATCTGGATACAGGCCAGCAAACCGGCGACGTCCTCGACATAGAGATAATCCTCGGTGCCGCCGTCTTTCTCGCGGATCGGGACGTGGTGGACGCCATCGCCGAAGCTGCCGCTGTCATGCTTCTGGAAGAAACATTTCTTGCCGCGCCCCTGCGGGCAGCGGACGAGGCTGATCGGGCGATGGCCGGCCCAGGCGAGCATCAGTGCACCGATCTGCTCGTGATAGGCGAACAGCTCGCCCTTGGTGACCTTCGCTTCCGGGAAGACCAGACGATCGGGATTGGTCAGCTTGACGCTGTGCGTGGCGGCCGGTGCGGGCATTTCCACCTCCTCCACCACCTCCTTAGCCGCTTTGTCGCCGCGCAGGCCCAGGAAACTGGCGTGGCGGACGACATGCTCGGCGGTGAACTCGGCGAAGGCGACCTCCGCGACCAGATCGGGCCGAACCCAATGCGCGCCGCGCGCTTCGGCCTTCGGCACATCGGCGGGGGCGGTCTTGCGCTCGAGCCGTTGCAAGCGGTCGAGCAGGTCGCGTTCGACCGCGACGGAGAAACCGGTGCCGACCTTGCCGGCATAACGCAGCCCGCCTTTCTCGTTCACCGCGAGCAGCAATGAACGAAGGCCGCGGCTGGCACTGCTGCTGGGCAACCAGCCGATGATCACGAATTCCTGGCGGCGGGTGCATTTGATTTTCAGCCAGCTCTTGGTGCGCCCGGAGCGGTAGGGCGCGTCGGCGCGCTTGGCGATCACACCCTCCTGCCCCGCCGCACACATCGCATCGAAGAGTTTCTCGCCGGCGCCGGCGATATGCTCGGCATAGAGGATCGGCGGCTCGACGCCTTCGAGCAAGGCCGCGAGCTTCTGCTTGCGCTCGATGGTGGGGAGTTTGGCTATATCCTCGCCATCGAGGGCGAGCAGGTCGAAGGCGAAGCAGGTCAGGCCGGTGCCACCGGCGCTGATCGCGGCCTGCAAAGCGGAGAAATTGGTGCGCCCCTGCCCGTCCAGCGCCACGATCTCGCCGTCGAGCAGCGCCGAGCGGACATCGAGCCGTTCGGCGGCGGCGGCGATTTCGGGGAATTTGTCGGTCCAGTCGAGACCGGAACGGGTGAAGATCTTCGCGCGGCCATTGGCAATCGCGATCAGGCAGCGATAGCCGTCATATTTCATCTCGAAGAGCCAGCCCGCGCCGGTCGGGATGTGATCGACCAGCGTGGCTTTCTGGGGCTCGCGGAAGGCAGGAATGGTCTTCTTGTCATTCTCGCGCGAACGGGAACTCGGTTTCGCCTTCGAGATCGCGCCGCTGGGTCCCTGCTTTCGCGGGGATGACATCCGGGTCCAGCTCTTCAGCTCCTTGGCTTTCTTCCCCGCGGCGATTTCCTGCATCGTTCGCCCGGTCTTGATGGAGGTCAGGTCGCGCTCGACCAGGCCGCCGGGTGCGCCGGCATATTCGTCGGACACCTTCTTCAGCATCCAGCTCTCGGCCTTTTCCCTACCGCGCGGCTTCAGGCGGAACATCACCCACTCGCCGCGCATCCGCTCGCCATCGAGCATGAGGTGGAGGTGCCCCTCCTCCAGTCCTTTGCGCGGATCCTTGCCCGGCAGGCTGGCCCAGGTGCCGCGATCCCAGACCATGACCGTACCGCCGCCATATTCGCCCTTGGGAATCGTGCCCTCGAAGGTTGCGTAGGACAGCGGGTGGTCCTCGGTGCGGACGGCGAGGCGGTTGTCGGCCGGGTCGAGGCTCGGCCCCTTCGGCACCGCCCAGCTTTTCAACGTTCCGTCCAGTTCGAGCCGGAAATCCCAGTGCAGGCGCGACGCGTCATGCTTCTGCACCATGAAGCCGTCGCCCTGCCCCCAGGCGAGCCGGTCATAGGTGCCAGCCGGCTCGGCGGTCTTCGTGAAGTCCCGCTTTTCGTTATATTTGGCGAGCGGATCGGCCTTCTTCGCCACGGCCTAGCCCCGCGCGCCGGCCCGCTTCTTGGCCGGGGCAGCCTTGGCCGCAGGCTTCCTGGCCGGAGCCTTCTTGGCGGGCGCCTTCTTCGCCGACGCCGCGCCGGGCTTCTCGATCGAATTCTTCAGCGCCTTCATCAGGTCGACGACGTTCATGCCCTTTTGCGGCACCTTCTCGTCATCCCCGTCGGTCCGGATCGTGTGGCCCTTGCGCTTGCGCTCGATCAAATCCTTGAGCGCATCGACATAGCGGTCGTGGAATTTCTTCGGGTCGAAGGCCGACGCCTTCTTGTCGATCAGCGTTTCGGCCAGATCGAGCAATTCCTCGTCCGGCTTGGCATCGCCAATCTGGCGGAAATAACCCTGGGCGCGATAAACCTCGTCGGCATAGCGGAGCGTCTCCAGCACGATGCCGCGGCCGCAGGGCTTCAGGCTGACGATATATTCCCGGCCGCGCAGGGTGAGCTGGCCGATCGCGACTTTCTTCGTGCGCCGCAGCGCCTCGCGCAGAACGATATAGGCTTCCTCGGCCAGATCGTCGGCCGGGACGACGTAATAGGGCTTCTCGAAATAGAAGACGTCGATCTCGTCGGCGTCGACGAACTGGGTCAGCTCCAGCGTCTTCTTGCTCTCGAGCTTGACCGCGTCGATCTCCGCCTCGTCGAGCAACACATAGCTGCCCTTCTCGACCTGATAGCCCTTCACGATTTCGTCCGGATCGACCGCGCCGACGCCCTCCACCACTTTCTCGTAGCGGATGCGCTTGCCGGTCGGCTCGTGGATCTGGTTGAAGGCGATAGCCGCGCCGCTCCTGGTCGCGCTGTAGATCTCGACCGGAATCGAGACCAGAGCGAGCCTGATCTGGCCCTTCCAATAAGCGCGCGCGGCCATGCTTGTTCATCCCATTCGATTCGGCTCCGATTCAATCGCCTCGGCCACCTTCGGTTCCCGCGTACGCACCAGCGAATAGACGATGCCGGTGGCGAGGATGCCGACGGTGACGCCGAGCGAGACGGCCGGCGGGAATTTCACCAGGCCGAACAGGTCCGCGACGAACACCTTCGAGCCGATGAACACCAGCAGCAGCGCCAGCGCGTGCTTCAGGTAATGGAAGCGCTCGATCATCGCCGAGAGGGCGAAGAACAAGGCACGCAGGCCCAGGATCGCGAAGACGTTCGAGGTGTAGACGATGAACGGATCGGTGGTGATCGCGAAGATCGCCGGGATCGAATCCACCGCGAAGATCACGTCGGCAATCTCGACCATCACCAAAGCCAGGAAGAGCGGGGTGACCGCGCGAACCATCTTCCCGGTCTTGGGGTCGGGCTCGCGCACGAAAAAGCGCTCGCCGTGCATCTCCTCGGTCACCCGGAAGCGGCGCTTCAGCCAGCTCAGCAAGGGCGACTTGCCGACCTCATAGGCCTCGTCCGCCGAGGTCCACATCTTGATGCCGGTGTAGATCAGGAAGGCCGCGAACAGGTAAAGCACCCAGCCGAAATTATCGACCAGAGCCGCGCCGAAGCCGATCATGATCGCGCGCAGGATGATGACGCCGAGGATGCCCCAGAACAGCACCCTGTGCTGGTAGATGCGGGGCACGGCGAAGTAGGAAAAGATCATCGCGATGACGAAGACATTGTCCATCGCAAGGCTCTTTTCGACCAGGAAACCCGTGACATAGTCGAGGCCGGGGCCTTCGCCGCGGGTCGCCCAGACGAAGGCGCCGAAGCCGAGGCCGACGGCGATGTAGAAAGCCGACATCAGCAGGCTTTCGCGCACCCCGATCTCGCGCTGCTTGCGATGGAAGATGCCGAGATCGAGCACGAGCAGGATCAGGACCAGCCCGAGGAAGGACAGCCAGAACCAGAGCGGCGTGCCGAGGAAGTTGGCGAGGGGGAATTCCATTGCTTACCTCCCCGTCCGGCTGGTCAGCTGGCGCAGCAGTCGTTCGGCCAGCGAGGGCGCCCGCTGGCGGCTGTGCAAGGGGTAGTAAGCATGGCGTCGCGCTCGGCCGCGGCCGAGCAACTGCGCGGCGCCGCGCAGCAGGATGATCAGTTTGAAGAGCTTTTTCATTGCCGTCTCCGTCGATGGAATTGCATAGATCGGGCGCGCGAATGAGGAATGAGGACCCGGAACTGCCGTTCGAACCTGCATCGAGCTAACCCGATGCGGTCCGACATCACGAGCAGCAAATGAGCTGGTCGCCAGAGGGGCCCGGTCCCGCGAGGGGCAGATAGGGCGCATGCGGCGGCTGATCAAGCGCGGCTGACTTGACCGCCGAATTTGCCTTGCGCGACCCAGCCTGTATGCCGCCCCGGAGAATGGAGACGAATGAGATGAGCGACACGCAGCAGCTGGCACGGCCGCAATTGTTTGAGGCGCTGCAGCCGCAGCCAAGCGATCCCCTGCTCGCGATCATCGGCATGGTCCGGCGCGACCCGCGCCCGCACAAGATCGACCTGGGCGTCGGCGTCTATCGCGACGCGGCGGGCAACACGCCGATCCTTCGCGCAGTGAAGAAGGCCGAGCGAATCCTCAACGAAACGCAGGAAACCAAGGCCTATCTCGGCGGCGACGGCGATGTGCGTTTCGTCGAGCTGATGCGCGACATGGCATTCGGACCTGGCACGGACGATCGCTATATCGGCCTGCAGACGCCCGGCGGCTGCGGCGCGCTGCGGCTCGGCGCCGAGTTGATCAAGCTCGCCAATCCGGCGGCGCGGGTGTTTATCGGCCAGCCGACCTGGCCGAACCACGTGCCCCTGATCGCCACCGCCGGCCTCACGATTGTCGAGCATCCCTTCTACAATCGCGACACCCAACAGATCCTGTTCGACGAGATGATGGCGGCACTGGAGACGGCACGCTCCGGCGATCTCGTGCTGGTCCATGGCTGCTGCCATAATCCGACCGGCGCCGACCTGTCACTCGTCCAGTGGCAGGCGCTGGCGGAGATCGTCGCGCGGCGCGGCCTGATCCCGTTCGTCGACCTGGCCTATCAGGGCCTGGGCCACGGCCTGCAGCAGGATGCGGCCGGTGCGCGGCTGGTGATCGCGGCATCCGAACAGGCCTTGCTCGCCCATTCCAACGACAAGAATTTCGGCGTCTATCGCGACCGTGTCGGCTCGCTGCACGTGAAGGCGCCGAGCGCGCAGATCGCGGCGACGGCTTATTCCAACCTGCTCGTCCTCGCCCGCACGATGTGGTCGATGCCGCCCGATCACGGCGCGGCCGTCGCCCGGCTGGTGCTCGACACGCCGGAACTCGCCGCCGATTGGCATGCGGAGCTGGACGAAATGTGCACCCGAATCCGGGGGCTGCGCGCGAAACTCGCCTCCTTCGACCCGCGGCTCGCTTATATCGACCAGCAGAACGGCATGTTCTCGATGCTGCCGCTGTCGCCCGATTCCGTCGCGGAATTGCGTGAGAGCGAGGCGATCTACATGGCGGGTTCGGGCCGGTTCAACGTCGCGGGCCTGAGCGACGAGAATGTCGACCGCTTCGCCTCGGCGGTCGTGGAGCGGCTGCCCGCCTAACGCGCTTCCGTGGCGTTGACGCTCGGCTCGGGCGACGGCGCCACCGTCGGCGCCGGAACGGCCGGGCGGCGGCGCACGCCTTCCAGCTGGACCGGCTGCTGCGTGCCTTCACGGCCCAATGGTCGCTGCGGGGTGGCGGCGGGATCCGGCTGACCGCTGATCGACCAGCGGGTGCTGGCGCTGGGGCCGACATTGGTCGTGGCTCGACGTTCGACAATCTGTTGCGCGCTGTCGCTGACCGGCTCGTAGCGGCGCATGATCGAGCGCTGGAACGAGGTGCCGGCACGCGGATCCTGCTTCAGCGCATCGGCGGCTGCCGCCGCAGCGGCGGCGTCGCGCGCCTCGCCGTCCACCGCGGTCGTCGAGGTGGCGAGCACCCGCTCCGGCTGGCCGAAGCCGCCGCGCCAGCGAATGTCCGGCTCTGCCCCCGCATAACGGACGCTGCCGCTGCCATAGCTGTCCCAGCGATAGAAGATGTGCGCGCCGATCGTCGCGATCTTGGTCAATGTCGGCGCCCAATAAGGGAAGACATAATTGGCGTGATAATGCGTCGCCCTGCCGACCGGGCGATGGACGTAGCCCGACAGCGCGGCCTGCGCGATGCCGCGCGAGCGTTCCCACAGATTCGCGTTCGGCGTCCGGCGGAGCGCCCCATCGCAGGTGAAGGTGAACTGGCAGCCGGTCCGCCGGGTATGGCCCTGGAAGACGACGCCGCAGACCGTGTTGGGATAATGGGGGTGCCGCACCCGGTTCAGCACGACCTGCGCGACGGCCCGCTGGCCATCGAGCGATTCCAGGCCCGCTTCGTAATAGACCGCCGCGGTCAGGCAATCGATCGACCGCATCTGCGCGACTTCGTCGGCCGGCAGAGTGAATGCGGCGGCGGCGGGATTGGCCCCGGCCGCGGTCGGCAGATTGGCGTTCATCTCCCACGCTTCCAGCGCGGAAATCGGCACGAGGGCATTGGGATCGCTCTGGGCGATCGGCACGAGCGCGCCATCTTCCGCTTGCTCGAGGCCAGCGCCCGGCGCGATCACGATCTCGTCGGCCCGGCTCGGCAGCCCGTTGCCGACCCCGACGAACAGGGCCGCGATGCCGCCCAGCACGGCGATCGACGGCAGGTGCCGAAGCCATTCGGACGCCGAAGGCAAAGTCGGGCGAAGAGGATCGGACGCGTTCATGGGAAGGGTCTCTAAATAGGTGTTTGGCAAAGAAGCCGCAATCCCGGCCCTCCGGCGGGGCTGGTCTGGCCCGGGAGGCAGGGCTAAGCGGCTCCTGAAATCAGCCAACGGAGCCTGTCAGCGTGACCGAGATGATCCCGCCGCCCGCCGAGGCGCGTGCCGGTACTTTTTGCACCGCCGCGGACTATGACCGCCTCTACCGTCAATCGGTGGACGAGCCGGACGCCTTCTGGGCCGAGCAGGCGAAACGGATCGACTGGCTGCGCTTCCCGGGGAAGATTGCCGACTGGTCGTTCGATCCGGTCGAGATCAAATGGTTCGAGGATGGCGTCCTGAACCTCTGCTACAATTGCGTGGACCGGCACCTGCCCGCGGCCTCCGCCGAGACGGCTTTGGTCTGGGAAGCCGACACGCCGGGCGGGGTGCGCTCGCTCACCTACGGCGCGCTCCATGCCGAAGTGGTGCGGATGGCGAATTGCCTGAAGGCGCTCGGCGCCGGCAAGGGCGACCGGGTCACCATCTATCTGCCGATGATCCTGGAAGCGGCGGTGGCGATGCTCGCCTGTGCGCGGATCGGCGCGGTGCACAGCGTCGTGTTCGGCGGCTTCTCGCCCGAAGCGCTGGCCGGGCGGATCGAGGATTGCGGCAGCCGCTTTCTGATCACCGCCGATTGCGGCCGGCGCGGCGGCAAGAATGTCGCACTGAAGGCCAATGCCGACGCGGCTTTGGCCGAAGGCGGCCCGGTCGAAGGCGTGATCGTCGTGCGGCACACGGGCGAGCCGGTGACGATGCAGGCCGGCCGTGACCATTGGTATCATGAGCTGGGCGAAACGGTGCCGGACAGCTGCCCGTGCGAGCCGATGAACGCGGAAGATCCGCTCTTCATCCTCTATACCTCCGGCTCGACCGGAAAGCCGAAGGGCGTGCTGCACACGACCGGCGGCTATGCGGTGTGGACCGCGACCACCTTCCACTATGTCTTCGACTACAAGCCGGGCGAGCTCTTCTGGTGCACTGCCGACGTGGGCTGGGTCACCGGGCACAGCTACGTCGTTTACGGGCCGCTGATGAACGGGGCGACCAGCCTGATGTTCGAGGGCGTTCCGAACCATCCCGATTTCAGCCGCTTCTGGGAGATGGTCGAGCGGCACAAGGTCAACATCCTCTACACCGCGCCGACCGCAATCCGCGCGCTGATGCGCGAGGGCGACGATTGGGTGACTCGCCACGACCGCTCGTCGCTGCGCCTGCTCGGAACGGTCGGCGAACCGATCAATCCGGAAGCGTGGCTATGGTACTACCGAGTCGTCGGCGAGGAGCGGGTGCCCATCGTCGACACCTGGTGGCAGACCGAAACGGGCGGCGTCATGATCACCACTTTGCCCGGCGCGCACGGCATGAAGCCCGGCAGCGCGGGACGCCCCTTCTTCGGCATCATCCCCGAATTGCTGGATGGCGAGGGCGAGCCACTGGCCGGCGCCACGTCCGGCAATCTGGTCATCGCCGGTTCCTGGCCGGGCCAGATGCGCAGCGTCTATGGCGACCATGAGCGCTTCGTGCAGACCTATTTCTCGACCTACCGGAACCGCTATTTCACCGGCGACGGCTGCCGCCGCGACGAGGATGATTATTACTGGATCACCGGCCGGGTGGACGATGTGCTGAACGTGTCCGGCCACCGGCTCGGCACCGCCGAGGTCGAAAGCGCTTTGGTCGCCCATCCGCTGGTCGCGGAGGCCGCGGTCGTCGGCTACCCGCACGACATCAAGGGCACCGGCATCTATTGCTATGTGACGCTGAACGCCGGTGAAGAAGGTTCGCCCGAACTGGAGCAGGCATTGCGCAATCAGGTGCGGAGCGAGATCGGGCCGATCGCAACGCCCGATCTGATCCATTTCACGCCGGCGCTGCCGAAAACGCGCTCGGGCAAGATCATGCGGCGGATCCTGCGCAAGATCGCGGAGAATGACTTTTCGAACCTCGGCGACACGTCGACCTTGGCCGATCCCAGCCTGGTCGACAGCCTGATCGCGGGCCGCCGCAGCTGAACGATCAGTAAGCCGGCGGCGGCATCCGCACTTCGGTTTTCGCCCCGGCTTCCTCGATCTCGGCCATCATCCGGTCGTAATGCGCGGCTTCGGCCACGCCTTCCGACTGCTTGTCGTGCCGCCACATCGACACGTTCATCTGCATGATCAGGTCGGCGACGACGACCGTGGTGAAGAGTGAGCGGCCGACGAAGTCGATCGGGAATTGCAATACGCGCGGATTCCACGGCCGCAGCAGCGAGGTGCCTTCCCCGCCGATCAGGGCGATGTTCTGCGGGCCGATCCCCCCAACGAAGGTCCACAGAACGAGCAGCACGACGCCGACCAGAGCGATGCCGACGGCGAGATTCTGGACGGTGCCGACCTTGGCGATCTCGGCCGGGGTGCGCAGCGGCTTGGTGAAGGTGCCGGAATTGACCACGTAGAGGACGGGCGAGATCAGCAGAGCGAGGACGCCCAGGATCAGCAGGAAATGGCCAGCGACCTGATTGATGACGCTGAAGATGACCAGGAACAGCAGGATGTAGAGCGGAGTCGCGGCGACCAGGAACCAGCCCGGCAAGGTCGCCTCCGGCAACAGCGCCTTGATCCGCAGGCAAGCCCTCAGCACCCCCGGGATCAGCGACAGCACGGCCGGCATCAAGGTCACATAGACCAGGATCGCGCCGATGAAGCCCGCTCCGGCGGCGGCCTGCGCCCGCTCCATCGGGTTGATCGAGCCCAAGTCCATCAGCCAGCTGAATGGGATCAGGCCCAGCACCAGCGGCGTCGCGAAGGCGACCATGAAGCCGGTGATCAGGGTGTTGCGCGAGCGCCTTTGCCGGTACCAGATTTTCTGCGCCATGAACGCCGCGGCGGGCAAAGCGAACAGCGACAGCACGCGCAGCAGATCGACGAGGATGCCGAAAGCCGAAAGCTGCGCCCAGCCTCGATCGCCGGTGATCCCCGACAGCACGGCGAGCAAGGCAGAAACGAGCGTGATCGGCATGACCGCGCCCAGCACGCTGCGCCGCCAGATCAGGAACCGGCCGGCATGGTCGTCATCGACGCCGTTGGCGAGAAGGACGGCCCGCTCTTCGGGCAGGATCTCGATCGAGCTGAGGTTCCAATTCACCGCGCGCTTGAAATGGAGGCTGAAGCCTGGGCCGGCGGCGACGGGCGCGCCATAAGGCTGCCCGCCGTAAGGCTGGGCGGGCGCGCCATAGGGCTGGGCCGGGGCGCCATAGGCTTGCGGCGCGCCATGAGGCTGCGGCTGGCCCGCATAGGGATCGGCCTGCGGCTGCGGGGCATAAGGCTGTTCGGCCGGCGCGTAGGGCTGCGGCGCAGGCTGGGCGGCGGGCGCCACACCGCCGGTGAGCGCGGGCAATTGCCCCGCTTGCACCCAATCGGGCGCGCCTTGATGCCACAGGCTGTCGGTCGGCAGCACCTGCGACTGGCCGAGATAGGCGGCCACTTGCGCGATCGTGTAGGGGCCGAAAGGCTGCGTCCCTTCCCTGCTGACCATCCACGCCGCGGCGGCGGGCGGCGGCAGCACCAGGCCGCAGGAAGGACACGATGCGCCCGGCGCATTCTCGTCGGCCTGGGCCGTTGCCCGGCAGCGCAAACAAGGGATGGAAAGGATCGCCATGACGCCAATTGCCCCCAATATGATTGGATAGGGTGTCCTTCAGGATCGCCACTGGGTCAAGCAGCCCGCTCCGTCTGGCGATCCCGGTCCGAACCAATGCCGGATTGTGCCGATGCCAGGTGACGATAGAAGCCAAGCGATGACCGGAGCCAATGAGACGATTGCGGTGGGCGACGTGGGCGGGACGCACGCCCGCTTCGCGCTCGCCACCTTGTCGCCGGGCGCCCCGCCGGTGGTGGGCGCCATCCGCAAATATCGGACGGCGGACCATGACGGGCTCGCCTCGGCCTGGTCGGCCTTTGTCGCTGACAATGGCGACGCGTCCCCTACCGCCGCCGCCATCGCGGTCGCAGCACCGATCGAAGGCGACGTCCTGCGCTTCACCAACAGCCACTGGGCGATCGACCGGCGAGTGATCGGTGCAACGCTGGGCCTCGACCGGCTGCTGCTGCTCAATGATTTCGGCGCCGTCGCTCACGCCGTGTCGGCGCTGCCCGCCGGGGCGTTCCAGCGCCTTTCCGGACCGGGGCACGACCTTCCCGCAGAGGGCGCAATCACTGTGGCGGGTCTGGGCACCGGGCTCGGCGTCTCCTTGGTCGTGCGGCGCGGCGGCCGGAGCCAGATCGTCGAGAGCGAAGGCGGCCATATCGGCTTCGCGCCACGGACCGAGATCGAGCGGCGCATCGAGCAGCATGTCGTCGGGCAGCATGGACGCTGCTCGGTCGAACGGGTCGCATCCGGGCCGGGCCTGGCCGATATTCACGCGATGCTCGGCGGCGACGCGATGACTGCCGCCGCTTTGTGGGATGCCGCGATAGACGGCGGTGACGACCGCGCGGTGGAGGCGCTCGACATCCTGATTGGCGCGTTCGGGGCAGCGACGGGTGACCTCAGTCTCGCCCATGGCTCTAGCGTCGTGGTCATCACCGGCGGGCTGGCCAACCGCATGCCGGGGCGGCTGGCGTCGCCGGCGTTCCGCGAGGCGTTCGTGGCCAAGGGCCGCTATCGGGAGCGGATGGAGCGGGTTTCGGTGCTGCTGCTGACCGAGCCGGAACCGGGCCTGATCGGCGCCGCGGTGGCGTTTCAGCGGGGCAGCAGCCAGCCGGTCACCGCATAGCGCGGCGCGGGGGCGAAGCTGGTCACCTGACTGACGCTGTGGCCCTGCGGGATGGCGAACAGATTCAGCACGTTCATCGCCGGGACGAAGCCGCGCTCGATCTCCCCGCCCGGTTCGTGGAACAGCAAGAGCCCGCCATATTCGGCACGCCAGCCTTCGGTGAGGCCAAGCACGTAGGCGGCAATGCGGCTGCTCTCCTCCTGGCGATCGTGATGCAGCGTAAGGAAGTCGCCGGAGCCATAGCGGCTGGCCTTGGCGTCAGCGGCGGCGATCTCGTCGGCGCCGGTGATCGACCGGAAGAGCGCGAGGATAAGCTCGCTCGACAGGAAGGTCGCGAAGTCGGCGAGCAAGGTGTCGCTTTCCGCCGCGCCGCTCTGCCGCAGGCGAGCGACGATGCGCTCATAGGCATAAGTGAAGTCGTGTCCGCGCGGCGCGGCGAGGCTGCGCAGGGCGGCAAGCTTGTCGGCGCCGAGTTCGGCCTTCGCCGCCGCGTCGAAGGTGAATTCGCGATCGCCGGCGCGCAGCGCGAGTTCCCAATCCTCGCGCTCGCGCAAATGATCGCGCAGACGCGCCGCGCCGTCATCGGCCAGAAATGGCGCGAGCTGGACGCGGCGGTCGCGGGCATAGGCTTCGCGCAACGCCGCAGGATCGATCCCCGGGTGAAGCGCGAAGGCGAAGCTCAACGCGGCGCCATGCGGATGCCGCCGTCGAGACGGATATGCTCGGCGTTGAGATAGACGGTCTCGGAGATGAAGACCGCGAGCTTGGCATATTCCTGCGCCTGGCCGAGCCGTTTCGGGAAGGGCACCTGCTGGCCGAGCGCATCGCGAACGTTCTGCGGCATCATCGCCACCATCGGCGTTTCGAACACGCCAGGCAGGATAGTGTTCACGCGGATCCCCTCCCCCATCAGGTCGCGGGCGATGGGGAGCGCCATGCCGAGCACGCCGGCCTTTGAGGCGCTGTAGGCGGCCTGGCCGATCTGGCCGTCCTGAGCGGCGACGCTGGCGGTGTTGATGATGCAGCCTTTCTCGCCATCGGCGAGCGGCTCGAGATCGGCCATTCCGGCGGCCGAGACGGCGATGCAGCGGAAGGTGCCGATCAGATTGATCTGGATGGCCAGTTCGAACTGGTGGATCGGGTAGCGCTTGACCGCCTTGGTTTCCTTGTCGCGGCCGACCGTCTTCACGGCATTGGCAACGCCGGCGCAATTGACCAGGATGCGCTCCTGACCGTGGGCGGCGCGGGCCTTGGCGAAGGCGGCTTCGACCGCTTCGTCGGAGGTGACGTCGACCTGAGCGAAGATGCCGCCGATTTCGGCCGCGACCTTCTCACCCTTGTCGGCATCGCGGTCGAGCACCGCGACCTTCACGCCTTTGGCGGCCAAAGCACGGGCGGTGGCCTCACCGAGGCCGGAGGCGCCGCCGGTGACCACGGCGGCAATATCGGAACCAAGCTGCATGGACGATCTCCTGTCTTTGGATCGCCCCTAAGCGGAGCCGGCGGCTTCGGGCAAGCCGGTCAGAAGCGGACGCGCATCCCGGCGCCGGCGATGTTGCGATTTTCGCGCTCCATCATCCGGTCGCGTTCCACATTGGTGCGCGGCCGGGCGATGGTGCCGACGCCGAAGCGGCCGACGGCGATGTCGGCATCTTCGGTGATCGCGAGCCTTGCCAGCAGGCCGTTCGAGCGGATTGGTGGCGGCCCCTCATCGCGGACGCGCTGATCGGTGGCGAGCGGCGGCTGATAAGGGCGCAATTCGAACTGGATCGGCGGCTCTGCGGCACTCCGGCGGCGCTGCGCGTCGGCCTGGACGGCGGTCAGACACAGGCACGGAAGCACGGCCGCCGCGGCGACATGGCGCAAGTCCATCGCAAACCCCTGTCGTAAGCGTGACTGCTGAGCCAAAAGCCCGGCCTCCGCGTCAGTTCCCCCGATTACGCTTACGCAACAATTTCCGCCGGTCCTTGAGAATCGCGACCGCCGCATTGTGACCCGGCGCACCCGTAACGCCGCCGCCAGGATGGGCCCCCGAGCCGCAAAGATAAAGGCCGAAAAGCGGCATCCGGTAATCGGCATGGCCGAGCATCGGCCGGGTCGAGAACAATTGGTCGAGGCTCATCCGGCCATGGAAGATATCGCCGCCGATCAGGCCGAAGCGGCGCTCCAGATCGAGCGGCGAGAGCGCGAGCCGGCCGACGACGGACTTTGCGAAGCCGGGCGCGTAGCGATCGACATGGGCGATGATCGCATCGGCGACCGCGTCGCGGCGCGCATCCCAGCCGCCCGGCACATCGTAGCGGAAATGCTGGCAGAACAGGCTGGCGACATGGGCGCCTTCGGGGGCGAGGCTGTCGTCGAGGGTCGAAGGGATCAGCATCTCGACGATCGGCTCGGCGGAGACGCCGTCGCGGGCGGCGTCGAGATAGGCCTTGTCCATATATTGGAGTGACGGCGCGACGATGATGCCGGCGGTGAGCTGATCGCCCGGTTCGGGCAGGCTGGTGAAGCGGGGCAGTTCGGACAAGGCCACGTTCATTCGGAAGGTCGCGGATTCGCTGACCCAGCCCTTCATGTGGCGGGCGGTATCTTCGGGCACTGCGCCGTCGGGGAGCAGGGTTTCGAACAGGCGCTTCGGGTGGACCCCGGCCGCGACTGCGGCGGCGCGATAGGTCTTGCCGCCAGCGACGACGCCGGCCGCCTGCCCGCCCTCGACGATGATCTCCTCCACCGAAACGCCGGTGACGATCTCGACGCCCTGCTCGCGGCAGGCGGCGGCCATCGCCTGGGTGATCGCGCCCATGCCGCCGATCGCGTGGCCCCAGGCGCCCGGCACGCCCGCCGCTTCGCCGAAGACGTGGTGGAGCAGGACATAGGCCGAGCCAGGCGTCCACGGGCTGCCGAAATTGCCGACGACGGAATCGAAGCCGAACAGCGCCTGGACGAGATCATGGCTGAAATAACGCTGCAGGATCTCGGCGGCGGGCTTGCTGAAGAAATCCACCAACTGACGCTGCTCGGCCAGCGGCAGGCGGCCGACGCCGCGCCCCAGCGAGGCCAAAGCGATCAGGTCCGAAAGGCCGCCGCCGGCATTGGGCGGGGCGCGCAGCAGCCATTGCCGCAGGATCGCGACGACCGAATCCAGCGCGGCGATATAGGCATCATAATGTTCGGCATCGGCGGGGCTGATGCGGGCGATCTCGCGCTTCGTCAGGCCGTCGCGGCCGCCGAGCAGATAATCGCCGCCGAGTGTCGGCAGGAAATTGTCGACCTTGCGCAGCACCACCTCCAGCCCGTGCCGGGGCAGGTCCAGGTCCGCGATCACCTTGGGCTGGAGCAGGCTGACCGTGTAGCTGGCGGTGGAGTTGCGGAAGCCCGGCGCGAATTCCTCCGTCACCGCCGCGCCGCCGACCACGTCGCGCGCCTCAAGGATGGTGACCTTCAACCCCGCTTTGGCGAGGTAGAAAGCGCAGACCAGGCCGTTGTGACCGGCGCCGATGACGACGACGTCGCTCACCGGGAGCCTCGGTGAAGTTCACGAAGTTCACACGGAATCGCGGGGGGGCTCCTGCCCCGCCAGGCTGCGTTGAACGGATCGATCGAAGCGAGTCGGTGCGTCATCGGCTCATCGTGTCAGACGCAATCCTATTTGTATCCATCAAAGCGGGATTGGTGAGGGATGAGAAGCGGACCTTCCGTTCGGGCATTCGGGAAGGCGCTAAGATGGACCCTGAAACAAGTTCAGGGTGACGGTAATGTGGTTGCTGCCGTTCCACCCCTCCCACCGTCATGCTGAACTTGTTTCAGCATCCATCTCGAAGCTCGCCCTGTGGTGCCCTTTTTCGGATCAGCGCATCAGAACGAGTTCTTCGCTCATCGTCGGGTGCAGCGCGATCGTTTCGTCGAACTGCGCCTTGGTGAGGCCGGCCTTCACCGCGATCGCCGCGGCCTGCAGGATTTCCGGGGCGTCGGGGCCGATCATGTGCAGGCCGACGACGCGGTCGGTCGTGCCGTCGACCACCATCTTGTAAAGCGAGCGTTCGTTGCGGCTGGCCAGGACATTCTTCATCGGCCGGAAATCGGACGTGTAGGTCTTCACCGAGCCCAAAGTATTGCGTGCCTCGCCTTCGGTCAGGCCGACGCCGGCGATCGGCGGGTGGCTGAACACGGCGGACGGGATGTTGGTATAGTCGACCCGCGTCGGCTTGTTGCCGAACACGCTGTCGGCGAAGGCGTGGCCCTCGCGGATGGCGACGGGGGTGAGCTGCACGCGGTCGGTGACATCGCCGATCGCGTAGATGCTCGGCACGCTGGTCTGATTGTCCTCGTCGACCAGGATCGCGCCATTCTTGCCGAGTTCGACGCCCGCCTCCTTGAGGCCCAGGCCGGCGCTGTTCGGCGTGCGACCGACGGCCCAGAGCAAAAGGTCGGTCTCGACCGATTCCTGGCCGTCGAAATGCAACAGCAGACTGCCGTCGCCCTGCTTCTCGACCGACGTGAAATTGTGGTTGAAGAGGAATTTGACGCCCTTGGTCAGGCTGATCTGCAGCAGCCGGTCGCGGATCTGCTCGTCATAGCCGCGCAGGATCACGTCGCCGCGATTGACGAGCGTCACGTTGCAGCTGAATTCGTGGAAGATGCCGGCGAATTCGTTGGCGATATAGCCGCCGCCGGCGATCACCACGCGCTTCGGCATCTGTTCGAGATGGAAGACCTCGTTGGAGGTGATGCCATGCTCGGCGCCCGGAATCTCCGGCACAAACGGCCAGGCGCCGGTGGCGATCAGGATCGTGCCGGCCTTCAGCTTCGTGCCGTCCGCCAGGGTGACTTCATTCGGGCCGGAGACAGTGGCGCGCTGGTCGATCAGCTCAACCTTGTTGTTGTCGAGGATCGTGCCGTAAATCCCCTCCAGCCGGTCGACTTCGGCCAGGACATTGTCGCGCAGGACTGGCCAGTCGAAGGCGCAGGACGGGACGTCCCAACCGAAGCGGCGGGCGTCCTGCAGATCCTCGGCGAAATGGGCGCCGTAGACGAGCAGTTTCTTCGGCACGCAGCCGCGGATCACGCAGGTGCCGCCGACGCGATATTCCTCCGCCACCGCGACGCGCGCGCCGTGGCTGGCGGCGATTCGGGAGGCGCGGACGCCGCCCGAGCCGCCGCCGATGACGAAGAGGTCGTAGTCGTAAGCGGCGGTCATTCGATCATTCCTTCGGGCATCGGGAAAGCGCGCTCGAGCAGGGCGCGGGTGGAGGGGTCGAAGCTGTCGGGGTCGGCCTCGTCGATCGCCTTGGCCATTTCCTTGCCGAGCTCGACGCCGAACTGGTCGAACGGGTTGATGCCGAGCAGGACGGCGTTGGCGAAGGTGCGGTGCTCGTAAAAGGCCAGGAGCGCGCCCAATGTGCGGGGGTCGAGCCGGTCGAGCAGGATGGTGCTGGACGGCCGGTCGCCAGGATAAGAGCGGTGCGGATCGTCGGAGGCGCGGCCGGCCATGAGGGCCGCGCCTTGCGCGAAGCAATTGCCGAGCAACTGGTCGTGATGATCAGGAGCGAGGCTGTGGCCCGGCTCAATGCAGGCGAGGAATTCGACCGGGACGAGATGGCTGCCCTGGTGGAGCAATTGGAAGACGGCGTGCTGGGCGTCGGTGCCGACGCCGCCCCAGGTGACGGGCGCGGTGGCACGGCCGGCGGGGCTGCCGTCGAGGCGGACGGACTTGCCGTTCGATTCCATCTCGAGCTGCTGGAGATAGGAAGGCAGCAAGCGCAGCCGTTCGTCATAAGCGAAGACGGCGCGGGTCTCGGCCGCTGCGATATTGGCGTAATAGCGATCGACGAAGGCGGCGAGCAAAGGCGCGTTCTCGGCGATCGGGGCGTGACGGAAGTGGCGGTCCATCGCCGCGGCGCCCTCCAACATCTCCTCGAACGCCGCCCAGCCCAGCGCGAGAGCGGCGGGGAAGCCGATCGAGGACCAGAGGGAATAGCGGCCGCCAACCGTTTCGGAGAAAGGCAGGATGCGGGTCTCGTCGACGCCGAAATCGAGCGCCCGGTCGGGGCTGGCGGTAAGCGCGATCACCTTTCCATACGGGTCGCCGACGCCATTCTCCTGCATCCATTGCAGCGCCGAGGCGGCGTTCAGCATCGTCTCGCTGGTGGTGAAGGTCTTGGACGCGATCACCAGCAAGGTGGCATCGGGATCGAAGTCCTTGACCGCCGCGGTCAGCGCGGCGCCATCGACATTGGAGACGATGGCGGTGTCGTAGCGGCCGGCATCGCGGCCCAGAGCGTCGATCAGCAATTCGGGGCCGAGCGCGGAGCCGCCGATACCGACATGGAGGATGTGGCGGACCGGGCCGAAGCCTTCCGCCTCGATCACGTCGATCAGGGTGCGGGTGCGGGCGTGGAACTGACGGGCCTGCTCGACGCTGGCGGCGGCCCCTTCCCCGCGTTCGGCGCTATGTTCGGCGGCGCGGCCTTCGGTTGGGTTGGCGAGGCCGCCGGTGAACAGGGTTTCGCGTGCGCCGGCCAGATCCTGCTCCTCGGCCAGAGCGACGAAGGCGTCGAGATGCGCCGCCGAGAGGTGCGTCTTGGCGAAATCGAAATGCAGGCCGCAGGCGTCGAGCGTCAGGCGGTCGAGCCGGTCGGGCTCGGCCTCGAACAATTTCGCGATCGGCGAACGGTCCAGCCGCTCGACCGCCGTCCAGGCGTCGCTCATTCCAGTCGCTCCAACGTTTGAAGCGGCCCCTTTATCGGGCGCGGCGTGGGCTGCCTAGCGCGGCGGCGGAATGACCGGACGCGCGCCGATCAATCCTCGTTCACATTCTCCTTGCCCTGGATGACCGAGGGCGCGCCCCCGCGGCTGTTGCAGACCCGCACCCGGGCGGCGCAATTCTCGCCGGGATTGAGCTGCGCCTGGCATTGCGCCAGCGCGATCCGGTCTGCGTCGGAGCGCTGCGGCTCCATCGCCCAACCCCAGGCATAATCGGCGCCGTCATTGCTGACATGATAGGTGCCGCAGGCCCGGCCGCGATATTCCAGCACGAGCACGCAATTGCGCCCGCCGGACGCACGGCAGGAGCCAAGAGCACGCTGCGCCGCCTGGGCCCGCGTACTGGCGTCGGCCCCGGTGCCACTGTGGAACGGCTCCCCGGCGGAATAGCTGGCGGCGATCGCGGCATAGGCTTCGTTGCGATTTTGCAGCGCCGCGCTATCGGCCGTGGCGGCACTGCCGGACGACGGCAAAGCGAGCCAGGCCGCGCCAAGCCCCAGCGTCGCCGCCGCGGTGAACATGTAAAAAGCCCGCATCCTTTCTCCCTCCCTCGAAGAATACAGGTCCGAGACGAGCATTTTTTCGCGGCGGCGACAAGCCGCCTACCGGTGCGCCAACTTGACCGGACACCTGCGTCACGCGAAGGGGCGGCAATGAATTCCGAGAATGACACGCCGGAGCGCTCCCCCGCGTCGGCCGAGACGCCCGCCGCTGGCGGCACCGTGACCGCGCCGCCGCCGGAAAAGAAGGAGACGTGGTGGAGCTTCCTGCGCTTTCTGGCGATCCTGTTCGTGGCGACTTTGGCGCTCAGGAGCTGCATCGTCGCGCCGTTCAGCATTCCGTCCGGGTCGATGCTGCCGAACCTCATGATCGGCGACTATCTGTTCGTGTCGAAATGGCCCTATGGCTATTCGCGTTACTCCTTCCCGTTCGGGGTCGCGCAGTTTGACGGGCGGATCATGGGCAGCCTGCCCGAGCGCGGCGACATCGCGGTGTTTCGTTATCCCGGGCCGCGCGACGAGGATTTCGTGAAGCGCGTGATCGGCCTGCCCGGCGACACGATCGAGCTGCGCGGTGGCGTGCTGTTCCTGAACGGCGAAGAAGCGCGGCGCGAGCGGATCGAGGATTTCGTCGTGCTGGTGTCGGAGAACAGTCCGTGCCGGCCGATGGGCGGCGATACGCGGGCGATCACGACCGAGGATGGCGCAGCAGCCTGCGCCTATCCGCGCTATCGCGAGACTTTGCCGGGCGGACGCAGCTACGACATTATCGACCAGATCATCGGCACGCCGGAACGCTGCGCGCAACTGGGCAATCCCGATCCCTGCGCAGCCGACAATTTCGCGCCGCAGGTGGTGCCGGAAGGCCATGTCTTCGTGATGGGCGACAATCGCGACGACAGTTTGGACAGCCGCTTCCCCACGGAGGGCGGCGGCGTCGGGCTGCTGCCGATCGACAATCTGCAGGGTCGCGCGCTGATCAGTTTCTTCTCGACCGACGGCTCGGCCCAATGGCTGCTGCCCTGGACCTGGTTCACCGCCGCGCGCTGGGGCCGGTTCGGGATGACCTATCCGTGAGCGAAATCGCCGCCTGGATCGAAACCATCGCCGGCCACCGGCCACGCGACCTGGCCCTGTTCGAGCGGGCGCTGACCCATCCGAGCCGGGGCGGGCCCGATTATCAGCGGCTGGAATTTCTGGGTGACCGGGTGCTCGGCCTCGCGGTCGCCGACTGGCTGATCGAGACCTTTCCCGACGAGCCGGAAGGAAAATTGTCGACTCGGCTCCATGCTCTGGTGGCGGGCGACATGTGCGCGGACGTGGCGCGCGGCTTCAACGTCCAGACGCAGGTGCGGCTGGGCCAGCAGGCGCAAAATGACGGCGCCTTCGCCAGCGACAATGTGCTGGGCGACGTGATGGAGGCGATCATCGGCGCGCTCTATCTGGACAGCGACTATCCGACCGCCGCCGCCTTCGTGCGCCGCGCCTGGGGCGACCGTGTGGCCAGCGTCGCGCGCCCGCCCAAGCATCCCAAGGCGGAATTGCAGGAATGGGCCGCGGCCAACAACCGCAAGCCGCCGGTCTATGAGGTGGTGGAGCGCAGTGGGCCGGAACATGCGCCGCGCTTCGTTATCCGGGTGTCCGTTCGCGGCGTCGGCGAGGCCGAGGCGAAGGGTGCAAACAAGCAGGAAGCGGAGCGGGAAGCGGCGAAAGCGTTGTTGGCGCGGCTATGACCCACCCCAACCCGTCTTGCCTGAGCTTGTCCTTCGAGACGCGCCTTCGACCAGCTCAGTCGCTCCTCAGGATGAGCGGCCTTTTTTCTCCCGCTCATGCTGAGGAGGCATTGAGCGAAGTCGAAATGCCGTCTCGAAGCACCGAACCAACGCAAGGCCTTTTGTGATGACAGCCGAAAGCAAACAACATGCAGGCCTGGTCGCCGTGGTCGGCGCGCCGAATGCGGGCAAATCGACGCTGGTGAATGCGCTGGTCGGGCAGAAGGTCGCGATCGTGACGCCCAAGGCGCAGACGACCCGGGCGCGGCTGATGGGGGTCGCGATCCAGGCGGAGACGCAGATCCTGCTGGTCGATACGCCCGGCCTGTTCGAGCCGAAGCGGCGACTCGACCGGGCGATGGTCGCGGCGGTCTGGGAAGGCGCGCAGGATGCCGATCTGATCGCGCTCGTGGTCGATGCGGAGCGCGGGCTGAACCGCAATGTCGGGGAGATTGCCGACAAGTTGAAAGACCGCAGCGAGAGCAAATTGCTCGTTCTGAACAAGGTCGATGTCGCCAAGAAGAACGACCTGCTGACGCTCGCGGCGCAGCTGAACGAGCGGGTGCAGTTCGACGACACCTATATGGTCTCCGCCTCCACCGGCGACGGCGTGGCGGACCTGAAGACGGCGCTGGCGGCGAAGATGCCGGAGGGGCCGTGGCTGTTCCCCGAGGATCAGGTCTCGGACGCGACCGACCGGATGATGGCGGCGGAAGTCACGCGCGAGCAGATCTTCCTGAAGCTGCACGCGGAGCTGCCTTATGCCAGCGCTATCGAGACCGAGAAATATGAGGAGCGCAAGGACGGCTCCGTCGCAATCCACCAGCAGATTTTGGTTGGTCGGCCGACCCAGCGCGCGATCGTGCTGGGCAAAGGCGGCGCGATGATTCGCGCTATCGGCGAGGCCTCGCGGGCGGAACTGAGCAAGCTGCTCGACCGCAAGGTCCACCTGTTCCTCCACGTGAAGGTGAAGCCGGATTGGGAGGAGGATCGCGGCCTTTATCGCGAGATGGGGCTCGACTGGGTCGATTGACCGCCCGTCAACCTATGGCGGCTAAGGAGCACGCCATGGCAAGCAGAGCGACGCGTTTCGAAGGACATTCCGGTTCAGGGCCCAGCTGGGTCGGCTGGCCGCTGATCATCCTGCTGGTCGCAATGCTTTCGGCCGCGGCGGGCTGGACCGGCTTCATCGCCTCGGACGACGAGCTTTATTATCAAGGCGCGCTGAAATGGGCGGCGGGCGAGCCGTTCGCCGGCGACAATCACTGGACGACGCGTTTCCCGCTCGTGCTGACCCTCGCCGCGATGGTGAAACTGGTCGGGCCGAACGTGATGGCCCTGCACCTGACCGCCATCCTGTGGTTCGCGCTCTTCGTGGTCATGGGGACGTTGCTGGCGCGGCGGATCGCGGGCGAGCGTGGCGGCTGGTTCGGCGGACTGATGCTGGCGGCCTTGCCGCTGAATTCGCTGGGCGCCTCGATCGTCAATTGCGACCTGCCCGAGGCGATCTTCCTGATGCTCGGCGCCTGGCTGCTGATCGGGGAGCTGGAAAAGCCGCGGCTGTCGCGCTGCGTGCTTGCCGGCGTGGCGCTCGGCATGGCGATGCTGTGCCGGGAGACGGCGGTGCTGGCTCTGTCCGGCTTCGGCATCTTGTTCCTGATGGGGCGGCCCTTCCCGCGCTGGGCGATCTTCGCGGCGGGCTGCGGCGCGGCGCTCGTGTTGCTTGGAGAAGCCGCGTTCCAATGGGCAATGACCGGCGATCCGCTGCATCGCTACGGGCTGGCCTTCAATCACGATTCCGACCTGAATCGCGCGGCGAATGAGGAAGGCAATCTGCTGGTCCACCCGGCGCTCGACCCCTTGCTGGTGCTGCTGATCAACAATGAGTTCGTCCTGCTCTTCTGGCTGGCGATCCCGGCGACACTCTCGCTTTGGGGCAGCGGCTTCGACTGGCGGCGGTTCGCGCCGATCCTCGCGATGGGCGCGGCGTCGTTCGTGCTGGTGGCACTGCTCTCGACCAAATTGGTGCTGAACCCGCGCTACTTCACGCCCACCGCGACGGCGGCCGCGATCCTGGTCGGGGCGTGGCTGGCACGGATGCCGGCCCGGCGCGGCGCGACCCTGGCGGCGATCGTGGTGCTGATGAACATCGCCACGATGACGCTGCAGAACAATCATCCTCGCTTTGCTTCGGAGGCGCTGGCGGAGGCCGCCGCGGCCGATCCGGCGCGAGCGGTGACCAGCGACAGCGACACGGTCACGCGGGCGAAGCAAAGGCTGGAATGGGCCGGGCTCGACAATGTCAGGCCGGACGCATCGTTCGAATTGGTTCGCAGCAGCGACGTGCAAGGGCGCGAGATCGTGGCGGAATATCCCGCGCCCTGGCGGCCAGCCGGCTGGTTCGCGGCGCAGTTCGGGATCGAAATCGCCCGGCTGAAGACCGGCGAGGATATGGTGCTGGTCAGGCGCTGAGCAGGTCGTCCACCAAAGCCGGGACGAGATCCCCTGCCCGGCCGAGGCGCGTTTCGTCAAAGCTGGCGCTGCCCTGGCTGGGCTTCAGATTGATCTCCAGCGTGCGAGCGCCGCAATAGCGGGCGGTCTGCACATAGCCGGCGGCGGGATAGACCGCCCCCGAAGTGCCGATCGACACGAACAGATCGGCCTGCATCAGCGCCCGGTCGATGCTCGCCATGCCGTAGGGCATCTCGCCGAACCAGACGATGTCGGGGCGCAGCTGGCCGGAGACGGCGCAGCGCGGGCATGGCGGCGCGTCGCCGAGCGGCTCGGTCCAGGGTGAACGCTTGTCGCAGGACAGGCACCAGGCGGAGTTCAGCTCGCCATGCATGTGCAGCAGCCGTTTCGCACCGGCCCGCTCGTGCAGATCGTCGACATTCTGGGTGACGATGAGGAGTTCGCCGGACCATTGCGCGTCGAGCCGGGCCAGCGCCTCGTGCGCGGGATTGGGCACCACCTCCTTCAGCCGCGCGCGGCGGGCGTCGTAGAAACGCTGCACCAAATCCGGGTCGCGGGCGAAGCCCTCGGGCGTCGCGACATCCTCGACCCGATGCTCCTCCCACAGGCCGTCGGCGGCGCGGAAGGTAGCGATGCCGGATTCGGCGGAGACTCCGGCGCCGGTAAGGATGACGATGTTGCGGATCGGCTTCATGCCGCTTTCCTTAGCGAAATCAGTCCCGTCCGGGGTGGAAAATGCGCGGAGATGATGGCATCTGCAAAGGCAGTGACAGCACGCCTCATTCCTCTCCAGCAAGCGCTGCGGCAGCCGGCCGCACGGCTGGGGATGTTTTGGCTGATGCTGGCCGCGATCCTGGCCCACGCCATGCTCCCGACCGGTTCGGCGCTCCAGCGCAGCGCCGGCTCCGCCTTCAGCGTGACGACCAGCGAAGTCACCACCATCCCCCGCCGCGACCGCAGCAGGCCCCGCGCCGAGACGGAATGGCCTGACGGGGCGACGGCGAGCGCGGCCGGAGCGAGCAGCCAGGCGCTGGCGCCCGCAATTCCGGCGGTCGCAGACCCGCCCCCACAAACGGCCGAGCGCCACCGCCACGCCGTCCCGCTGCCCCCGGAGTCGCGCCCGCACGCTTTCTTCCAGTCGCGCGCGCCGCCCCGCCTCTCCTCGCCCACGGCCTGAGGAGCCGCGACCGCTCCTCGGCGGGACGCCCGACCCGGCGTCCGATCATCAGCGCTTGGAGGAGCCTATGCTCGATCTGGACCCGAAACGCCGCGCCGAGCGCGCGCAATGGCTGCTCGACCGCTACCCGGACGTCACGCCGGAAGAGCTGCACGAGATCGCCGCCCATCTGAAGCAGTGGCCGGACCTGGCCATCGACCTGCTCGGAGAGGAAGACGAGGTCAGGCCGGTATTCGTGCGGCTGCCCGAAGAGGAGGTAGGCGAGAGCGCCCGAGCCGCGATTGACGGGCCGGTGCTCGTGGCGGCGGCTGCTCTGGCCGGGGTCGCCATGCTGAGTTTCGCAACCGCACAATGACCGATGGGTCGCCGGTCTTTGCACAGCCGGCGAAGACCGATTGAACTGGAATTCGGATGCCGCATCACACGCCGTTGATCGCCACCATCGTCATCGCTTTGGTCATCGCCTTCCTGATGGGCGCGCTGGCCCAGCGGCTGCGCATCTCCCCGATTGCGGGCTATCTGCTCGCCGGCGTGATCGTCGGCCCCTACACCCCCGGCTTCGTCGCGGATGCGAGCCTTGCCGCGGAACTGGCTGAAATCGGTGTGATCTTGCTGATGTTCGGGGTCGGGCTTCACTTCTCGCTGCGCGACCTGCTGGCGGTGCGCAGGATCGCCTTGCCAGGCGCGATCGCCCAAATCGCGGCGGCGACCCTGCTCGGTATGGCGCTCGGCCTGGCGCTCGGCTGGAACCCGCTCGCCGCCTTCGTCTTCGGCCTGTCTCTGTCCTGCGCCAGCACCGTCGTGCTGCTGCGCGCACTGGAAAGCCGGAGCCTGGTACAGACCGAGCGCGGGCGCATCGCGGTCGGCTGGCTGATCGTCGAGGATCTGGCGATGGTGCTGGTGCTGGTGATGCTGCCCGGCATCGCCGCGGCGATGGCGAGCGCGGAAGGCGGCGGCAGCGGCGCGATCGCCTGG
Source organism: Pseudomonadota bacterium (assembly GCA_023424095.1). Classification (GTDB taxonomy): domain Bacteria; phylum Pseudomonadota; class Alphaproteobacteria; order Sphingomonadales; family Sphingomonadaceae; genus Allosphingosinicella. The sequence goes on along the minus strand of JAFAEG010000130.1, from coordinate 10,695 downwards.
GCCCTGCTGGAGACGGGGCTGAAGGCGGCCGGCTTCATCGCCCTGATGCTGGTTTTCGGCCGGCGGCTCATCCCCTGGCTGCTGCACTGGGTGGTGCATACCGGGTCGCGCGAATTGTTCCGGCTGGCGGTGCTGTCGATCGCATTGGGCGTCGCCTTTGGCGCGGCCTTCGTGTTCGGTGTCTCTTTCGCGCTCGGCGCCTTCTTCGCCGGCATGATCCTGGGCGAGACGCAATTGAGCCGCCGCGCGGCCGAGGAGACTTTGCCGCTGCGCGACGCCTTCGCAGTGCTGTTCTTCGTTTCGGTCGGGATGCTGTTCGATCCGGCGGTGATCGTGGAGCAGCCGCTGCCGTTGCTCGCCACCGTGCTGATCATCGTGGTCGGCAAGTCGATCGCCGCTTATGCCCTCGTTCGGCTGTTCGGGCATAACAACCAGACCGCTCTGACGGTCTCCGCCAGCCTCGCGCAGATCGGCGAATTCTCGTTCATTCTCGCTAGCTTGGGGATCAAGCTTGCGATCCTGCCGCAGGAAGGCAGCGATCTGATCCTGGCCGGCGCCTTGCTGTCGATCCTACTCAACCCCTTCATCTTCAGCGCCGTGGCGGGCTGGCAGCAGCGGGGCATCAGGGTGATGTCGACGCCCGCGCAATTCGCCGCCGCGATGGAGGTGGAGAAGGAGGCGAAGCGCGAGGATCATCTGATCCTGATCGGCTATGGCCGGGTCGGCCGGCTGATCGCCGCCGGCCTGCGCGCGGGAAATCGCGGCTTCGTGGTGGTCGAGGAGCAGGCCGATACCGCCGAGGAGGCGCAACTGGCCGGAATGACGGTGATCCGCGGCAACGCCACGGACGATCAGGTGCTGCGCGAGGCCGGCATCGACCGCGCCTCCGCTTTGCTGATCGCGATCCCGGAAGGCTATGAGGCCGGGGCGATCGCCGAGAAAGCCCGCACGCTCGCGCCCAAGCTGGAAGTGATCGCCCGCGCCCATAGCGATGACGAGGTCGAGCATCTCCGGCGACACGGCGCGGCCCATGTCATCATGGGCGAGCGTGAGATTGCGCGGCAGATGCTGAAACTGGTCGCGACCCCGGCCTGAACCGGGGCCGCGACGGAAAAGAACGCTTACTTTGTGCCCGGATTGACGTTCACGTCGATCTTGTCGGGAACCTCGATCTTGGTGTCGCCGCCGGTGAGGGCGCCGCTGCGATAGAGCAGGAAGCCGCCGACGATCAGGGCGACGACCAGGACGATGGCGAGGATCAAGCCGCCACCGCCGCCGCCCCCACTGTCCGTCACAACAACGGTTTCACGGTCACGTTCGGCCATGTTGATTACTCCAAACACTGATGATGGCGCGCCAACGCCCGCCGCGAGCCATCGTTCCGCCCCCGTCCCAGTTGCGTGGGCGCGCGCTTTCCGCGACAGGAGGGCGGTCGCTAAGGGGAGGTTCGCACAGGTGATCGGCATCGGCATTGTCGGCGCGGCCGGCCGGATGGGCCGGGCGATCGCGACGGAACTCGTCGGCTGCGACGATGCCCAGCTGACCGCGACGGCCGAGCGCGGCGGCGACCTTGCAGCCTTGGCCTGCGGCGCGAACGTGCTGATCGATTTTTCCTCGCCGGACGCGCTCCCTGCCGTGTTGGAGGCCGCGCGGGACGGCAATGTGCCCTTGGTGGTCGGGACGACCGGCCTGGGAGCGGCGGAGCATGCGGCGATCGACGCCGCTGCCGCCGACATAGCCGTGCTGCAGGCCGCGAACATGTCGCTGGGCGTCAATCTGCTCGCTCATCTGGTGCGCGAAGCGGCGGCGCGGCTCGGGCCGGACTGGGATGTGGAAATCGCCGAGATGCATCATCGTCACAAGGTGGATGCGCCGTCGGGCACGGCGTTACTGCTCGGCGAAGCGGCGGCGGCGGGACGCGGGATCAACCTCGCGAACAATAGCGAACGCGGCCGCGACGGGATTGGCGAGCCACGCGCGGAAGGTGCGATCGGTTTCGCGTCGCTCCGGGGCGGATCGGTGGCGGGCGACCATCTGGTCGTGCTGGCCGGCGAAGGCGAGCGGATCGAGCTTGGCCACCGCGCCGAAAGCCGCGCGATCTTCGCGCGCGGGGCGGTGCAGGCGGCGCTCTGGCTGCATGGCAAACCGGCGGGGCGGTACACGATGAACGACGTGCTGGGGCTGTGAGCGAAAGCGAGCATCAGCCCGCGCTGAAGCGGGCGCTGGGGCCGTTCGACGTCACCATGCTGGTGATGGGCGGGATCATCGGTTCGGGCATCTTCGTCAATCCGGCGGTGGTGGCGACGCATGTGCAGGCGCCGAGCCTGATCGTCGGAGTCTGGCTGTTCGGCGGGCTGATCGCGATTGCCGGTGCTTTCGTTTACGCCGAGCTTGCCGCGCGGCGGCCGGAGGTGGGCGGGCAATATGCCTATCTGCGCGACGCCTTCGGGCCGGTGCCGGCCTTCCTCTACGGCTGGGCGCTGCTGCTGGTGATCCAGTCCGGCGGGATGGCCGCGGTGGCGATCGTCTTTTCCAATTATGTGCTCGCCGTGACCGGTGCGGCGGTCGAGCCGGCCTGGCTGGCGGTGGCGGTGCTGCTGCTGCTCACCGCGATCAACTGCCTGGGGGTGAAGGCCGGCGGGACGTTGCAGTCGCTGCTGATGGTGCTGAAGATCGGCGGCATCCTGCTGCTGGTCGTCTGCGGGCTGGCGCTCGCCCCGGCCGCAGCGGCCCCTGCCCCGGCGCCGGCCATGGACGGCTCGACCGGCTTGCTCGTGGCGCTGGCCGCGGCGCTGACGCCGGTGATGTTCTCTTATGGCGGCTGGCAGACGGCGAGTTTCGTCTCCGGCGAGATGCGCGATCCGCGCCGCGACCTGGCGCGGGGATTGCTGTTCGGGGTCATCGGGGTGGTGACGCTTTATGCTTTGGTGGCGCTGACCGCCGTAATCGTGCTTGGGCCGGCGGGACTGGCGGCGACGACGACACCGGCGAGCGACGTGATGCGGCTGGCGCTGGGCGAGAGCGGCGCGACCATCATCGGGCTGGCCATCGCCATCTCGGCGCTGGGCTTCCTCAGCCAGGGGATGCTGACCTCCCCCCGCGTCTATTTCGCGATGGCGGAAGATGGCAGCTTCTTCCGCGGCGTCGCCAAGGTCGGGAAGCGGACGCGCGCGCCTTACGTGGCGATCCTGCTGCAGGGCGCGGTGGCGATCGCGATCGCGCTGACCGGCACCTTCGGGCAGATTTTGAGCTATGTCGTGTCGGTCGATTTCATCTTCTTCGCAGCTACCGGCATCGCTTTGTTCGTGCTTCGTCGGCGCGACACGGAGACGCCGTGGGTGAAGGTGCCCGGCCATCCGTGGACGACCGGCTTCTTCGTGCTGGCCTGCGTCGTGACGGTGATCGGCACGGTCTGGATCAACCCGGTGAACAGCCTGATCGGCTTCGCGATCCTGCTCGCGGGCGTGCCGGCCTGCCTGCTGTTCAGGGCCTACCGGAAAGCCGCATGAGGATGCTCCAGTCCGAATATATGTACTGGGCGAAGAACCAGGCGCTGCTGCGCTACAATCTCGGCTCCAGCGAAGTGCCGCATGTCCGCCTCGACCGGTTCGGGATCAGCCTGGCCGACCTCGAGATCGACGGCGCCAGCCGCTACCGCTACCCGCCGTTGCGCGCGGCGATCGCGCGCAAGATCGGCGTCGGGCCGGAGCGGATCGTGATGGCCGACGGCGCGTCGATGGCGAACATGCTGGCGCTCGCCGCTCTGATCGACCCCGGCGACGAAGTACTGATCGAACGGCCGGGCTATGAGCCGATCACCGCGGCGGCGCGCTTCTGCGGCGCCAAGGTCCGGCATTTCGACCGCGTCGCGCCGGATTTCCGCATCGATCTGGACGCCGTCGAGCGGATGCTGACGCCGCAGACCCGGCTGATCGCGCTGACCAACCTCAACAATCCGACCAGCAACCGCACGGACGAGGCGACCCTGCGCGCGCTCGGCGAACTGGCGGCGCGGCACGGCGCGCGGGTCCTGATCGACGAGATTTTCCTCGATTCGGCCGGCGAGCCGCAGAGCAGCGCGGCTCTGCTCTCCGACACCTTCGTCTGCACCGGCAGCCTCACCAAGGTGTACGGCCTCAGCGGCCTGCGCTGCGGCTGGATCATCGCGGAACCGGAGCTGGCCGAACGGATGTGGCGGCTGAACGAATTGTTCGGCGTCGCGCAGGCCCATGCGACCGAGCGGCTCGCCCTGATCGCGCTGGAGCGGCTGGACGCGGTCGCGGCCGGCAATGCCGAGCGGCTGGCGCACAATCGCGCTTTGTTTGCGGACTTCGTCGCCGATCAGCCGAAGCTGGAATGGGTCAGCCAGCCCGGCGGCATCACCGCTTTCCCGCGCCTGGTCGACGGCGATGTGGACGTGCTGCACGCCATGTTGCGCGACCGCTACGACACCGCAATCGTCCCCGGCCGCTTCTTCGGCTGCGCGGATCGCTTCCGCATCGGCCTCGGCGGGCTCACCGCGGATTTGGAGGCGGGACTGGAACGGCTCGGCGCGGCTTTGGCATGAAGAAGGCCGACATCGCCGAGTTCTACCGGCTGCTGGGGGAGCGGACGCCGGAGCCGAAGACCGAGCTGGAATCGGTCAATGATTACACCCTGCTGGTCGCGGTCGTGCTGTCGGCGCAGGCGACCGACGCGGGGGTGAACATCGCCACGCGGGAGCTGTTCAAGATCGCCGACACGCCCGCAAAGATGGTGGCGCTCGGCGAGGAGCAGCTGAAGCAGCACATCAAGACGATCGGGCTGTTCAACACCAAGGCGAAGAATGTGATCGCCTTGTCCGATGCTTTGGTGCGCGACCATGGGGGACAGATCCCGAACGATCGCGACGCGCTGCAGGCTCTGCCCGGGGTCGGCCGCAAGACCGCCAACGTGGTGCTGAACGTCGCCTTCGGGGCGGAGACCTTTCCGGTCGACACCCACGTCTTCCGGATCGGCAACCGCACCGGTCTGGCGCCCGGCAAGACGGTCGAGGCGGTCGAGGCGCGGCTGGAGAAGGAAACGCCGGCACCGTGGCGCAACATCGCCCACCATCTGCTGATCCTGCACGGCCGCTATGTCTGCAAGGCGCGCAAGCCGGAATGCTGGCGCTGTGTCGTCCCTCACCTTTGCCGCTATAAGCCCAAGACGCCGCCGCCGGGCGATTCTCCGCCCAGCGCCCAGCGAAAGGTATCCGTGTGAAGCGCCTCACCGCCGCCCTGCTCCTTCTCCCGCTGGCCGCCGCCTGCACCGATGAGCTGGACGGCCAGCAGGAGATCGGTCGCGCCGACGCCTGGGCGCTGTCGGCCGGCACGCCGTCCGGGCCACCCGTCTCCTGCGTCGATCAGGCGCGGATCCGCGGCCATGTCGTGCGCGACGCCCGCACGGTGGATTTCACGATGGACGATGGCAGCCTGCTTCGAAACCGCCTGCCCTTCGCCTGTCCGGCGCTGATGAACGGCCCGCGCATCACCTATCGCACCGCTTTGCCCCGCCTGTGCAGCACCGACACGATCGTGCTTTCGACCGCGAACAGCGACCGATCGGCGGTGTGCGGCCTCGGCCAGTTTCAGCCCATCGTCATTCCGCCGCAGGCCGCGACGCGCTGACACTTTCAGGACTGGCCCCCTGCCCGCTTCCTTGCTAGGAGCCGCTTCCGCTTCGGCGAACATGCACCCATAGCTCAGCTGGATAGAGCGCTGCCCTCCGAAGGCAGAGGTCAGAGGTTCGAATCCTCTTGGGTGCGCCACCTCCCAAAAAACGCTGATTTTTTGCCGCTAGCGCCCCGCGGCGCGCTTCTGTTCGCGTGCGTCGATGCGCGCCAGGCGCGGCGGGCGGCTCGGGTCGGCGAGGGAGCCGGCCGTGGTCCAGCCGAGGTGGGGCAACGCGATCGAGCGTTTGCCGGCAAGATCAGTGCGAATCACGATCAGGCCGCTTTCCTCGATGAAGGTCAGCATCCGCCGGGCGCGACCGGCCGACTGCGTGCCGTAGAGCCGCGCCAGTTCATCGTCGGTCGGCGAGGCCTGGCCCTCGCGCGCGGCCCGGGCGATGGCGAGGAAGGGCGCGAGCATTTCCTCCGGCAGCGACTGGGCCAAGGCGATCGCCTCTTCCCATTCCGCCGCATCATCGATGCCGGCCCGCTGCAAGGCGTAGCGGCGGCGAAAATCCTTCAGCGGCGTGGGATCGGCGATCCCGCGCATCCGGCAGCGCAGCTGGAAATCCTGATAGAGGCCGGCGGCGTCCCGGCCGTCATCCGCCGCGGCGAGTTCGGCGAAAACCTCGGTCAGCGCCGCCTCGCGTTCCTCGTCGCTGAGCGTCGGCAGATCGGGGACCGAAGCCGGCGTGGCGATGGCGCGGATCAGATCCTCGCTGGTGGGGCGGGCGACCGGCGGCGGCGGCGGCGCGGCCTCCTCGATCGGCGCGAAGATCAGATCGGCGATCGGCCCGTCGCTGGCCTGCGGCAGCGGCGTCAGCTTGGGGCTGACGGCGCGCGACCCGGTCTGCACCGTGCCGACGCGCACGCGCACCGGGCGGCGGGCGATGGCGGGGCCAAGCGCCAGGAACTCGCCGCGCGCCAGATCGCGGATCGTCTCCGCCTGGCGGCGCTCCATGCCGAGCAGGTCGGCGGCGCGGGCCATGTCGATGTCGAGGAAGGTGCGGCCCATCAGGAAGTTGGAGGCCTCGGCCGCGACATTCTTGGCGAGCTTGGCCAGCCGCTGGGTGGCGATGATCCCGGCCAGCCCGCGCTTGCGGCCGCGGCACATGAGGTTCGTCATTGCCGAAAGCGACGCGCGCCTGGCGTCTTCGGAGATCTCCCCGGCGGCGGCGGGGGCGAAGACCTGCGCCTCGTCGACCACCACCAGGGCCGGATACCAATGGTCGCGCGGCGCATCGAACAGGCCGCCGAGAAAGGTCGCGACGCAGCGCATCTGGTCGTCCATCTCCAGCCCCTCGAGGTTGAGCACGACGGAGGCGCGATGGGCGCGAATGCGGGCGGCGATGCTGGCGATTTCGGGCAGGCTGTGGTCGGCCGCCTCCACCGCGATATGGCTGAACGCTTCGGCCAGCGAGACGAAATCGCCTTCGGGGTCGATCACGATCTGCTGGACGAGGCCGGCGCTCCCCTCGAGGATCCGGCGCAGCAGATGCGACTTTCCGGAGCCGGAATTGCCCTGCACCAGCAGGCGCGTGGCGAGGAGCTCTTCCAGGTCGACGAGTGCTGATGTGCCGTCGTCACTATGGCCGATGTCGATGCTTGCGATCACCGGACCGTCTTGGCCGTCCCCAAGCGGCGGCGGCAAGCCGCACCGCGTAAGTTTCTGTGGATGAACGGTTCTGGCTAGTTGGTCGGCGGCAAGGCCGAGGCCACGATGTCGCGACAATGGCTGGCAAGGTCGGCGCGGGAGCCGAAGGCGGCGGGCTCGACCGGCGGGTGGATCGTGATTCGGGCGTCGGCCCCTCCCCGCCGCAGCACCCACCACAGGTGCGGCAGCAGCGCGGCTTCGCCGACCCAGGCGATGCGGCGGCGATTGGCGTCAGTGACGGGCGCGTCGCCGACTGTCTCGTAGACGATGGTGACCGGCTGGACGGGGACGTCTTCCGCCATCGCCGCGGCGAAGAGCGCGGGCTTGAACGGCAGGACGACGCTGCCGTCGGCGCTGACGCCTTCGGCGAACAGGAGGACCTGACCGCCTCCGGCCAGGCGGGCGGCTAGCGCGTCGCGCTGGCCGGCGACGGCGCCGCGGCGGCGCTCGACGAATACGGTACCGGCGCGGCGGGCGAGCCAGCCGATCAGCGGCCAGGCCGCGATCTCCGACTTCGCAACGAACGAGACCGGAAGCAGGCCGCCGAGGATCGGAGCGTCCGCCCAAGAGACGTGATTGGCGACGAACAGCACCGGGCCTTCGGTTGGTTCTCCCTCGACGACGACCCTGAGCCGCAGCAGGCGCGTCGCCCATTGAAGCGCCATGCGCGCCACCGGCGAGGGCGGCGGCTTTCCGCGGCTGGCGAAATGAAAGGGCAGCAGGAACGGGATCAGCACCAGGATCAGCACGAGCCGGCCGGCGCTGGTGATGGCGCTCCACGGGCCGGGCTGGTGGGATCGCTTCGCCATCGCCCCGACCTATCGCCGTGAAAGCGCCGCGAGTCATCCTTGCCGCCCGCCCCCGCCTTCTCTAGCGATTGAGCGAGGAGGCCCTATGCGGATCGCTTGCCTCGGCGGGGGACCGGCCGGGCTTTACTTCGCCATTTCGATGAAGCTGCGCGATCCCGCGCATGAGGTTCATCTGTTCGAGCGCAATCGGCCGGACGATACCTTTGGCTGGGGCGTGGTCTTCTCCGACCAGACGGTCGAGAATCTGCTCGCGAACGATCCCGTCAGCGGCGCGACGATCCGCGACGAATTCGCCCATTGGGACGATATCGACGTCCATATCCATGGCGAGACGATCCGCTCCTCCGGGCATGGCTTCATCGGCATCGGCCGCAAACGGCTGCTGAACATCCTGCAGGAGCGGGCGCGGGAGCTCGGCGTGGTCCTGCATTTCGAGCATGAGGCGAGCGCCGACCTGGACGATTGGGCGGCCTACGATCTGGTGATCGCCGCCGATGGCGCGAACAGCCGCATCCGGACGGCGCATGCCGAGCAGTTCGGCGTCGATATCCAGATCCGGAAGAACAAATTCTTCTGGTTCGGCACCCACAAGGTGTTCGACGCCTTCACCTTCGCCTTCGAGCAATTGCCGGAAGGCTGGGTGTGGGCGCACGCTTACCGGTTCGACGACAATCGATCGACCTTCATCGTCGAGATGGAGCCGGAAACCTGGGCCGCATTGGGCCTCGACCGGATGGAACAGCCGGAAGCCATTGCCTTGTGCGAAGGCATCTTCGCCAAATATCTCGACGGCAATGCGTTGATGTCCAACGCGGCGCATTTGAAGGGGCCGGACGCCTGGTTGCGCTTCCCGCGGATCATCTGCGAGCGCTGGCATTATCGGAACCTCATCCTGCTCGGCGACGCGGCGCACACCGCGCATTTCTCGATCGGATCGGGGACCAAGTTGGCGCTGGAAGATGCGATCAAGCTGGCCGAGGTGCTGAACCGGCCGGGGCTGAGCCGAGACGACGCGCTCGCCGAATATCGCGAGGAGCGGCAGGTCGAGGTGCTGAAGCTGCAAAACAGCGCGCGCAACTCGACCGAATGGTTCGAGACGTTGGACCGCTATCTGCATTTCGAGCCGATCCAGTTCGCTTATTCGCTGCTGACGCGGAGCCAGCGGGTGAGCCACGAAAATCTGCGGCTGCGGGACGCGGAATGGCTCGAAGGCGTCGAGCGCTGGTTCCAGGGCAAGGCGCAGGGCCGCGCGGTGAACGAGCCCGCGCCCCCGATGTTCGCGCCGTTCAAGCTGCGCGGCATGGACCTCGCCAACCGCATCGTCGTCTCGCCGATGGCGACCTATTCGGCCGTGGACGGCGAGCCGCAGGACTTTCACCTCGTCCATTATGGCGCGCGGGCGCAGGGCGGCGCGGGGCTGGTCTATACCGAAATGACCTGCGTGTCGGCGGAGGGGCGGATCACGCCGGGCTGCCCCGGCCTCTACAGCGACGAACAGGCCGCGGCCTGGTCGCGGATCGTGGCCTTCGTCCACGCAAACACCCCTGCCCGCTTCTGCCTGCAACTCGGCCATTCGGGGCCGAAGGGCTCAACCAAGGTCGGCTGGGAGGGCTATGACGTGCCGCTGGATGCCGGCAATTGGCCGATCATGGCGGCGTCGGACGTGGCGTGGGGCCCGGACAATCAGGTGCCGAAGCCGATGACGCGTGGGGATATGGATCGGGTGCGGGAGGAGTTCGTCGCGGCAACGAGGCGCGCGATCGACTGCGGCTTCGACATGATCGAGCTGCACGCGGCGCATGGCTATTTGCTGTCCAGTTTCATCACGCCGCTGACCAACAAGCGTGACGACCAATATGGCGGCTCGCTCGAGAACCGTCTGCGCTATCCGCTGGAGGTGTTCGCCGCGATGCGCGCCGCGTGGCCGGTGGAGAAGCCGATGTCGGTCCGCATTTCGGCGAACGACTGGATGGGCGATCTCGGCGTGACGCCGGATGAAGCGGTGCGGATCGCACAGGCCTTCGCCGAGGCGGGGGCGGATCTGATCGACGTGTCGGCGGGGCAAACCTGGGCCGAGTGCCAGCCGATCTATGGGCGCATGTTCCAGACGCCATTCTCCGACCAGATTCGCAATGAGGGCCGGCTGACCACGATGGCGGTCGGCAACATTTACGAGCCCGACCATGTGAACTCGATCCTGGCGTCGGGCCGCGCCGATCTGGTCGCCCTCGCCCGCCCGCATCTGATCGACCCGAGCTGGACGCTGCGCGCGGCGGCGGCGCAGGGCCATCGCGGGCAATGGGTGCCGCCGCCTTATCTCGGCGGCATGGCGCAACTGGCGCGCAATCTGGCGCGCGAGCAGGAGATGCTGAAGGCATGAGGCTGAGCGGACGACATGCGGTGGTGACCGGTGGTGGCACCGGCATCGGCGCGGCTATTGCCGCTGCGCTGGCAGCGGAGGGCGCTAAGCTGACGTTGGTCGGGCGGCGGCGGGAGAAATTGAAAGAGGCTGCCACAACCTGTTCCCCGGCGCAGGCCGGGGT
>JAFAEG010000108.1 GCA_023424095.1 Pseudomonadota bacterium | reverse complement strand
GCCCCGGCCTTCGCCGGGGAACATTCATGGCACTGACCCTCGACCAGGCCCGCGCCGCCGACGCCGCCGACCCGCTCCGCCGCTTTCGCGACCGCTTCGCGCGGCCGGACGGCATGATCTATCTCGACGGCAATTCGCTGGGCGCCATGCCCGCCGCCTCGGCCGGCAAGGTCGCCGATCTGGTCGAGCGGCAATGGGGCAAATCGCTGATCAAGGGCTGGAACGAGCATGGCTGGATCGACGCCCCGGCCCGCGTCGGCGCCCGGCTCGCGCCGCTGATCGGGGCCAAGCCGCACGAAGTGATCGTCGCCGATTCGACCAGCGTGAACCTGTTCAAATTGCTGGTCGCCGCCGCGCGGCTGTCGGATCGCAAGACCATCCTCAGCGAAAGCGGCAATTTCCACACCGATCTGCACATCGCCGCCGGGGTCGCGGAACTGATGGGGCTGACGCTCGACATCGCCCCGCGCGGCAAGATCGAGAAAAAGATCGGCGCGGACACCAATGTGCTGCTGCTCACCCACGTCCATTACAAGACGGCCGAGCGCTTCGACATGGCAGAGCTCACCGCCCAGGCGAAGGCCGCGGGGGCGCTGACGATCTGGGATCTGAGCCACAGCGCCGGGGCGGTGCCCTTGCACCTCAATGACGACGGCGCCGAACTCGCGGTCGGCTGCGGCTACAAATATCTGAACGGCGGCCCCGGCGCCCCGGCCTTCCTCTATGTCGCGGAAAGCCTGCAGGAACGGCTCGGCTCACCGCTGCAGGGCTGGATGGGCCACGCCGCGCCCTTCGCCTTCACCGACGATTACGCCCCCGCCCCCGGCATCGCCCGCTTCCTCGCCGGCACCCCGCCGATCCTGGGGCTGGAAGCGCTGGAAGCCGGCCTCGACGCCTTCGAAGGCGTGACGATGGAGCGGCTCTGGTCGAAGTCGATCGAATTGTTCGACATCTTCCATGCCAATATGGAGGCGCATTGCCCGCAGCTTCCCTGCATCACCCCGCGCTGGCACGAGAAACGCGGCAGCCACATCTCCTTCCGCCACGACCATGCCTTCGAGCTGTGCCAGGCGCTGATCGCGCAGAATGTGATCGGCGACTTCCGCGCGCCCGACGTCCTGCGCTTCGGCATCACCCCGCTCTATCTGGGCGCCGAGGACATCGTCCGCGCCGTCGACATCCTCGCCCGCATCCTGCGCGACGAGACGTGGCGTGACCCGAAATATGCCGTGCGGGGAAAGGTGACCTAGGGCCGCCGAGTTGCCCTCCCAACCCCGACCTCCTATAGCCCCGCGCTCATCGTTCGGAGCCACCCATGTCCCGCCGCCGCCAGGTCTACGAAGGCAAGGCCAAGATCCTTTACGAAGGCCCTGAGCCGGGCACGCTCATCCAATATTTCAAGGACGACGCGACCGCGTTCAATGCCCAGAAGAAGGGCACGATCAACGGCAAGGGCGTGCTGAACAACCGGATCAGCGAGCATATCTTCACCTTGCTCAGCACGATCGGCGTGCCGACCCATTTCATCCGTCGCCTGAACATGCGCGAGCAATTGATCCGCCAGGTCGAGATCATCCCGATCGAGGTGGTCGTCCGCAACGTCGCGGCCGGCTCGATCTCGACTCGCCTCGGCATCGAGGAAGGCACGCAGCTGCCCCGCACGATCATCGAATATTATCTGAAGGACGATGCGCTGGGCGATCCGTTGATCGCCGACGAGCATATCGCCTGCTTCGGCTGGGCCAGCCAGGAAGAGATGAACGACATCGCCGACATGGCGATCCGCATCAACGACTTCCTCTGCGGCCTGTTCGCGGCGATCGGCATCCGGCTGGTCGACTTCAAGCTGGAATTCGGCCGTCTGTGGGAGAATGACTTCGCCCGCGTGATCCTGGCCGACGAGATCAGCCCCGACGGCTGCCGGCTGTGGGACATGGCCTCGGGCGAAAAGCTCGACAAGGACCGCTTCCGCCGCGATCTGGGCGGCGAGGCCGAAGCCTATCAGGAAGTCGCCCGGCGGCTCGGCCTGATGCCCGAGGGCGAGGCGACGCCGGTGCTGGACCTGGACAGCCACCGCAAGAAGCGCGGGAAATAAAGGCCGGCCGAGGCGATCAGCCGGCCTCGCGATCGATAAAGAACTGACCGCGCTGCCGGACGCGAACATTCGGGTCCGCGGCGAAGATACGCGCCCAGGCATCCGGATCGGCTGGCAGGTCGGGATGCGCGATCAGGGCTGAGGCGGCGACCTTGCGCACCAGCGGGCTGTGATCCTTGGCGCCGATCGCGAGCAGATCGTCAAACGGTGCGGGCCGTGCAACGGAACGCTCGACAATGCGCGGCTCGTTCCGCCAGCGACCCATCGATCTGTCGACCCATCGCCTTTGCTGGCCATCCGCCCACTTCGCCCGTCCGTGCAGCAGCACGTCCAACGCGACCGCGCGGACGCCGGGCTGCACCGCCCTCGTCACGATTTCGGGAAGGTGGCCATCGATCGCCTTTGCCCTGAGCAAATCGCGCAGCACGCGGACCATCGGTCCGGTCGGGCTTGCGACGACTTGCGCGGTGACGGCGGCAATGACCTCCGGACGCCATTGGAACGACTGGAAGACACGCGCGCCGGTCGTCCAGCGCCGCCATTCCCTCGCCCGCCCGATCAGATGAATGACGGCCTCTGCGGCGATGGCGGGCGGCGTGAAGCGAATGGTGCGTTCAAACGCGTCGATGGCCGCGACCTGGACCTGCGGCACCCAGTCATTCAGGCGGTAAGCGAGCGCCACGATCCAGAACGCACTGTCGGCCGGTCCGCGAATCTCCTTGAGCGCTGCCTCCCTCGCCCACCCCGAATGATGCGACAGATACAGATACTTCATGTCCGGGAGCCGGCGGATGACCGCGCCAGCATCCGGCTCGAGAGAGGCGGAATAGAAGCCCCGCAATAGCCGCGTTTGCGTCCGAGGGCTGTGATCGCGCAGATAATAGCCGGTTGCGGCGGATACCCGGCCGAACCGCGCGAGCGGCTGCCGGCCGACGGCCAGCACGACCCGCTGGACGAGCGCGACGTCCACCGGCCCGCGATGCAGTTGCTTCGATAGCAGCAGCAGGTCCGCGGTCAGTTCCGGTGAAAACGTGCCCTCGAAATAGTCGATCATGCCGACCAAACTGGACCGGACGCTTGGCCAGGGCAACCAAGGGGAATCGGCTCTCTCATTCCTCTCCGAAATTGCTCGGAGAGTGGTGGAGCGGCGGGGCGCAGCGAGGGGGCTTACTCACACAAAAAGAAAGGCGCGCCTTGCGGCGGGGGGCGCCCCCCCCCCGCGCTAAGGTGCCCC
>JAFAEG010000107.1 GCA_023424095.1 Pseudomonadota bacterium | reverse complement strand
ACCCCGGCCTTCGCCGGGGAGCGGACTAGAGCTGTTCGGCCACCAGGTCGGCGAGGCTCTTTTCGGGCCGGGCGCCATAATGGGAAATCACTTCCGCCGCGGCGATTGCGCCGATGCGCAGGGAATCGTGGACCGAACGGCCGCTGACCTGGCCGTAAAGGAAGCCCGAGGCGAAGACGTCGCCGGCGCCGGTGGTATCGACCACACGCTCGACGGGCAGGGCATCGACCTGGAAGCGGTCGCCGTTCTCGTCGATCGCCACGGCGCCGTCCGGCCCCTTGGTGATCACCAGCAAAGGCACGTCGCGCGCGAGGCTCTCGATCGCGCTCGCTGCGTCGCTGTCTTCCAGGATCGCGGCTTCTTCCTCATTGGCGAACAGGATGTCGATCAGGCCGTCGTCGATGAGCGCGCGGAAATCCTTGCGGTGCGTCTGCACGCAGAAATCGGCGCAGGTGGCGAAGGCGATGCGGCGGCCGGCGGCGCGGGCGGCCTTGATCGCCGTGCGCATCGCGGCGCGCGGCTCCGGCGGATCCCACAGATAGCCTTCGAGCAGCAGGATCTTGGCGCTTGCGACCAGTTCGTCGGACGCCGCGTCGGCGGGCAGATAATGCGACGCGCCGAGCAGGGTGTTCATCGTACGCTGACCGTCCGGAGTCACCAGGATCAGGCAGCGGCCGGTCGGCGGCTCGCCCTCGCGCGCCGGCGTGTCGAAGCTGACGCCGGCGGCGGTCAGATCATGGCGGTAGATATTGCCGAGCTGATCGTCGGCGACCTGGCCGACGAAGGCGACGTTCGCGCCCAGGCTGGCGAGGCCCGCCAGCGTGTTCGCCGCGGCACCGCCGGAAATCTCGCGGCCCGGATTCATCCGGCCGTACAGCTCGACCGCGCGCTCGGCGTCGATCAGGCGCATGGAGCCGGGGCGCATGCCCTCCGCGGCGAGAAAGGCCTCGTCGGTGTCGGCAATGACGTCGATGATCGCATTGCCGATGGCGAGCACGTCAATAGTAGGTTGGGTCAAAGGAAGGCTCCTGAAGGTCGTTGCCGCGACTAACGGCGACGGGGCGCTCTGGTCAACAGAACCGCTCGTGTCTACGCTCGGCGAAGGGGGATGCTATGAGCATATGGCGCAGCGGATTGCCGCAGCTGGGCGGCGACTTCTTCCTGACCGATGCCGGTCTGGAATCCGACCTGATCTTCAATCACGGCATCGATATTCCGGCCTTCGCGGCGCACACCTTGCTTGCCCAGGAAGGCGGACGGGCGGCGCTGACCGACTATTTCAGCGGCTTCCTGGCGCTGGCCCGCGACCAGGATGCCGGCTTCGTCCTCGACACGGTCACCTGGCGCGCGAACACCCATTGGGTCGATGAACTCGGCACCGATGAGGCAGGGCTCAGGCAGGCGAATCTGGATGCGGTCGCTTTCGCGGAGGCGCTGCGCGCGGCGGCGGGGGCGGGTCGCCCGATCGTCATCAATGCGCCGATCGGGCCGCGCGGCGACGCCTATCGTCCCGAGCGGGTGATCGCGGCGGACGAGGCGGAAGCATATTTTGCCCAGCAGCTCGGCTGGCTGGCCGGGACCGCGGCGGACATGGTGACTGCGCTCACCTTCAATCAGGCGAGCGAAGCGACCGGACTGGTACGGGCGGCGCAGGCAGTGGGGCTACCGGCGGCGGTGTCGTTCACGGTGGAGACCGACGGGCGGCTGCCCAATGGCCAGGCGCTCGGCGATGCGATTGCGGAGGTGGACGCGGCGACCGGGGGCGATGCCGCCTATTTCATGGTCAATTGCGCCCACCCCGATCATTTCGCTGGCGTGCTCGATCCGGCAACGGCCTGGGCGCGGCGGATCCGGGGCGTTCGAGCGAACGCGTCGCGTTGCAGCCATGCCGAACTGGACGAGGCGCCCGAGCTGGACGCCGGCGATCCGGACGAGCTGGCGGCCGATTATGCCGGCCTGACCCGGCGCCTGCCGTGGCTCAACATCTTCGGCGGCTGCTGCGGGTCGGACCTGCGCCATGTCCGCGCCATCGCCCGCGCCCTGCGCCTTGCTCCCCCGACCGGCTGAGGCGCGCGGATTGCGCCTTTTCGCCGGGCACTTCATAGCTGCGTCGATATGAAATGGCTTCTGGCTTGCCTGGCCGCAGGACTCATCAGCGCCTGCGGCTTCGCTCCTCTCGATCTGTGGCCGCTGACTTTGCTTGGCGTCGCCTTCCTGCTGTTCGCGGTGGAGCGGGCGCCGCGGCTGCGCACCGCGTTGGCGCGCGGCTGGTGGTTCGGCTTCGGCCAGTTCTTGCTTGGCCTGAACTGGATCGCGACCGCCTTCACCTATCAGGCGAACATGCCGGCCTGGGTCGGCTGGATCGGGGTCGTCGTGCTGTCCCTCTATCTGGCGGTCTGGCCTGCGGTGGCGGCGGGGTTGGCCTGGCGCTGGTCGGGCGGCGACCGCTTGCGGCTGGTTCTGTTGTTCGCCGCCGCCTGGACGGTGACGGAATTCCTGCGCGGCACGTTGATGACCGGCTTTCCGTGGAACCCGCTCGGCATCTCGCTGCTGCTGACCCCGGCGGCGATGTTCGCGGCCCTGGCCGGGACCTATGCGCTGGGCGGGCTGGCGGCCTTGGGGAGCGGCGTCGCCTATCTGCTGGCGCGGCGGGACTGGCTGCGCGGCGGCGTGCTGGCGGTGGGCGTCTTCCTGCTGGTCGGGATCGCCTTCGTGGCAACGCCGGCGCCGGACGGCCCGCCGGGCGCGAAGGTGCGACTGGTGCAGCCGAACATCAGCCAGGATGTGAAGCATAGCGTCGGCTACGCCCCGCAGCTCGAGCGGTTCGAACAATCGGGCCGGACGCTCGCGGGCGGACCGACTTTGCTGCTCTGGCCCGAGGATGGCGTGCCCTATTTCCTCGATGAGGAGCCGTGGGAGGCGGAGGAGATTGGCGGCTGGATCCGGCCCGGCGATCTGCTGCTGACCGGCGGCACCAAGCTCGAGCGCGAAGGCGGCCGGCGCGCGATCGGGGCGCGCAACAGCGTGCATGTCGTGAACCATGAGGGCCAGTTGGTCGCCCGCTACGACAAGGCGCATCTGGTGCCGTTCGGCGAATATCTGCCCTTCCGCTCGCTGCTGGAGCCGATCGGGCTGGCGCGGGTGGTGCCGGGCGACATCGATTTCTGGGAAGGGCCGGGGCCGCAGAGCATCGACCTGGCGGGCTTCGGCCGCGTGGGGCTGCAGATCTGCTACGAGATCGTCTTTTCCGGCCATGTCGTGGACCGCGCCAACCGGCCGGACTTCATCTTCAACCCCAGCAACGACGCCTGGTTCGGCTGGTGGGGGCCGCCCCAGCATTTCGCCCAGGCGCGGCTGCGCGCGATCGAGGAAGGCCTGCCGGTGCTCCGCGCGACCCCGACCGGTGTGTCGGGGATCATCGACGCGCGCGGCAATCTGGCCGAGACCGTGCCGTCGCACGAATATGGCGCGATCGACGCGCAGGTGCCGCCGGCCGCGGCGCCGACCCTGTTCGCGCAATTCGGCAACTGGCTGGCGTTCGTCTTCGCCGGCTTGCTGATCGTCGCTTCCCTCTTCACCGGACGATTGAAATCCGCTCGCGCACGGGCTAACGAGCCGCGCACATAAAGATTTCTTTATATCCGCAATTTCCTCCTTCCCTTTCTGTCGAGAGGCACGCTTCCGCAATGCGCAGCAATTACATCTTCACGTCCGAGTCGGTTTCCGAAGGTCATCCGGACAAGGTCGCCGACCAGATTTCCGACGCGGTCGTCGATCTGTTCATCGGCAAGGACCCGGAAGCGCGCGTCGCCTGCGAGACGCTCGTCACCACGCAGCGGATCGTGATCGGCGGCGAGATTCGCTGCAAGGGCGCGTTCGATCTGGACGCCTATCCCGACACGCATGGCTGGGCGCCGGGCGTCCGTGACGAGATCGAGGCGGCGGTCCGCAATGTCGTCCACAAGATCGGCTATGAGCAGGACGGCTTCCACTGGTCGACCGCGACGTTCGAGAACCACCTCCACGGCCAGTCCGAGCATATCGCGCAGGGCGTCGACGAGAGCGGCAACAAGGACGAGGGCGCGGGCGATCAGGGCATCATGTTCGGTTACGCGACCGACGAGACGCCGGACCTGCTGCCCGCCACGCTTTATTATTCGCACCGCATCCTGGAGCAGCTGGCCGAGGATCGGCACAGCGGCAAGGCGCCCTATCTGGAGCCCGACGCCAAGAGCCAGGTGACCCTACGCTATGAGAATGGCGAGCCGGTCGCGGCGACCGCCCTGGTCGTCTCCACCCAGCATGCGCCGGGCTATTGCGACGATGGCCGCGAGGGTTCGGATGCCGCCAAATATGGCGAGCTGCGCGACTATGTGACCGGCGTGATGACCGCGGTCCTGCCCGACGGCTTCATCACCGACGAGACCAAGATTTACGTCAACCCGACCGGCCGCTTCGAGATTGGCGGCCCGGACGGCGACGCCGGACTCACGGGCCGCAAGATCATCGTCGACACCTATGGCGGCGCGGCCCCGCATGGCGGCGGCGCGTTCTCGGGCAAGGACCCGACCAAGGTCGATCGTTCGGCCGCCTACGTGGCGCGCTACCTGGCGAAGAATGTCGTCGCGGCGGGCCTCGCCAAGCGCTGCACGATCCAGCTCAGCTACGCGATCGGCGTTGCCGAGCCGCTGTCGCTCTATGTCGACCTGCACGGCACCGAGCAGAATGGCGTGTCGGCCGAGAAGCTCGAGCAGGTGCTGCCGACGCTCGTGCGCCTGACGCCGAAGGGCATCCGCACCCACCTCGGCCTCAACAAGCCGATCTATTCGCCGACGGCCGCTTACGGTCATTTCGGCCGCAAGCCGGACGGCGACCAGTTCAGCTGGGAGCGGACCGACCTGGTCGATCAGCTGAAGGCGGCGATCTAGAATCGTCCTCTAGAGACTGCACCGGCCCGCACCCCCACCCGGCCACCCAACAGCATATCCTGGAATGGGCGGCCGGGTGG
>JAFAEG010000074.1 GCA_023424095.1 Pseudomonadota bacterium | reverse complement strand
GCACCGGCCTGCGCCGGGCGGCCGAGCGGACGCATGGTCGGATAGGCCTGCATCAGATCATAGGCCCGGCGATACCAGCGGGTGGACGGGTAATTGGCGCCGAGCACGGCAGCCGCGCGCTGCGCTTCCTGCGGAATGCCGAGCGCGAGATAGGATTCGGTCAGCCGCATCAGCGCTTCCGGCGCATGGGTGGTCGACTGATAGGTGTCGATCACGGTGCGGAAGCGGACGGCGGAGGCGAGCCATTGCCGGCGGCGCTGGTAGAAACGGCCGACTTCCATCTCCTTGCCGGCGAGATGGTCGCGGACGAGATCGATCTTCAGCCGCGCGTCGGCGGAATAGACGCTGGTCGGATAGCGCCGCACCAGCTCGCCGAACGCGTTCAGCGCCTGCGTGCTCACGCCCTGATCGCGGGTGATGTCGCTGATCTGCTCGTAATAGCTGAGCGCGATCAGATAATGGGCGTAGGGCGCGGCGCGGTTGCCCGGATGGATCGACAGGAAGCGCCGGGCCGATTCGATCGACTTGGTGTAGTTGCGAATCGCATAATAAGAAAAAGCGCTCATCAGCTGCGCCCGGCGGGCCCAGATCGAATAAGGATGCTGGCGCTCGACCTCGTCGAACAGGGCCGCGGCAACGGTGTAATTGCCGCCCTGCATGCGGTCGTAGGCCGCATTGTAGAGTGTGTTCACGTCACGCGCGACATAGCGCAGATCGGCCCGCGAGGTGGAATTGCCGGGGCCGGCGCAACCAGCGAGCGGGACGAGGGCGGCGCCGAGCGCGAGAGCAAGCAGCGGACGTGACATTTTCAGCATGGAGCGGCTCTTAGCGGAGGCGTTAGGGAAGGCCAAGCGTGTGTCGCAAGGACTGTTGGTCTTTCCAATGCGCGAGAAGTGTGTCTGAACAGAGGCGGATAGCAAGCGCCGGACCGCTGAACGGCGTGTGAATGAGGAGCGTCGGACGATGGGCGCAGAAGTGATCGGCATGGCCGCGAGTGCCAGCCTGCTGGCCGGCTGGCGGCTCTATCTCACCGCTTTGATCGTCGGGCTGGCGATGCGCTGGGGCTGGATCGCCCTGCCCGACCAGCTTTCCGGCCTCGAAATCCTCGCCAATCCGTGGGTGCTGGGCGTCGCCGGCGTTGGTGCGGTCGCGGAATTCCTGGCCGACAAGATCATGCTGGTCGATTCGCTTTGGGACGGGGTGCACACCTTCCTGCGCCCGGTCGGCGGCGCTCTGCTGTCGCTGGCGGTGATCGATCCGGGCGAGCCGGTCGGCCAGGCCCTCGTCTTCCTGATGGGCGGCGGCGCGGCCTTCATGACCCACGCCGCCAAGGCCGCGACCCGGCTGGCGGTCAATGCCAGTCCCGAGCCGTTCAGCAATGTCGCCGTCTCGACCGGCGAGGACGTGGCGACGGCCGGTCTGCTTGCGCTCGCGCTGGCCTATCCCGTGACCGCAGCGGCGATCGCCCTGGCCTTGCTGGCGCTGATGATCTGGTTGCTGTTCGCCCTGCGGCGCTTTGTCGCGCGATTGTTCAGGCGCGGACGAACGACCTGATCCGAACGCGTTGAGGATGCGCCATTTTTGAGGCATGGGCAGGGAGATGGCCAAGCGCAGCGCGTTCGACGAATTATGGGGACATGGCAGCAGCGCCCGTCCGGGCTTCGAACCGCTCGCCGAATGGCTGAAGGAAACCTCGACCGCCGAGCTTGAGCGCCGCCAGCAGGCCGCGGAGGCGGCGTTCCGGCAAATGGGCATCACCTTCGCCGTTTATGGCGAGGAGGAAGCGGCCGAACGGATCATTCCGTTCGACATCGTCCCGCGCATCTTTTCCGCCGCCGAATGGGCGGCTTTGTCGGTCGGGCTCGAGCAACGCGTACGGGCGATCAATGCCTTCATCGACGACGTCTATGGCGCGCGCCGGATCATCAATGAGGGCGTGATCCCACCCGAAATCATCCTCGGCAATCCACAATATTGCATTCCCGTCGCCGGTGCCCGCCCGCCGCATGGAATCTATGCGCACATTTGCGGGATCGACATGGTCCGCACCGGGCCGGGCGACTTCTGCGTGCTGGAAGACAATGCCCGCACCCCGTCCGGCGTCTCCTACATGCTGGAGAATCGCGAGGCGATGCTTCGCCTTTGCCCGGAATTGTTCGAAACCTTTCCGGTCGCGCCGGTCGATTCCTACCCCGAATTGCTGCGCGAAACGCTCGCCGCCGCCTCGCCGCACGGCGCCTGGGAGCCGCGCTGCGTGCTGCTGACCCCAGGGCATTACAATTCGGCTTTCTACGAACACTCCTTCCTGGCCGACAATATGGGCATCGAGCTGGTCGAGGGCCGCGACCTGGAGGTGGATGACGACGTGGTGTGGATGCGCACCACCGAAGGGCGCGTCCGGGTCGACGTCATCTATCGCCGGATCGACGACGCCTTCCTCGATCCGCTCGTCTTCAATCCTGAATCGATGCTTGGCGTGCCCGGCCTGCTCGCGGCCTATCTCGCCGGCAACGTCGCGATCGTGAACGCGCCGGGCACCGGCATCGCCGACGACAAGGCGATCTATTCCTACATGCCGGAGATCGTCCGCTTCTATATGGGCGAAGAGGCAAAACTTCCCAATGTGAAGACCTGGCGCTGCCGCGAACCGAAGGCGCTGAAATATGTGCTCGAGCATCTGCCCGAGCTGGTCGTGAAGCTGGTCGATGGCTCCGGCGGCTACGGCATGCTGGTCGGGCCGACCTCGACGAAGAAGGAGATCGAGGCCTTCCGCGCGGCGCTGATCGCGGAGCCCGAACGCTATATCGCCCAGCCGACATTGGCGCTGTCCACCGTGCCGACCTTCACCGAGGCCGGGCTCGCGCCGCGCCACGTCGATTTCCGGCCGTTCGTGCTCAGCCGCTGGAACGAGGTGGTGACGGTGCCCGGCGGCCTGACCCGGGTGGCGCTTCGCAAGGGCTCGCTGGTGGTCAATTCCAGTCAGGGCGGCGGCACCAAGGACAGCTTCGTGCTGACCGACATCGGGGAGGCCGGCTGATGCTCTCCCGCACCGCCGCCAACCTCTATTGGATCGGCCGCTACATGGAGCGGGCCGAATTCACCGCCAGCCTGGTCGAGGCGACGATCCGGCTGGATTCGCTGGGCGTGCGCAACCAGAGCGACCGCACCTGGAAGAGCGCGCTGGCGGTGGCCGGCGCCACCAGGGGCTTCGCCGCGACCGGCGAGAATCTCGGCGGTTTCGCGGCGCGCCGCTACCACCCGCTCAGCGAAACCAATCCGGGCTCGGTCCGCTCCAGCCTCGCCGCCGCGCGCGACAATGCCCGCGCCGCGCGCAACGCACTGTCGCGCGAAGGCTGGGAAGCGATCAACCGCGCCTGGCTCACCGTCCGCTACCGCTCCAGCCCGGGCGGAACGCAGGCGACCTTGGCGATGACCGACGCGCTTCGGGCCGAGGCCCGCGGCTTCGAGGGAGCCTTGATGCGGATGCTGCGCACCGAATCCTACTGGTTCGTGCGACTGGGCCAGATGATCGAGCGCGCCAACAGCACTGCCCGCCTGCTCGATGTGAAATATTATCTGCTGCTGCCGGAGGACGAGCCGGTCGGCGGCACGCTCGACCGCGATCAGTGGAACACCATCCTTCACATCGTTTCGGCCCGGCTCGCTTACCGCCTGCTCTATCCGGAAGGGCTGCGTCCCTGGCTGGTCGCGGACCTGTTGATCCTGCGCGCCGAAATGCCGCGTTCGCTGCATTTCGCCGCGGCCGAAACGGTCGAGTTGCTCGCCGAATGCGGCGCCCGCACCGGCCGCCAGGGCGAGGCCGATCGGATCGCCCGCCAGCGCCTGACCATGCTGGAAACCGCCGATATCGGCGACGTCTTCCAGCACGGCCTGCACGAATGGCTGGTCCGCTTCATCGCCGACAATGACGAACTCGGCCGCGCCATCGCCGCCCAGTTCCGGTTTCCCTGATGCAACTCTCGGTCCGCTATTCCACCACCTATCGCTACGAGCATGCGGCGGCGCGGCACGTGCAATTGCTGCGGCTGACCCCGTCCAGCTTCGCCAGCCAGAATGTGCTCGACTGGCGCATCGACGTCGACAGCGACGCGCGGCTTCGCGAGCATCGCGACGGCTATGGCAACATCGTCCACATGCTCTACGTCGATCGCCCGGTGGAGGCATTGACCATCGATGTCTCCGGCCGGGTGCTGACCGAGGACCGCACCGGCATCGTCGAAGGCCTGCCGAACGACCTGCCGCAGCAGATCTTCCTGCGCACCACGCCGCTCACCGAAGCGCATGGCTCGCTCGTCACCCTCGCTCACGCGCTCGCGGGGCACGACAAGAATCCGCGCGACCTGCTCCATCACCTGGTCGAGCGCCTGCACCTCAGGATGCGTTTCGACACCGAGGCGACGGCGGTCGGCACGACGGCGAGCGAGGCCTATGAGGCCGGCCATGGCGTGTGCCAGGATTATGCCCACATCTTCTGCGCGGTCGCCCGCTTCCTGAACATTCCGGCGCGCTACGTTTCCGGCCACCTGTTCCGCCGCGACGGCCTGAACGTGCAGCCGGCGACCCACGCCTGGGCGGAGGGCTGGTGCCCGGACCTCGGCTGGATCGCCTTCGATCCGACCAACGGCATCTGCGCCGACGACGCCTATGTCCGCGTCGCCTGCGGCCTCGACTATCGCGACGCCGCGCCGTTTTCGGGCACGGTCGAGGGCGGCGGGCGGCAGCGCCTGGACGTCCGCGTGGAGGTCCAGAAGATCCGCCAGCGCCAGATGCAGCCCCAGCAATAGTTTGCTAGTGGCGGCACCGGCCCTCTCCCCCACCCGGCCTCCCACCTAGGGTACGCTGTTTGGGAGGCCGGGTGGGGAGAGGGCCGGTGCCGATCCCGCGCGAGCGGGATAACCCAGAAGGGAAGCATATGACCTATTGTTTGGGGATGCTGCTCGAAGAAGGGCTGATCCTGATGTCGGACACCCGCACCAATGCGGGCGTCGACAATTTCTCGATCTTCAAGAAGATGCACCTCCTCGCCGAAGGCGAGGACCGCAGCATCTATGCCTGCACCGCGGGCAATCTGTCGGTCAGCCAGACCGCGATCAGCATCGTGCGCGAAGGCCTGCCGGTCGAGGATCCGACGGACGAGGATGGCCGCCGAACGCTCGACGAGGTGCCGACCATGTTCCGCGCCGCGCAATTGCTCGGCGCCGCGAAGCAGATCGCCACCGCGCATGTCGCGCAGGCGCTGAAGGGCATGAACGTGCCGATCGGCGCAAGCACCCTGCTCGGCGGCCGGGTCGGCGACGATCCGCCCGAACTCTATCTGATCTACGACGCCGGCAATTTCATCCAGTGCAAGGCGGACACGCCCTTCTTCCAGATCGGCGAGACCAAATATGGCCGGCCGATCCTCGACCGCGAATTGAAGCGCGACATGCCGCTCGCCGACGCGCTGAAATTCGGCTTCCTGTCGTTCGACGCGGCGATGGCGTCGAATCTCGGCGTCGCCCGGCCGATCGACATCATGGTCATGCCGACCGACCGCTCACGGCCGATCCTCACCCGCCGGATCGAGCGGCGCGACGAATATTTCGACGATCTGTCCGACCGTTGGGCCGAGGCGCTGAGCAAGGCGTCGCACAGCATTCCCAACCCGACCTTCCTGGCATGACTGCCATCGCCGCCGCCTTCGAGCGCCTGCGCGGCTTCGGCCTGGCGCTGCCGGACGCGGAGCAGGCCCAGCCCTGGGGGCACATCGCGCTGAAGGTGCGGAACAAGACCTTCGTCTTCCTCAATCTCGAGGAGGAGCGGCTCAGCCTTTCGGTCAAATTGCCGGTCAGCCGGGATTTCGCCCTGATCTTCGACTGGACCGAACCGACTGGCTACGGCCTGGGACGCGCCGGCTGGGTGAGCGCGGCCTTCGCCCCCGGGGACGAGATCGACCTGGACCTGCTCGAACGCTGGATCGCCGAAAGCTACCGCGCGATCGCCCCGAAGAAGCTCGCCGCCCTCGTCCCGCAACAGGACTGACCGGCTCGCGGAGCGGGCAAGCTTCTGATATCATTCGACGCTTATGGCCCTGCTCTGCGATCTCGGCTTCCACCGTCCCGCGCCGGACGAGACCTGGAACAAGGGCTGGTATTTCACCACCTGCAGCCGCTGCGGCGCCGACATGATCCGCACCGGCTCCGGCAAATGGCGCGTGCCGAAAGGCCGCAAGGTGGTCTGGAAACCCCGCACCCCGCGCGGCCGCAAGCCAGGCGAGCCGGACCCGGACTGAGCTAGCCCGAGGGCGCTTGTTCCTCGAGCAGCAGCGACCAGCCGGGCGGCAGATAATCGGTCGACATGTAGAAATAGAAATTGCAGTGCCCGTCCGAGGCGTAATTGCCGCCCTTGACGATGCCGAAGGCGGTCGTGCCGACGAACACCGGCCCGCCGCTGTCGCCGCCGCGGCAGCTTGGCCCCGCCACGGTCACCCAGGTCGTGTCGCACGGCCCGCCGCACAAATCGCCCGGCGGCGCGAAGTCGGTCAGCTCGACTTCGGCGCAGGAATAGCCGCTCGATTCGCCGCGATGGCAGACCGTCTCCCCGGCCCGGGTCCGCGCCCGCAGCCGCCGGCCAAGCTGCGGCCGTACGGCCTCGCTGGCACGGAACGCCGCCCGCTGCGGCTCCGGCCCGACATGGACCTGCACGTCCTGAAAGCGCGCGCCCCAGCCGCCGATATAATCCAGCGGCACCTCGGCGCCCGCCGCATCGCGATAGCTCATCGCGTCCGGACAATGGGCGGCGGTCACGATCCCGGACCGCACGCCGTCGGTGACGGCGAAGCCGGTGGTGCACAGGTAACGCCGGGTATCGCCCGGATTGGTCCCCTCCAGCCGGCCGCTGATCCCGGCATTCTCCGTTTCGGCCGGGCGGTTCAGCACGCGCATCTGCACCGGCATGCCGGTCAGCACCGCGATCCGGTCGGCGATCGTCTCCGCCGGCTCGCCGCGCAGGTCACCGAGGTCGGCCAGCACCACCAGCATTCCGGCCCGCGCGTCAAAGCCCATGCCGTCATGATCGACGATTGCGCGGATCGCGTCGCGATGCCGGTCCATCGCCGCCAGGATTTGCGCGCGGGTCGCCGCCGCGCCGGTTTCGAACAGGATCGGCACGCGCAGGCCGCCCGCCATGACCGTCCGCGCCGCCACCGGCGCCGACCCGGTCAGCCGCACGCGGATCAGGAATTCGGGGGCATGTTCGATCGCGATGCCAGACAGCCGGTCTTCGAACTGCAGGCGCAGCACGTCGGTGGCGGCGACGCTTTGGGCCATGGCGCGCAAGCGGCGCAGCGCCTCAGCCTGCGGCACGTCATGATTGCGCGCATATTCGGCGGCGTCCTCGGCGAGCGCCTGCGCATCGGTCTGGACGGTCCGCATTTGGGCGTCCGGCGTCTGCACGTCCTGCGCCGCCGCCGGAACAGCGGCCAGGGCAAGCAGGAGCGGCAGCAGCAGGCGGCGCATCGCGGCGAG
Organism: Pseudomonadota bacterium; assembly: GCA_023424095.1. Taxonomy (GTDB): domain Bacteria; phylum Pseudomonadota; class Alphaproteobacteria; order Sphingomonadales; family Sphingomonadaceae; genus Allosphingosinicella. The sequence continues at coordinate 11,831 of JAFAEG010000074.1, read as the reverse complement.
GATAACAGATATTCCCGCCCCGCCGAGAAGTTTGCGTGCGCCGCCGCTTTGGCTATGAGCCTGCCCATGCGGGAAAGGGGCACACAGATATTGGCCGCGGCGGCTGGAGCGCGCGCATGAGCATCGCGCAAGGCCCGGCGGAAGCCGCTCGCCATCCCTATCAATGGTGGGAATATCGCTGGGCGGTGCTCGCCTTCGTTCTCGTCTCGGCCATCCCCTTGCTCTGGCCGGACGTGCCGCCGATCGTCGATCTGCCCGGCCATATGGGCCGCTACCGGGTGCAGCTCGACCTCGCCAATTCGCCCGAGCTGCAACGCTATTACGTCTTCCACTGGGCGCTCATCGGCAATCTCGGCGTCGACCTGATCGTTCAGGCATTGGGCCCGATCTTCGGCGTCGAGCCGGTGGTGAAGATGGTGGCGATCAGCATTCCGATGCTCACCGCCGCCGGTCTGCTCTGGGTCGCTCGCGAAGTGCATGGCCGCGTCCCGCCGACCGCGCTCTTCGCTCTGCCCTTCGCCTTCAATTATCCCTTCCTGTTCGGCTTCATCAATTTCGCGCTGGCCATGGCGCTTGCCTTGCTCGCCTTCGCGCTCTGGCTGCGGCTTGGGCGGCAGGAGCGCTGGGGGCTGCGCATCGCGCTCTTCATCCCGATTTCCTGCGTGATCTGGGTCTGCCACGCTTTCGGCTGGGGCACGCTCTGCCTGCTCGCTTTCTCGGCCGAGCTGGTCCGACGCTACGACCAGAGTGGCAAATTCTTCCTCTCCGGCTGGCGCACCGGCCTTCATTGCCTCGCTCTGGCCTTGCCCTTCGCGCTGATGATGCTGTGGCGCTCCAACGCCGGCGGCGAGACGTTCGACTGGTTCAACTGGGACGCCAAGTTCGACTGGCTGCGCATGGCGCTGCGCGACCGCTGGGAGCAGTTCGACCAGGTCTCCCTGGTGATCGTCATCTTCCTGTTGCTGTGGGTGCCCGTCAGCCGGAAGCTGAATTTCTCGCGCAACCTGCTCGCCTCGACGCTGTTCCTGCTCGCCGTCTTCCTGCTGCTGCCGCGCGTGGTGTTCGGCTCGGCTTATGCCGACATGCGCATGGCGCCCTACATCTTCATGATCGCGATCATCGCCATCCGCGTGCGCGAGGATCATCTGAAGCTTGCCCGCCTGCTCGCCATGGCCGGCCTAGCCTTCTTCACGGTGCGCACCATCGGCACGACCGTGAGCCTCACCCTCTATGACGAGCGCTACGACCGCGAGCTTGCCGCGCTGGAGCATATCCCGGTCGGCGCGCCGGTGGTGAGCTTCGTCGGCCGCCCCTGTCGCGAGCCGTGGGCGATGTCCCGCCTGTTCCATCTGCCGGCCATGGCCACCGTCCGAAACCTCGCTTTTTCGAACGATCAGTGGACGATGGCCGGCGCGCAATTGCTGGACATCAACTATCCCGCCGGCGGCAAGTTCGTCCGCGATCCCTATCAGATCGTCACCGAGAATCGCTGCTCCGGGCAGTTCTGGTACACGATCGACCAGGCGCTCGCCGAATTCCCGCGCGACGGCTACGACTATGTCTGGCTGATCGATCCGCCCAATTACGATCCGCGCCTCACTGCTGGCCTGACGGCAGTCTGGCGCGACGGGACCAGCGTCCTCTATAGGGTCGATCGTGGCGAGCCTGCGCCGCAGCCCTAGATTTCGGAGCTCTGCCTTGGATCGGCCCGCCCTTTCGGTCGTCATCCCCTGCTACAATGAGGAAGCCTGCCTGGCCGAATTGCACCGGCGGGTGAGCGCGGCCGCGCGCGCGGCAGTGGGCGACAGCCACGAAATCGTGCTGATCAACGACGGCTCGCGCGACGCCAGCTGGACGATGATGCAGGCGTTGAGCGCGCAGGATCCGCGCCTGGTCTGCATCAACCTGTCGCGCAATCACGGCCACCAGTTGGCGCTGACTGCCGGGCTCGACCTCTGCTCCGGCGAGCGCATCCTGATCATCGACGCGGACCTGCAGGACCCGCCCGAACTGCTCAGCGACATGATGGCGCAGATGGACGAGACCCAGGCCGACGTCGTCTACGCCGTCCGCCGCGGCCGCTCCGGCGAGACCGCCTTCAAGAAAGCGACGGCGAAGGTCTTCTACCGCCTGCTCGACAAGCTCACCGACGTCGACATCCCCTTGGACACCGGCGACTTCCGGCTGATGAGCCGGCGGGCGCTCGACGCCTTCCTCAGCCTGCCCGAACAGGCCCGCTTCATCCGCGGCATGGTCTCCTGGGTCGGCTTCAAGCAGGTGCCGTTCGTTTATGACCGGCAGGAGCGCTTCTCCGGCGTCACCAAATACCCATTGCGCAAGATGATCGCCTTCGCGCTGGACGCGGTGACCGGCTTTTCCACCGCGCCGCTGCGCCTCGCCAGCCATATCGGCCTGTGGCTGGTGCTCGCGAGCGTGCTGCTGATGCTCTACATCCTGATCGGCTATTTCACCGGCAACACCATCCAGGGCTGGACCTCGACCATGCTGGTGGTCGTCGTGCTGGGCGCCGTGCAGATGTTCGTGCTCGGCATGATCGGCGAGTATCTCGGGCGCCTGTACATCGAGTCCAAGCGTCGCCCGCTCTACATCGTCGCCGACATTGCCGGCGAAGCGCATGGCCGCCCACATCTTGGCCATGTCGCGCCGCCGGTGGTGCCGCTCGAACTAGCGAAAGACCCACTTCCTCTGCAGGGTGAAGGTCACGATCGGCACGACGAAGATCATGGTGACGACCGGGGTCCAGAGCGGCCAGCCTAGCGGCCCCGTCATTCCCCAGACGAACAGGCTGTTCAGCGCGAGGCTGATGAGGCTGACGATCACGAACCGCCCCGACCTTTTCACCGGCTGGTCGCGGCTGCCATGCCCCTTGAAGCTCACCTTCGAGTGCAACACGAAGCCGGCCCCCATCGCTGCCAGATAGTTCAGGAAATTGGCGGCGAGCGGCGGGACGCCTGCATAAGCCGCGACCAGATAGACCGCCGCGCCCAGGGCGGTGACGAAGCCGCCGACCAGTCCGAAGCGCACGATCTGCCAGAAGATCTCCGACCGCCGCGCGCGATTGATCAATGTGACGACCATCGAGCCTCCCTACCCGCCGTCATTGCGGTGAGCGACGCGGCGAAGCAATCCATCCCGCGCAATGACGTTTGAACCGCAGGGAAAGCCGGATAGAGCGGCAGCATGACCGGGGGCCACCAGACCAACATCGCCGAACTGTTCCAGCGCAACTGGAAGCCTCTGGTGCTGCTCTTCTGGCTCGGCACCGCGATCTGGTTCGTCTGGGACCGCTGGAACGGCATCCAGGGCTTCGGCCTCGGCGACACCGACGACAATTTACGCATCATGCAGGTCCGCGCCTGGATGCTGGAGGGGCAGGGCTGGTACGATCTGCGCCAGTATCGGCTGAGCCCGCCGGAGGGCCTTAACATTCACTGGTCGCGCATCCCCGACCTGCCCATCGCCGGCATCTGGTGGTTCCTGACCTTCTTCATGGATGGCCCGGCGGCGGAGCGCTGGGCGGTGGCGATCGCGCCGATGATCCCGCTCATCATCCTGATGTTCGCGATGGCGCTGACCGCTCGCCGCCTGCTCTCGCCTTTCGCTTTCTGGCTGGCGCTGGCCCTGATCCTGTGCGGCGGCACCACCCTTGCCCAGTTCGCGCCGACGCGGATCGATCATCATGGCTGGCAATTGGCGATGCTCGGCGTCGCAATCTGCGGCCTGGCCGATCCGAAGAAAGCGCGCGGCGGCCTCACGCTTGGCATCGCCAGCGGCCTGTCGCTGTCGATCGGGCTGGAGATGCTGCTCTACATCGCCGTCGCCGGCATGGCGGTCGCCTTGCTGTGGGTGAAGGATGCGGCGCAGGGCCGCCGCCTCGCCGCTTATGGCATCAGCTTCGCGGCGACCGCGTCATTGGGCTATCTGATCTTCGGCTCCATCGATAATGCCCAGCCGATGTGCGACGCGCTGTCGCCGGTCTGGCTGTCGGTCGTGCTCGCGGCCGGCGCGATCGCGGTGGCGCTCGCCTGGGTGAAGCTGTCCTCGCCCTGGGCCCGCCTCGGCGCCGCTTTGGCCGGCGGCCTGCTGCTGGCGGGCATGTATGCCGGGCTGTGGCCCGACTGCCTCGGCCGGCTCGAGCGGGTGCCGGCACAGCTCGACGAATATTGGCTCAGCAATGTGCGCGAGGCGATGCCGGTCTGGCGGCACGGCATGGGCACGACGCTGGCGATCGGCACCATCCCGGTGATCGGGCTGATCGGCTATGTCGTGATGATCATCCGCACCCGCCGCGACGGCGACGTCTGGCCGCGCTGGGCCGCGATCGGCGCGCTCGCCCTGATCGCCACCGCCTTGCTCGCCTGGCAGACCCGCGCCGCAGCGGCTTCGCAATTGCTCGCAGTCCCCGGTGCTGCGGCGCTCGGCTGGGTGCTGATCCTGTGGTTCCAGAGCCAGCGGCTGATGCTGGTCCGCGTGTTCGGCGTGGTCGCCAGCTTCCTGCTCGTCTCCGGCGCGATCGTGACCGAGGCCTGGGGCTGGTGGGACGATGAAGGCCCGCCCAACGAGGCGCAGCAGGCGATCAACAACGCCAATTGGCGCTGTCCGCAGCCCGGCTTCCTGCATCCGGTCGCGCAGCAGCCCAAGGGCCTGGTGCTGACCTTCGTCGATCTGGGCCCGCGGCTGGTGACGCTGACCCATCACGATGCCATCGCCGGGCCTTATCATCGCAATTCGGAAGCGATCCTGGACGTGATGCGCTCGTTCCGCGGCACGCCGGACGAGGCCAAGGAGATGATCGACCGGCGGCACGTCGATTATGTGCTGATCTGCCCGAACATGTCGGAATCCACCATCTACCGCTCGGCGGCGAAGGACGGCTTCTACGCGCAGCTGAGCGAGAACAAGGTGCCGGCGTGGCTCGAGGCGGTGGCGCTGCCCGACAATTCGCCGTTCAAGATGTGGCGGGTGAAGCGCTAGGCTCGCCCCCTAAACCGCCCTCCCTGAGCGTGTCGAAGGGCTGCCTTTCTCCCTTCCGCGGAGACAAAGGCAGGTCAGGCCTTCGACAAGCTCAGGCAAGACGGAGCAGGGAAATCAGGCCCCGGCGGTCACGCCCAAAGCGGCGCGCACCCCGTCGGTCACGAACTGCACCGCGAGCGCCGCGAGGATCACGCCCAAGAGCCGCGTCACCATCCCCTCGATCCGCTTGCCGACCAGCCGCATGATCGGCCCGGCCGCGAGCAGAGCGAGCAGCACCAGCACGAGGTTGGCCGCCAGCGCGCCGAGCACCACCGCCTGGCTCGCCCAGCCCTCGCCGCGCGACACCAGCAGCATCACCGAAGCGATCGAGCCCGGCCCGGCGATCATCGGCATCGCCATCGGGAAGACGCTGACATCCTCCGCCTCGCCCTCGCGCTTCACTTCCTCGGCGCGGTTCGAGCGGCGCTCCTGGCGCTTCTCGAACACCATTTCGAGCGCGATCAGGAACAGCATCAGCCCGCCGGCAATGCGGAAGCTGTCCAGCGAGATGTGCAGCGCGCCGAGCAAGGCTTCGCCGAGCAAAGCGAAAAAGATCAGGATGGCCGAGGCGATCAGCACCGAGCGGATCGCCATTGCCCGCCGCTGCGCCGCGCTGGCGTCCGTCGTCAGGCTGGCGAAGATCGGCGCGCAGCCCGGCGGATCGATCACCACGAAGAAGGTGACGAAGGCGGAGACGAACAGGTCGGTCACAGGCCCTCCGGCGGGGTCAGGCCGGCACGGACATGCGCCGCGACCAGAGTGTTGCGCAACAGCATGGCGATGGTCATCGGCCCGACCCCGCCCGGCACCGGGGTGATCGCGCCCGCGACTTCGGAGGCACTGGCGAAATCCACGTCGCCGGTGAGCCGGCTCTTGCCGTCGTCCAACGCGACCCGGTTGATGCCGACATCGATCACGGTCGCGCCCGGCTTCAGCCAGTCGCCCTTGATCATGTCCGCCCGGCCGACCGCGGCGACGACGATGTCGGCGCGGCGGACGATATCCTCGAGGTCGCGGGTGCGGCTGTGCGCGACCGTCACCGTGGCGCTTTCCTTCAGCAGCAATTGCGCCATCGGCTTGCCGACGATGTTGGAGCGGCCGATCACCACCGCGTTCAGGCCGCTGAGACTCCCCAGTCGATCCTTCAGCAGCGCCAGGCAGCCCAAGGGCGTGCAGGGCACCATGCCGTCCGCGCCGACCGCGAGCCGGCCGACATTGATCGCGTTGAAGCCGTCGACATCCTTGGCCGGATCGATCGCGGCGATCACCGCCTCCTCGTCGAGATGCTTGGGCAAGGGCAATTGCACGAGAATGCCGTCGACGGCCGGATCAGCGTTCAGCTCGGCGATCAGCGCCAGCAGGTCCGCCTGCGAGATGTCGGCGGGCGGGCGATGCTCGAAACTCTCCATCCCGGCTTCGCGCGTCGCCTTGCCCTTGCTGCGGACATAGACCTGGCTCGCGGGATCCTCGCCGACCAGCACCACGGCCAGGCCGGGCGCGCGCCCGGTCGCGGCACGGAAGGCCGGCACGTGCGTGGCGATGCGCGCGCGCAGGGCGGCCGCAAACGCCTTACCGTCGATGATCTGAGCGCTCATCGCCGCTTACATCGGCATGCCGGCGAGCGCGTTGCTGATCAGGATGCGCAGCACCTGAATGATCAGCAGCACCACCAAAGGCGAGAAATCGATCCCGCCGAAATCGGGCATCACCTTGCGGATCGGCCGATAGATCGGCTCCGCCATGCGATTGATGGCGTCGATGAAATTGGCCATCGCGCCGTAACGCGGCACGACGTTGAACACGACCAGCCAGCTCAGGATCGCCTGAATGATGATCAGGATGATGAGCACGCTCAGCGCGAAATAGATGACTTGAAGGATGCCGGCGGCCATCGATGGATCCCGAATTCGCGGTGGAGCGCGGGATGTAGCCGGGGCCTTTGCCAAGGGCAATCGGCACGGCGTCGCGGCACTGGTGCAAGTCGGGCGGCTGCGTTACGCCTCGCTCATGGCTCTCGTCTCATCGCTCCTGCTGCTCGCCTCAGCGCAGGTCTCCGCCGCGGCCGACCCGCTCCCCTCCGAGATTCACAATTTCAAGGATTGGGTCGTCACCTGCGACAACACCCTGCGCTGTGAGGCGACGTCTCTGGTCCCGGACCTGAGTGCGGAGGAGCAGGAGGAAGCGTCGCGCGTGGCGGGTACGCCCGCCGAAGCGACGCGGCGCGATCCGTGGGAGCGGTTCGGCGCTCTGAGCCTGCAGCGCGAAGGCGGGGCGAACGCGCCGCTGGTCATGCACCTGGGCGATTTCGAAGGCGGCACGCCGGCGCGGATCGTGGTCGGAGAATCCCAGCTTGCGGCGCGTCTGACGGCCGGAGAAGACGGCGAATGGCGGGTCGAGCCCGAGGATCGCAACGCCTTCTTCAACGCGCTCTATGGCGGCACCTTGACCGTGCAGGATGCCAACGGTGCGGTCGTGACCGAGATCGCGCTCGACGGCCTGTGGGAAGCCTTGGTCTATATGGACGAAAGGCAGGGCCGGCTCGGCACGCCGACGGCAGTGATCCGCCGGGGCCGCCGCCCCGCCGGTTCCGTGCCGAATCCGCCCTCTTTGCCGGTCGTGCAGGCCGCGCCGCGCACCAGCGACCGGCCGCTCGCCATCTCCGCCGCCCGAATGATGCAGGCGCGTCGCGAAATGGGCTGCACGGTCGAGGAGGTCGGCGCGGTGGCCGCGGAGGAAGCGCCCGTCCACGCCCTGGGCAATGGCAGCACGCTGATCATGATGGCGTGCGGCGCCGGCGCCTATAATTACAATGCGATCCCGCTGATCGCCTGGCAGGACGGCCGCAACATCCGCATCGAGCCGGCCCGCTTCGACGTCTGGCGCGAACCGATGGAGGGCGAGCCCGATCCGAAAGGCTATTCGGTCACCAATGCCGAATTTGACGAAGCGACGCTGACCATCAGCGAATATGCCAAGGGTCGCGGCATCGGCGATTGCGGCGTCGCGGCCAGCTATGCCTGGGACGGCCAGGCGTTCCGCCTGATCCAGCAGACCGAAATGAGCGAATGCCGCGGCTCGCGCGAAATGCTCACCACCTGGCGGGTGGAGGTTCGGTAAGAAGGTTTTTGGGCTTCGCTGTGCTCAGCAAGCCGCGAAGAAAAGAAGCCGCAAAGGGAGTCCGGCGCGGAGCGCCCATAATATCCTGCCGATCCAACAGGATAGAGGCGCTTCGCGCGAATTTCCTTAGCGTCTTTGCGGCTTGCGAAGCGAAGCGGAGCCAAAACCCTTCTTTTCTACCCTAAGGCGCGAACCGTTCGGCTTCCGCCACCGCCAGCAGAATCGCGAAGCGGTCGTCAGGGTCGGTCCATTGCCGGCTTACGCCCCAGCCGGCGGCGAGCAGCAGCAGGCGGGCGTCGCGCTCGCCATATTTGTGGCTGTTCTCGGTGTGGATCGTCTCGCCCGCCCGGAAGGCGAAACGCTGCCCGGCGACGGTGAAGTCATTGTCGCGCACCGCCTCCAGATGCATCTCGATCCGCGCCCGCGCGTCGTTCCAGATTGCCCGATGCCGCCACGCCGCAACGTCGATGTCAGCGTCCAGTTCGGCATTGATCCGATGGAGCAGGTTCAGGTTGAACGCCGCCGTCACCCCCTGCGCATCGTCATAGGCCGCGACCAGCACATCCGGGTCCTTGATCCGGTCCATCCCGATCAGCAGCCAGGCCCCCGCGCCCAAAGTGTCCTTCATCGCCCGCAGGAGATCGACCGCCGTGCGCGGCACCATGTTGCCGATCGTCGAGCCGGGAAAGAAACCGAGCTTCGGCTTGCCCCGCACCGCCTCGGGAAGCTCGATCGGCCGCATGAAATCGGCCTCGACCGGATGGATCGGCAAAGCGGGAAAGCGCGCCTGCAACGCCGCTGCCGACGAGCGCAGGAAGTCGCCGCTGATATCGATCGGCACGTAGGCGGAGGGCCTGATCGCCTCGAGCAGGATCGGCGTCTTGGTGGAGGAACCGGAGCCGAATTCGATCACCGCATCGCCAATGCCCGTGATCGCCGCCACGTCGCGGCAATGCGCCTCCAGCAAGGCGGTCTCGGTCCGGGTCGGATAGTATTCGGGTAATTGCGTGATCTGCTCGAACAATTCCGAACCGCGAAGGTCATAGAACCAGCGCGCCGGAATCGCCGGGATCGGCGCGGCCAGCCCCGCCAGCACGTCGGCCCGAAACGCCGGATCGACCTCACTCATGCGTCGCGCGCCAGCCGCAGGCCGGCATACATCCAGCGCTGGTGGGGATAGAAGAAATTGCGGTAGCAGGCCCGCACATGGCCGCGCGGGGTGGCGCAGCAGCCGCCCTTCAGCACCATCTGCCCGCTCATGAACTTGCCATTATATTCGCCGACCGCGCCCGCCGCCGGAGCGAAGCCGGGATGCGGCAGATAGGCGCTGGCCGTCCATTCCCAGACATTGCCGAACAGGTCGCGAAGGCCCTCGCCCGGAGGGGTAGGACGGGGTGCCGCCGGGCCGGCGGATTCCAGCTGATGCCCGGCCAGTGGGTCATATGGCGCCGCCGCGGCTTCCCATTCCGCCTCGGTCGGCAGGCGCCCCCCGGCCCAGCGCGCATAAGCGTCCGCCTCGAAGAAGCTGATGTGGCAGACCGGCGCGTTGGGATTGACCAGCTGCAGCCCGTCCAGTCCGAAGCGAAGCCACGCGCCGTCCTTTTGCTCCCAGTAAAGTGGCGCCGCTACGTCATGGGCGCGCACCCAGGCCCAACCGTCCGACAGCCAATGGCCGGGCTCGGCATAGCCGCCCGAATCCATGAATTGCAGCCATTCGCCATTCGTCACCGGCTGGTCGGCGAGCGCATAGGGCCGCAGGAAATGGCGATGCCGCGGCCCTTCGCAGTCGAAGGCGAAGCCGGCGCCGCCATGGCCGAGCTCGACGATCCCGCCCGGCTGTTCGACCCAACCCAACGCGCACGGATCAGCCACTTGCGCGGCGGCCCGCGGCCACACCGCCGGCCGCAGCGGGCTGGCGTGCATAGCGTTGGTCAGGTCCATCAGCAGCAATTCCTGATGCTGCTGTTCGTGATTGAGGCCGAGTTCGACCAGCTCGAGCGCTCCCGTCGGCAAGCCCGGCAGCGCCGCGATCACCGCCGCATCCACCGCTGCGCGATAGGCCAGCACCTCGTCCAGCGACGGCCGGCTCAGCATCCCGCGACGGTCACGGGCGATCCGCTCGCCCTCGCCATCGTAATAGGAATTGAACAGATAATGCCACGCCGGGTCGTGCGGCTGGTGGCCGGGCACATGGTCGCGCAGCACGAAGGTTTCGAAGAACCAGCTGGTGTGCGCCAGGTGCCATTTCGTCGGCGACGCGTCCGGCATCGGCTGGATCGTCGCGTCGGCATCGGAGAGCGGCGCGGCGAGGTCGGTGGTCAGCGCGCGGACCGCGCGGAAACGCTCGATCAGCGCCGGATCGGGGGCCTTCGCCTGCGTCGCCATGCTTCTCGCACCCCCTTCGCCGCCGCCGTCATTGGCTGGCACGAACAGGGAACGCGGTCAACCGCCGCGGGTTGCACCCGGCTGCCAGAGAATATCGCCGCCACTGTCCAGGGCCGCGAGCCGCGCCGCGACGAAGAGGTGATCGGACACGCGATTGAGATAGGTCAAAGCCAGCGGATTGAGCCCCTCGGCCGCCACCGCGCTGCGCTCCGCCCGCCGCGCCACCGATCGCGCGAGATGCAGCTCCGCCGAGCCGGCGCCGCCGCCCGGCAGGATGAAGCTCCTGAGCGGCTCCAACCGCTCGTTCATCGCATCGATCTCGCGCTCCAGCCGGTCGATCTGGTCCTGCACGATGCGGAGCGTCATTTCGCCGGGGGTGAAATCCTCGCCCGGCGTGGCGATGTCGGCGCCGAGATCGAACAATTCATTCTGGATGCGCGCGAGGCTGGCGCGGATCGCCTCGTCCTCGACCCGCAGCAAAGCGAGGCCGACGAAGCTGTTCGCCTCGTCGACATCGCCGATCGCCTGCATCCGCGCATCCGCCTTCGAGACGCGCGAGCCATCCACCAGCCCGGTCTCCCCGGAATCGCCCGTGCGCGTGTAGATCTTGTTGAGTCGGACCACGCTTTAGCGGCTGCCGCCGAACACCAGCAGCAACAGCACCGCGAGCACGATCGTCACGGCCTGGAACAGGATGCGCTTGCGCATCAGCGCCTGGCTGCGCTCGCCCGAAATGTCCTTGCCGTTCGCCATGGTGACGATGCCGCGGATGAGGATGAAGAGCGTGGCCAAGGCGGCCAGCACGACCATGATGATGAGGATCGTCTGCATGCCGCCTCTCTACGCTTCGGCGGCGAAATTGCCAGCGGGAAGGCGCCCCTCGCGCAGCGCCGCGACGATTGCGGCCGGGTCCGCCCCTTGCGCGCGCAATTGCGCCAGCCCCACCGCGCCATGCCGCTTCGCCAGCCGCGCCCCGTCCGGACCGGCGATCAGCGCGTGGTGGTGATAGGCGGGCGTGGGCAGCCCGAGCAGCGCCTGCAGCAGCCGGTGAACATGCGTCGCCGCGAACAGATCCTCGCCGCGTACCACATCGGTCACGCCCTGCGCCGCATCGTCCACCGTCACCGCCAGATGGTAGCTGACCGGCGCATCCTTGCGCGCCAGCACAACGTCGCCGAATGGCCCCGGATCGGCGGGAATGGCACGGCCGTGATCGCTCCACTCCAACGCTCCCCGGCGAAGGGCGGGGCCCCGCCCGCCCCAATCCTCACCCGCGGCCGCGCGGTCTGGGCCCC
>JAFAEG010000047.1 GCA_023424095.1 Pseudomonadota bacterium | reverse complement strand
GGCCCCGGCCTTCGCCGGGGTGACGTATGGCGTCAGGCGGGCAGCGCCTTGCCGATCGTCCCCGGCTTCGCCGCCTGCTGCTCCCCCGCGGCCAGCTTCGCGCGGCGGCGGATGTGGGTGTCGATGCCGATCTCGGCCGCGATCAGGTTGAAGATGAAGGGCATGAAGGCGATGCCGACGAAAAGCGAGCCGACCAGATAGACCATGTGCGCGGTCTGCAATGCGGTCGCCAATGGGCTGATCCAGGCATCGCCCCCTTGCGCATTCTTGTAGCGCCGTCGCACCACTTCCATCCGCACCAGGCTGTAGCCGTGCAGGAGGAGGAACAGGAACAGGCCGGGGAAACCCTGCTCGCCCAGCATCTCGAAATAGGAGCTGTGATAGGCGCGGCCCGCATCGGTGACGTTGTTCTGGCCCGACATGGTGCCGGCCAGCCCGGCGTCGGGATTGGCGGCCAGGCTGTATTCCAGCCGGTTCTGGCGATAGGCTTCGAAGCCGCCGCCGAACGGATGTTCGACCGCATAATCGATCGTCCACTTCCAGATCGCCAGGCGGGTCGAGGCGGATTCGTCGGACTTGTAATCCTGGATCGTGCTCATCCGCTCCGAAAAGCTGGAGGGCAGCATCGGGATCGCGGCGAGGCCGGCGACGCCCATCAGGCCGATGTAGAGCAGCCGGCGCTTGGTGAAGCGCAGCATGAAGACGGCGAGCGCAGCGATCGCGACCAGGCCGGTGCGCGCCTGCATGCCCACCGGGACGAGCAGGCAGGCCAGGATCAGGCAGCCGACGAAGGCGTTCACCAGCCAGTGCGGCTTGAACAAGGTGCCGTGCTTGGTGAACCAGAGCAGGATCGGGATCATGCCGATCGCGGCGGTGGACAGGATCGAGCCCTCAAAGAGCCCGGTATTGTTGTCGACGAAAGCCAGCGCCTGGCCGTAGCCGCCGCCGCCGATCGCGGTCTTGATGCCGACGGTGATCGCCACCGCCGCCACCGAGAGGGTGACGACCAGCAGCAAAGCCTCGATCCTGAGGCGATTCCAGATGGCAAGCGGCAGGAAGGCCGCGAACAGCAGCACCTTCCACACCCATTCCCATTTGAACTGCGCCTCCACGGGCAGGTCCGCGTTGAAGGTGGTGAGGCCGACATAGACGAGCAACAACAGGATCATCGCCTGCCGGCCGCTGAACCGGCTCCAGCGTTTCTCGTCGAACAAGAGCCAGGCGCCCATCGCCAGCGGCGCGAGCATCATCGAGATCGGGAAAGCGCTGAGCAGATGGTAGGACAGGCGCTGCGGCTGGACGAGGTCGACATAGACGAAGGCCAGCACGAAGACGAACGGCCGCTTCATGCCGAGCAGCATGACGGCCATCAGGAAGGCGATCAGGCCGAGATCACGCATCGGGCGTGTCCTCCGGCAGATCGCCGTTGAAATCCTCGCGGGACAGCATGCGCCACAGGCCGAGCAGAATCAGGCCGTGGCTGATGGCGAGGGCGAGAATGTCGATCATTGAGGGTTAGGACGTCCGCCGTGCCGCTGTGAGAAAGCGGTGATAGCGCGGTGCGGTTGACGGCCCGTTAAGTGCGCTCAGCCCGGCCGAGGCGCGCGCCGGACATTTGCCCGGCCTGACGCGTTGGAACGGTAAAGGACCGCCCGATGCGCTATTTCTTTCACCTGCGAGGGCCCGGTGCCGACGTTCCCGACGAGGAAGGGGTCGACCTGCCGAGCGATTCGAGTGCCCGCGAACGGGCCGTCGAAAGTGCGCGCGGCATCATGGCTGCCGACATGTTGGAAGGAAGGCTGGTGCTGTCGCAGCGGATCGACATCGAGGATCGCCAGGGGCACCCGGTCCTGACGCTCGGCTTTGCCGAGGCCTTCACGCAAAGCTGAGGGCGCGCTCCGGCCGGCAGTCCGCATTGCCCGACGGCAGGTGCAGATAATCGGGGTCGAACTCGCCGATGGTGACCAATCGTGCCCAATCGTGAATGGTGACGCGCTTGCTGCGGAAGGTCACGACCTCCTGCCGGCGAAGCTCCATCAGGATGCGGTTCACATGCACCGGCGTGAGGCCGAGCATGTCCCCCAGATGCTGCTGGGTCGCCGCGAAATCATAGTCCATGTCGCCCTGCGCGCCTTCGCTCGGCGGATTCGACCCCTGATAGCGGCATGCCATTTCGCACAGAATATGCGCCATCGAGGCCAAAGCGGTCCGGCGCCCGACATTCAACACCCATTCCGACATGACCGCGCCGTCGATCACGCATTCGCGCCAGAACGCCTGGCCGAGGCGTGGGAAGCGGGCCGCGACATCGAGCAAGGCCGCATGCGGCACCCGCAGGATGGTCGTGACGGCGAGCGCCTGAAGCGCCGCCTTGGCGTCCGGGACGACCACCGAATGAAGATCGGCCATGTCACCTGCAATGTGCACCGCGGTGATCTGCCGCAGGCCCTGGCGACTCTGGCCGAAGCGCCCGACCAGCCCTTCGACGACCAGACAGGCATGCGTGGTATGATCGCCCAGCCGGACGAAATCGCGATTGCTCTGGACCTGCACCGGATGGCCGGGGAGGGCGAGGATGGCTTCGCGCTCATCGTCGTGGAGCCGCGCTCGCGAATCCAGCTTGGCCATGAAACGTCGAAGTGGGGGGTGGTGGGTCATGCCATGCTCCTGTTGGCAAGCGGAGCACGACTGGTTTCTCAGCTACGAGCCTGCGGGAATTACGGTGGGCAATCGAAAGAACAGGCGGATCAGGCTATGGTTCCCCCAGATCAGTCGGGACATGATCCGGATTAGGCGAACGGGGCGCGCACGAGCGCTCGCGGTTGGCCGGAAAATTCAACAAACCTCCTCAACGGCCCGTTAAGCCCTTCATGGCATGACATGAGACCATGAGGATCCTGCACGTTCTCGACCATGGCCTGCCGCTGCACAGCGGCTATGCCTTTCGCACCCGGGCGATCATCAAGGCGCAGATCGCGCGCGGCTGGACCGTCGCCTGCCTGACCAGCGCGCGCCAGGGCCCGACCGAGCAGGCCCGCGAAGAAATTGACGGCATCACCTTCTTTCGCACCGTGCCGCCCGAGCCGGCGCGCTCGCCTTTGCGTGAGTGGCGGGAAATCGGCGCGCTGCGCTCGCGGCTCGAGGAAGTGATCGGCGAATGGCAGCCGGATCATCTTCACGCCCATTCGCCGGTGCTGACCGCTTTGGCCTCGCTGCCGCTGGCGAAGCGGCACGGCATTCCGCTTCTCTATGAGATCCGCGCCTTCTGGGAGGATGCGGCGGTCGGCAACGGCACGGGCACGGAAGGGTCTCTGCGCTATCGCCTGATCCGCCGGCTGGAGACGCGCGCGGCGCGGCAGGCCGATGCGGTGGCGGTGATCTGCGAAGGGCTGCGCAAGGATCTGATCACCCGCGGCATCGACGCGAACAAGATCATCGTCTCGCCCAACGGCGTGGATCTGCATCTGTTCGGCAATCCGCCGCCGCCGGACCCGGAATTCGCCAAGTCGCTCGGCCTCGAAGGCGCCGACGTGGTCGGCTTCATCGGCTCCTTCTACGATTATGAAGGACTGGACGATCTGGTCGCGGCGATGCCGTTGCTGCTTAAGCAAAGGCCAAAGGCGCAATTGCTGCTGGTCGGCGGCGGGCCGGTGGAGAGCGAATTGAAGCGTCAGGCCCGCGAGCTTGGCCTCAGCGACCGCATCCGTTTCGTCGGCCGCGTGCCGCACGAGGAAGTCGAGAAATATTACGCTTTGATCGATCTGCTCGCTTACCCGCGCAAGGCGATGCGGCTGACCGATCTGGTGACTCCGCTGAAGCCGCTGGAGGCGATGGCGCAGCGCAAATTGGTGGTCGCGTCCGACGTGGGCGGCCACCGCGAGCTGATCGAGGACGGGGTCACCGGCACCCTGTTCAAGGCGGGCGACCGGCAGGGGCTGGCGGATGCGCTGGCCGGCCTGTTCGCGCGCCGGGAAGAATGGGACGGGCGGCGCGACGTGGCGCGGCGCTTCGTCGAACGCGAGCGCAACTGGCACGCCAATGTCGCCAATTATGCGCCGGTCTATCAACGCCAGAACAAGAAAGCGGCCTGAGATGAGCTTCCTCGAACGCGCGGCCGGACGGCTGAAGCCCAGCCTTGAGACGATGGTGGCGACGGGGGCCGCGTTCGTCACCGGTGCGGCGGTCTTTCTGATGCCGATCGACCTGCTGCAGAATGCGGTGATCGCCAGCGGCCTGCCGGCCTTGCTGCCGCCGCTCGATCCGCCGCTGGGGAGCAAGGCGAAGATCGGTCTGGCGCTGGTCGCGGCCGGCTTCGCCTTCGGGCTGGTGGCGCTGCTGGTGCGGCTGCTGGTCGGCAAGTCCAAGAAGAAGGTCAGCGGGACGGAGCGGCTGTTCGAGCGCAAGCGGGACGCCAGGCCCAAGCCGGCGCAGCCGGTGATCGAAGACGCGCCGGACGCGCCGAAGTTGCGCCGGCGCGACCGCCATCCCGACGCGCCGGCGCGCGCGCCTTTGTCAATCGGGCGGGAGATCGGTTCGCCGGATAGCCCGCCAAGGCCGCGCTTCGCCAAGGAAGAGCCGGTGTTCGCGCCGGAGCCCGAAATCGAGGCGGAGCCGGTGGTCGAAGCGCCAGCGTTCGAGGCGCCCGAATTCGTCGCGCCCGAACCGGTGGAAGCGGCTTATGTGCCGGTGTTCGAGCCCGCCCCGGAGGTCGAGCCGGAGCCGGTCGCGACTCATCCGGCCTGGCTGGACGCGGACGTGCCGCAACCGGTCGAGCGGAGCGAGCCGACCCTGGCCGAACTGCTCGAGCGGCTGGAAGCGGCAATGGCGCGGCGGGTGCCGGTGGTGGCGAAGGCCGCGAGGGCCGAACCCGCCGCCGAAGCTGCGCCGGCCACGGCCGTGTCGGACGATCGCCTTCGCTCCGCGCTGGAGAATCTGAAGAGGTTCGCACCCGGACGGGGCTGAGCCCGGAGGCCGCCGGGAGGCGGCTATTCGTCGATCGTCAGTGCTTCCAGATCGAGCCAGGCGTCGCTGCCGTCATCGCTGCGTGATTCGGTCAGCAAGGCGAGATCGGCGAGCAAAAGCCCGGGGATGGCGACTTCCAGATCGTCCAGCCGCCCGAGCAAATCCGCGGCCGCACCGGTCGCGCCGGGACCCTGAAACGCGATCCGCAGGCGGTGGCGAACGCCGGAAAAGGTGATACTCGCCCAGGGCCGGGAGACGAGCGGCGTGACCGTCACCACACCGGCGAAGTTCATGACGTTCACGATCTCCACGCGAATCGCGTCGGTCAGTTTTTCGGCGGGGCTGCGGGTCATCGGCTGCTGCCCTCCGCGCCGTGTGCGTCGAGCCAGGCATGGACTCGGCGTTCGGTGCTGATGCGCGGCTCGCGGCCGAGGCGCAGGTCGAAGACGAAGCGCGGGTCGCGCACGGCTGCCCGGCCAAAGACGGCGGGCTTCATCTTGGTGCGCCGCAAATGGCGTTCGATCCGGGGTAACAGGCCCATCACTCTCTCCTTGGCGCGACTCGAATGTTCGTGTTATGTTCACGCTGCTAGGAGAAATCCTACTTGTCTAGGATTTTTCCTAGCCATAATGGAGAGGTGTATTCGGGGCGGTCGCCGCCGGGTGGCCGATCCGCTGAGGGAGTGAGGCATGGAGAATGCGCGCGCGGCGCTGCAGCGGCTGATCGAGGAGCGCGGCGAGGATTATTCCGGCCTGTCGCGGCTGCTCGGGCGCAATTCCGCTTATGTGCAGCAGTTCATCAAGCGCGGCACGCCCAAGCGGCTGGCCGAGCAGGACCGCCGGCGCCTCGCCCGTTATTTCGAGGTCGATGAGGCCTTGCTGGGCGGGGAGAAAGTGGAAGCCCCGGCCAATGATCGCGCCGCGCCGGTGGCGGTGCCGTTGCTCGATATCGGCGCCTCGGCCGGGCCGGGGGCGCTGGCCGGCGACGAACGGGCGCGGGCGCATGTCGCCTTCGATCCGGCCTGGTTGCGGGCGGTGGCGAGCGGCGGGCCGGAGGGGCTGTCGATCATCCGCGTCGACGGCGATTCGATGTTGCCGTCACTGGCCCATGGCGACGAGATTTTGGTCGATCGCTGCGACGGGCGGCAGCGGCTGAGGGACGGCATCTATGTGCTTCGGCTGGAAGGGGCGCTGATGGTGAAACGGCTCGCCTTCAACCCGGTCAACAAGAGCGTCACGATCCGCAGTGACAATGAGGCCTATCCGAGCTGGCCGGATTGCGACCCCGCCAAGGTGGAACTGGTCGGCCGCGCGGTATGGGTGGGCCGGCGCTTGAGTTGAGGGACTGGCGGCTTGCGCTAGAAGGGGTCCCAAGGGAGTGCGGGGCGCGATTGCCCTTCCGGCGGAGGTGGATGCGAAGATGACGGGCAGTGGACAGCGCATTGCGGCGGCCGGCGCCTTGCTCGCCGCTCTGGGGATCGCTTTGGGCGCGTTCGGTGCGCATGCGCTGAAGAACGTGCTCGACGCGCAGCAGCTCGATTGGTGGCACAATGGCTGCCAGTATCAGCTGTGGAATGCGGTCGGGCTGGTGGCGCTGGGAGCGCTGCCGCGGCGGCTGGGCCTCGCCGCGATCCTGATCGGCCTGGGCACGATCCTGTTCGCCGGCAGCCTCTATGCGATGGCGCTGACCGGCTATCGCGGGCTCGGCATGGTGACGCCGGTGGGCGGGGTGCTGATGATCGCGGGCTGGCTGCTCGCGGCGTGGCGGCTGGCGCGGCCTAATTCGGCCAGTCGTTGAAGCAGACGGCGCGCATGTCGCTATCGGCGGTGCTCCCGGCTTCGATCGGATCGACCCGCCCCGACGCGGCGCCGCCCCCAATCACCCGGTCGCCGAGCTTCGCATAGACTTCCAGGCTGGACATGGTGCGGGCGCGGCAGTCCACCTCAACCCGTGCGCCGAGCCGGTCATAGCGTTCGCCGCCCTGGAAGGTCCTCGGGGAGGCCGAACGCACCTCGCGCCAGAAGCGCACCTTGTCGCCCTCACGCTGGATCGACGCCGCGTCGATATAGGCCGTTTGCCCACCGCTGCTGCTGGATGGTCGCCAATCTTGCTGTTGGGCAGACGCCGGCCCGGACCAGATACCAGCCAGCAGCGCGAGTGATGCGACCCCCAGCAACCTTGACCTGTTCATTCGCTCCCCCCTTGCGATGGCCGGCTAGCGGCGGCGGTCGATCATCCAGACCAGGCCGACCAGCAGCAGGCCGGCACCGGCGCCGGCGATCATGCCGATGCTCGGCTGGCCGTAAAGTGTGCCGATCACGACGCCGGCGATCACGCCGACGGCGAAGAAGACGCCGCCCGCCATGGTCCCGCGGCGCGGCTTGGGCTTTTCGAGTGGGTTGTTCATGCTTTGCCTATGACATTACGCGCGGATCTGGGCCATTGCAGAATTCGTCGTCAATTTCTTGTTTAAGATTAACGTGCGCGCTTTCACAATCGCCTCGGGGTTAGAGCGCCGCCACACCAGTTCAGACGCGGAACCCGACTTGCAGACTCATGTCCATATTCCCGATGCCGCCGCCGCGCGCGAAGCGGCCGACCTGATCGAGCGGTTCGGCGATTTCGCCGCGGACGAGGCGGCGTCGCGCGCCTGCCGCAGCCGCGAGCTGGGCAATGTCGTGCATTATTGCCGGTGGCGGCAGATCCAGCGCTTCATCGAGCATCTCGGCAGCGCCGGGCCGGAAGTGACTCGGCACTAGCTTTGTCCCGCTCGCGCGGGATCGGCACCGGCCCTCACCCCCACCCGGCCTCCCAGACAGCGTACCCTAGTGGGTGGCCGGGCGGGGGTGAGGGCCGGTGCCGTTCTCTCGAATCAGAGGCAACGATAGGCGCGGCCGGTGGGGCTGCTGACTTCCTCGCGGGAAATGATCGTGAGGACGCGGCGCTCGGTGTCGCCGCCCCGCTCCATGATCAGCACGTTGGGCGCATCGATCCGCCAGCGCCCCTGGCTGCCGTCGGGCAGGGTCAGTGAGCCGCCGCGATCGAAGCGGACCATCTCGCGGCATTCGCGCGTGTCGGCCCAGGTGCCGGCGAACCATTCTTCCGACACCGGCGTCACCGGCGTGCGCAGCGCGAACCACCATATGCCGAAGGCGATCGCGGCGGCAGCGGCCAGGCCGCCGAGGCTGAGCCATAGCCATTTCAGGCTCTTGGGCGGCCCATAAGGCTGCGGCGGATAGTGCGGGGCGGCGCCATGTGCGCCCATCACGGGCTGCGGATGGGACGCAGCTGGGTGCTGGTGCGCTGCCGCGGCCGGCGGCTGCGGATGAGCGGCGGCGGGCGGGCGCGGCATGGGCGGCGGCGCGGCGGGCGGTGGCCCGGCCTGGAATTCGCGCGCCTTGGCGGCGATCCGGTCGATCGCTTCGTCGCGCTGCTCGATCCAGTCGATCCACTGGGAATCGGCGAGGTGATAGGACAATTCGTGCGGCTCGATCCGCTCGAGCCGCATCGGAATGATCGACTTGTTCGACTGGTCCGCGAGGATCAGTTCGCGCTTCACCTGCTTGCTGCGCTCGGAATCGATGCAGAAGAGCAGAAGCATCGCATCAGTATCGGCGATGGCGTGCCGGATCGCGATGTCCCATTGCTCGCCGGGCTCGATGTCGCGCGGGGCGATCCAGCAGTCGACGCCCCGGGCGTTAAGCGCTTTTTCGATGTGTAGCGCGGTATCCGCCTTGGTCGACGGGTGGCTAACGAACAGCTTCGGCGGCTTCTTGTCTTCCATGACTGCTCCCGGCTCGCTCCCCTGCCTTATCCGTCGGAACGATCGCGTTCAACGTCGCTGCGCCGCCGGTTCCCTTTGGCGGCGGTCAGCCGGTACATCGGGAAGGCGCCATATTTCTTGGCCAGGTCGACCTGGCCGACATAGCGGCAGCGGAAGCGATAGGGGGCGTGCAGGGCGACCATCGCCGCGAACGGTTCGGTGACGTAGACGTCGCCGGGCGGCGTCACCGGCTCGATCCGGGCAGCGCGGGCGACTTCGTTGCCGAGGAAATTGGCGAGGCCGGTGACCCGGTCCTCCGACTGATAGACCGAGCCGTAATGGAGCGCGATCCGCATCCCGCCCAGCTCGGGCGGCAGGCCGAGGCCGCGCGCGTCATAGCCGTTCAGCACCCGCTGCAGGTGAAGCGCGATCTCCGCCCCGGCGGCGGCGCTCTCCATCACCAGATAGAGGGCGTCGCCCCAGGTGTTGCGGGCCAGGATGTGGTGGCGCTGGGCGGCGAGCACTTCGGCGACGCGGCCCATGATCTCGCGGTCGAACACCGGGTAAGCGGATTCGGCGAGGCGCGAGAAGCCGGCATAATCGGTGAACAAGATGGCGGCGGTCCGGCGCGGCAGCGGTGGCGCCGCGGTGACGGAGGGGCGCGGATAGGCACGGTCGATCCCGCCCGGGTCGATCACCTCCGTCTCGCCGCCGCGATTGCGCCAGAGCAGGACGTCGGCGCCGGTGCCGACCGGGCCGCCCGGCTGGCCGTCCCAGATGGCAAGCTGGAAGGCGTTGGTGGCGAGATGCTGGGCGCGCAGCAGAGCGCGGCCCATCGCGACCGCCGCGCCATAGCCGAACAGGCCGGGATCGCTGACGTAATTCAATCGCGTGGAATAGGTCACCGTCTCCGCGGCGGCGAGGCAGGCTTCGGCGCGGGCGACCCATTGTTCGCCGGCCGGGCGAACCGACTGGGCGAAGAAATCCTCCTTGATGCAGGGCAGGACGATGTTCAGTTCGCCGCCCCGGCGAAGCACCGCTTCGGCGACCAGCACGTCCGCGCCGGCGGCGATCGAGCCATAGGCATAGCCGGCATTGCGCGCGTCGAGCGCCGCGTCGATTTCGGCTGACAGGCGCGCTTCCTCCGCCGGATTGGGCAGGAAGATGTGGCCGGCATAATGGAAGGAGGCCGGCGCCCGGAGCGGGTTCAGCACGGCGCGGCGCGCGGCCGGCGGCACCTTCAGCCGGTCGGCGATCACGCCCAATTGGCGCACCGTGGTGGCGCGGTTGCCGACGGTGCAATTGGGCAGGGTGAGGGCGAGATGGGCCGCCTCGGCCGCATCCTTGAACCGCCAGAGCAGGAGCGAGGCTTCGGCCCGGGTGGCGGCGTCGTAATAATCTTCCGGCGCCGCGACCTTCGGCAACGCCAAAATCTCCGCAGCGAGGGCGCTGGAGGTTTCGGCGTCGCCGGTCAGCAAGGCCAGGCTCGCGGCATTGATACCGGGATAGGAATCGCCGCTGTCGCGATAGATTGCGAGATAGGCGCGATAGGCCTGCTCGAGCTGGTCGGCATCGCCGTCGAGGCCATTGTCCTTGAGCAGCCGCGCGCCGAGCGCCCGCTTGTGCGGACTGCTCGAGCGATCGAGCCCGGCGGACCGGAAGATGTCGAGCGCGCGTTGGGTGTCGCCCATCCGCGCCAGAGTCAGCGCCTGCTGGTGGGACAGATCCTCCGACGCCGCACCGCCGGCGATGGCGCGCGCGACCACGTCATAGGCGCGAAACGGATCGCCCCGGCCGAGCGCCTCACGGGCCGCGGCGAGCGCTTCGTCCGCGCTGACTTCGGCTTGGTCGGTCAAGTCGCTCCCCGCTCTGTGCGGCCAGCGTCGATCCAAATGCGGCTTCGGTCAAGCGCCGGCGAGAGGGCGGTGTCGTGCGATCAGGAGCCGCGCGCGACGCGGACGCCATTTTCGATCGTGGTGCGCGGGCCGCGATTGACCGGCGCGGGCCGGGCCTGCTGGGTGCGGGGCTGGGCCTGCGCAGCGGTGCGGGCGGGGCGCTGGCGTGCGCTCCTGCCGCTGGGATGCTGGAAGGTCGGCCGCTCGATCGTGACCTGCTCGACCCGCGCCCGCTCGACGACGGCGCGCTCGATCCGCGCCGGCTGGAAGCCCGGCGGCGTGCGGCTGGCGGTGGCGGCGCGCGGCGTGCGCGCGACGTAATTGACCGAGGCCTGGCGGCCGGGGGCGGGCTCGACCGCGGCCGGCGCCTGCTGGAACGCATCGATGCTGCCGGCGCGGGGGTGGCGGTAGAAAATGTGCGCGCCGATCACGGTGTGGCGGACGAGGCTCGGCGCCCAATAAGGGCGGATCGCGGTGGTGTGATAATTGAGCGAAAGGCCGACCGGGCGGAAGACCGAGCCGCGCAGCGCAGAGGTCGCGATCCGCTCCGCGCGCGACCAGGAGGCGCCGTCGGAAACGCCGCGCGCCATCGAACCGTCGCAGGTGAAGCTGAACTGGCAGCCGGTGCGGCGCTCGGAGCCCTGATAGACCACGCCGCAGACGCTGGCCGGATAAGAAGGGTGGCGGACGCGGTTCAGCACGACCTGGGCGACGGCGCGCTGGCCGTCATCCGATTCGCTGCGCGCCTCATAGTAAATGGCTTCGGTCAGGCAGCGCAAAGCGCGCTGGAATGACTCGCGGTCCTGCGGAGCCTCGAACGGCCGCGCGGCCTCGCTCGCCAGCGCCGGGCCCGGCGTCGCGGAGAGGAGCAGCAGGCCGGCGGCGGCTGCGATGCGGACGGAGGAAAGCACACTGGTCACGCTGCCGGACTAGATGACGCGGCTTGGCATTCGGTTAATTCGGGCGGTTAACGGGCACCTTTGTCGCAGGGATCGCCCGCTTGGTCGCCGGCGCGGCCGGGTCAGTCGCCTATCAAAGTGAACGAAGCCCATCGGCTCGGATGCGCATAATTGCGTTCGACCGCGGTCGGATCGTCCCGGCGGCGTGCGGCGATCATCGCCTCCCGCAGCCCCGCCGCCCGCGTGACGCCGGTGTTTCGATGCACCGACGATATTGCCGACGCGGTAATCCGTGGCGCCACTTCATCGACGACCGGCCAGAAGGAGACCAGCAGGCTCCGCGCTCCGGCGAGGAAGAATGCCTGCGCGAGGCCTTCCAGCGGCGGCGAATTGGCATCCGTCCCGGTGCCCGAATTGCAGGCGGACAGGATCACCCAATCGGCCGTCAGCGACAGCCTGGCTATCTCCGAACTGATCAACAGGCCGTCCGACGCCGGTTCGTTCGACAGGGGATGGAGGACGAGCGCCGATTCCTGCAGGCCGCTGGCCGGTCGCGCGGTGAGGCCATGGGTCGCGAACAGGAGGAGGTCGGCAGAGGCGACGTCGTTGGAGCGGACGAACGCTTCGGTGGCCTGATCGCCCAGCACGGTGTGCGCCTGCGCGTCACCGAGGGCGGACGCGACCAGGTCGAGATCCGTGCGCACGCAGGGAAGAGCGGGCAAGGCATCGCGCAGCGCGAAGGGAGAGGAATAGTTCGCTTCGTTCGCCGCGCGCATCCGCACGGCAAGGTTGCGGCCCTCGCCGCGCGTGAGCTGGCAGACGTCTGCGCCGGGAGCCGCATTTTGCAACGGCGTACCGCCGGTCATGCCGATGCCCACGAAGGAAAGCGGCCGGCCCGCGTCTGCGCTGCCGCCGGGCCGACGCCGCAGCAGCTGGAAGGCGCGGACCGACGGCAGCTGGCTGATGGCGAAGTCGTCGATGAGCCAATGGCTATCCCGGAGCTCCGTCCCTCCGAGCATGGGCCGGACCGGGGCGCGGCTGACCAGGGTCGAGAAGGGCAGGCTCTGGATGGGACCGCTCGCGACCACGATCAGGTGTCGCTTGCCGGCAAGGGCAGGCGCGAGCGGGCCGACGGTCTGGGCGTAGATGTCGTGGGCAAGGCCAACCGAATAGAGGCCGCCGAACTCGGTGAGCGACTCCCAGGTCAGCTCGATCGTGGAGCCACGTGTGACCGATTGCGCGCCGAGCTCGTAGGTCAGCCGCTGGACCGCCCGTGCCATGCGGCTGCGGTCCCAGAACGAGATGTTAACCCGTGCGCCCTCCGCCGTGACGGCGATCGTCGTGGTGCCGTAGTGACGTGAATCGACGAGGATCAGCGCCTCGTCTGGCCCCAACAGGCGGCGCACAGTCTCGACCGGGACCGGCGCGACGGAAATGATCTCGCTCCAGTCGGGCACCCGCGCCGCCAGCACGGCGTTCGCGCGCTCGAGCGCCGCCACGGCGCCAGGGCGTTCCCGCCAGGCCTGCACCACACCGGCGCCCGTATTGCCGCTCGGTCCGCTGGAGCCGACGCTCGCCTCTGGCCCGGTCGGCCGCGGCGGCTGCTGGCCGGCGATTGGGCGGGGCGCGGCCTGCGTGGGAGCGGCGAGCAGCGACCGCGTCGCGACGTTGCGGAGCGACGTTAGTTGGGTGATGAAGTCGTCATACGCCGCCTGCTGGCCCGCGGCGGCGGCCGCGTGGCGGCCCGTCGCCAAGGCGAGATCGACGTCCACAGTGGGTTCGAGATTGTCGCTCACGACGGGGCGCCGGTCGAAACCCTGGATCAGGCGGAAAAGGTCAGAAGCGGCGTCAGGCTCGGCTCCCGCAGCGGCGAGGCGGATGCGTGGCCACAGGCCGGCGCCGGGTCTGAGCGGGTCGGGCAGAATGTAGCTGTCGTCGGGCGCCGATGCCTTGGCCGCATGGTCTGTCAGATACATGCGCACCATTACGGCGGGGGAGCGGTCTTGGCGCAGTTGCTCGAAGCGTCGCGCAAAGAGGATGGGATACAGGTCCCGGCGGGCGTCGGCGCAGACGGCGGGCAATCCGTCACCCGCGGCATCGTTCCGCAGGAGGGCGGCCAGTGGTGCGAACTGACAATATTCGACAGGGTCTTCCGGGGTTGCGCAGCCGGCCGGATTGCCGTTCTCCCGCTGGGCCCGGTCCGCGCAGGCCGTGATGTCCGCCAGGCGCCGCATCGTTGCCGCGTCGCTGGGCAGCAGACCACCCAGTTCTGCGCGGACGCGATTGGCGCCCTCTTCGTCGCCGGCGACGATCAGGGCGCGCAGATAGGCCATGCCGGCGAAGGTCACCGCCCACCGCTCTGCGCCGGGCTGGCGGATCGATCGGTAGCGAAGTCCAGCGAGGCGCGCGGCGAGGTCGGGGTCGCCGCAGCGCAAGTGACGATTGAGCCGGTCGGGCGAGCGCCCCGGCTGCTCGCTTTCCCTGATCTCCTCGATCAGATCGCGACTGGCCGCCTGCCATTGTATCCTTTCGACGATGCGACGCTGACCATCCGTTTCGAGGGTGAGCCCGTCCAGCATCTGCCTGACGGTGGCTCGCGAGGTGGTGAGCAGGGGGGCGAGCCGGGCAAGGTCCGCCGGCCGGGAGCGGGCGGGCGTGGTATTGCAGAGTTCGAGGATGATCCCGGTCGAACGATAGGCCTCCACGAGCCGATCGAGCGCGCTGCCGAACGGATTGAAGCCGTTGCCCGTGCCTGCCTGGGGCATGGCCGAGCGGGCCGCCTCGGCGAGTTGAACCAGCCCGTCGGGGTCCGCGAGCGGCAGCAGCACCCGGCAGGCATCGCTTGCCTGCCCCTCTTCCTGCAGGCGGCGGGCAAGCTCAAGCAGGCGATCGAGCTTGTCCAGGTCGATATTGCTCAACGACGCGCCCTCGGCGACGAGCTCAAGCTCGGCGAGAAGCTGGTCAGCCGGCAGATGGTAGCTCTCGAGTGGCGGCTCGGGACGTGAGGTCTGGGCCAGGGCGGGCATGGCGCTCGCGGCGAGTAATACGATCAGCGCGTGCCGCCACAACCGCATCGCCAAGTTCCCCCTCGACCAGGCGAATATGCGCCTCTCTTCTGCGCAGGGCAACTGCGGTGTCGAGCAGCCTGCCGGGCCAGCCCGAAAGGCGTTCGCCGTCAGGTCCGCTGGTTCCTCTCGGCCCAGTCGAGCGCCAGGTCGGCGACCTCCTCCCAGCCCGGATCAACAATCGTCCAGTGCGAGCGGTCGGGGAATTCGCGATATTCGG
This sequence comes from Pseudomonadota bacterium, assembly GCA_023424095.1. Classification (GTDB taxonomy): domain Bacteria; phylum Pseudomonadota; class Alphaproteobacteria; order Sphingomonadales; family Sphingomonadaceae; genus Allosphingosinicella. The sequence goes on along the minus strand of JAFAEG010000047.1, from coordinate 4,278 downwards.
TCAGCGACGGCGCGCGGCTCTGCTTGCGGAAGATGGCGCGGGTCATCTTCTCGTCGGCGATCAGATCCTTGCCGCCGCCGATGCAGCAAAGGCGCGCGCTTGGGATTCTTCCAGTTGATCTTCATCGCGCCGATCACGCCGTTCCAATAGACGCGGCCGGGGGTCGGGACGATGTAGCGATCGTAAAGCGCATCGGCCTCAGTCGGATCGACCGTCTGGGCGAAGCGGGTGCGGGAGAATTTTCGGCTCATCACCTTCGCCTTCCGCCAGCTCAACGGGTCGATGAACACCGGCAGCGCCGATTTGATCGCGTGCGGATAGAGCGGGACTCCGGGCGTCGGGGCCGGATCGATCGCCACGCCGGCGACGCCGAGGCCGCGATCGAGCAGATGCTGGACGATCACGCCGCCCAGGGAATGGCCGATCAGGATCGGCGGCTCGGGCAGGGCGCGGAGGATCTTTTCATAATAGGCGACGATCTGGCGCTGGCTGAGCTTCGCGAGCGCGGGGAGGGGGCTGGCGCGCAACGTGGCCGGATCGCGCTCGTCGCCCGGCCAGCTCGGCGCGACGACCGTGTAGCCCTTGGCCTCGTAGCGGGCCTGCCAATGCTCCCAGCTGTTGGCGTTGAGCCAGGCACCGTGGATCAGCAGGATGGTCTTGGTCATGACAGCTCCCGTGCGTGCGTTCTGGAACACTGGAACAGGCGTCGAGCGCGGACCTTATACATGTTTGAGTCGCGTCCGTAATGACAACGGTGTCTTGGCGCGTGTGCTTTGCTTGAGAATGAAGGTAAATACCTGATTAACCATCTTTTTATTCAAATTCTTTGGATCGAAGCCGCCGACCCTGCATTGTTCCCCTGCGCCAGCCCTTGCGCCACGCAGAGGATGTCTGATGACCACAGCCCGAGTGGATTTCGCCCTATCCGGTCAGCCGGACGACGCTCCGGCGGGCGACGCGGGCTTCGTCGAACGGCGGGATTCCTGCCGGCACCGGACGGTCTATCGGGTGGTCAAGCTGAGCATCGGGGGCATGACCAGCCTCAACCAGTTGTGCAACATCTCGGACGAGGGGATGATGCTCACCGTCGACGAGGAGTTCGCGGCGGGCGAAGTGATCGCGATCGAATTGTCGCCGGATCATCAGCTGACCGGCCGGGTGCGGTGGGCGAAGGACGGCCATTGCGGCGTTGCGCTTGACGCGCCGATCGACAGCGAAGCCTTGCTGCATGAACTGGCGGAGGAGCAGCGCTCCGCCCGCCACCGCGCGCCGCGGCTGGACGCGCAATTGCTCGGCGTCGCTTATTCCGAGCGCGGCATGCACCCGGTGCGCACCACCAACCTGTCGCAAATGGGCGTCGGCCTCACCCATGACGGGCGGCTTGAGCCGGGCCTGCATTTGCTGATGACGCTGGAGAATGGCATCGAGCGGCGTGGCGTCGTGCGCTGGGCGCACGAACATAGCGCCGGCGTGCTGCTGACCGAGCCGCTGGGCTGTTCGGAGGTCAATCGCTGCGCCAGCATGACCAGCGGCGGCCATTGCTGACCGCTCCCGGCCCGCACCGAGGTGCAGGCCGGGTCTAGGCGTTACGCGCTGTAATACATGTCATATTCGACCGGGCTGGGCGTGGTCTCCCAGCGCAGCTGCTCTTCCCACTTCAGCTCCATGTAAGCGTCGATCTGGTCGTCGCTGAACACGTCGCCCCTGGTCAGGAAGTCGCGATCCTTGTGCAGGGCCAGCAGGGCCTCGCGGAGCGAGCCGGCGACGGTCGGCACGTCGGCCAGTTCCTGCGGCGGCAGATCGTAGAGATTCTTGTCCATCGGATCGCCCGGATGGATGCGGTTCTGGATGCCGTCGAGGCCGGCCATCAGCAAAGCCGCATAAGCCAGATACGGATTGGCGGTCGGATCCGGGAAGCGGAACTCGACCCGCTTGGCCTTCTCGCCCGTGCCGTAGGGGATGCGGCAGGAGGCCGAGCGGTTGCGGCTCGAATAAGCCAGCAGCACCGGGGCCTCGAAGCCCGGGACCAGGCGCTTGTAGCTGTTCGTGGTCGGGTTGGTGAAGGCGTTCAGCGCCTTGGCATGCTTGATCACGCCGCCGATGAAGAACAGGCAGGTTTCGGAAAGGCCCGCATAGCCATTGCCGGCGAAGAGCGGGTTGCCGGCCTTCCAGATCGACATGTGGACGTGCATGCCGGAGCCATTATCGGCCATGATCGGCTTGGGCATGAAGGTCGCGGTCTTGCCATAGGCCTGGGCGACCATGTGGACGACATATTTGTGGATCTGCATCCGGTCGGCGGTCTCGACCAGGCTGCCATAGGTCATGCCCAGTTCGTGCTGGGCGGCGGCGACCTCGTGATGATGCTTGTCCATCGGCAGGCCCATTTCGAGCATGGTCGAGACCATCTCGGCACGGATGTCCTGGGCGCTATCGACCGGGGCGACGGGGAAATAGCCGCCCTTGGCGCGCGGCCGGTGGGCGAGGTTGCCGCCCTCATATTCGTGGCCCGAATTGGTCGGCAGTTCGATGTCGTCGATCTTGAAGTAGGAGGAGGAATAGGTGTTTTCGAAGCGGACGTCGTCGAACATGAAGAATTCGGCTTCCGGGCCGACGAAGATCGTGTCGCCGATGCCGGTATGCTTCAGATACGCCTCGGCGCGCTTGGCGGTGGAGCGCGGGTCGCGGGCGTAGAGTTCGCCGGTCGAAGGCTCGACCACGTCGCAGAACAGGATCAGCATCGGCGTGGCGCTGAACGGATCGATGTAGCTGGACGAAAGGTCCGGCTTCAGGATCATGTCGCTCTCGTTGATTGCCTTCCAGCCCTCGATCGAGGAGCCGTCGAACATCAGGCCGTCGCTGAGCTGGTCCTCATCGAGCGCGGAGGCGACCATCGAGAGATGCTGCCACTTGCCCTTCGGGTCGGTAAAGCGAAGGTCGACCCATTCGATTTCCTTTTCCTCGATGAGCTTCAGGATCTTGCCCGCGTCGGTCGCCATGATCGTTCCTCGTTCCGGTGGGCCGCCGGCGCGGCCGCGTGATGACGGGGCGCTTGTGGACGGCGGCGGGCGAGGCCGTCCAGTGCCGGACTCGGGGGTGTGAATATTTCACGCGTCACGCGCGGGCTTAGTAATTGCGGCGGCGGGCGGCGACGAGCATGCGCAGCAGCATGGCGACGGGGCGGGGGACGCCGACCTTGCCCTCCAGCCACAGGCTGACCGCCGAGCGGCTCACGCCGATGGCATTGGCGAGGTCGTTCTGGGTGCGATAGCCCAATGCGCGCATGGCGGTGCGCAGTTCGTCCGGGGACATGGAGGCCTTCAGGCTTTCGTCCGGATTGTTCTGCCCAACCATCCCAGCACCGTCTTGGCTGAGCTCGTCGAAGCCCTGCCTTTTTCTGTCTCGACGCTCTTGGAAGAAGGGCAGGCCTTCGACAAGCTCAGGCAGGACGGATTTGAACGAGGCGCGTTAAATCGCGTCCGAGCCGCGTTCGCCGGTGCGGATGCGGATCGCTTCTTCGATCGTCGAGACGAAGATCTTGCCGTCGCCGATGCGGCCGGTGCGGGCGGCGGTGGCGATCGCTTCGACGACGCGGCTGGCCTGGTCGTCCTCGACCACGACCTCCAATTTCACCTTGGGCAGGAAATCGACGACATATTCGGCGCCGCGATAGAGCTCGGTATGGCCCTTCTGGCGGCCGAAGCCCTTGGCTTCGATCACGGTGATGCCGCTGACCCCGGCGTCGTGCAGGGCCTCTTTCACTTCATCAAGTTTGAACGGCTTGATGACCGCTTCGATCTTTTTCATCGCAACAGGGAACAGTCCGGCCGGTCGGCCCCGCGATGGACGCGAGGCCGGCCGGCGCGGAAGTCATTCTTAGCAGGGCGCAACGTCGACGCGGTGAACCTGGCCGTTCGAGTCGGTGATCTCGTAGGCGAAGCTCGCACCGGCGCGCGACAGCTGGCCGAGGGCCGGGTTCTGGCAGACCTGGCCGGAGAGCTGCGTGCCCATCTGGCTGGTCATTTCCGAAGAGAGCGGCGCCGCGAGGGTCATCGCCGTGACGAGCGTGCTGCCTTCGACTCGGGCGGCGGTGATCGTGGTCGGGCCCTGAACGATCGGCACCTGCGACTGGATCGCCTGCGCGGCGAGGTTCAGCTGCTGCATGGTGCCGGCGTCGGCGGTGCCGCCAGCCGCAGGCGCGGCGGGAGCGGGCGTCGCGGCCGGACCGGCGGCCGGCGCAGCCGGGGCAGCGGTGTTGGTGGTGGCAGTGGTGTTGGT
>JAFAEG010000017.1 GCA_023424095.1 Pseudomonadota bacterium | reverse complement strand
GCCCCGGCGTGCGCCGGGGAACAGGATATTATTCCGCCTGCGGCTCCGCCGGCAGCCGCATCAGGGCCTGGCCGGCCTTGATCTGCATGCCCTCTTCCAGCCCCTCGGCCAGTTCGAACCCTTCGGGCGCGAACATGATGATGGTCGAGCCATGCTCGAACCAGCCCATTTCCTCGCCCTTCGACACCTCGGCGAAGCAGGGGATCTTGTGGACGACACCCAGCTTCGCGCCGCCGCCGCGCCGCTTGGTCTTGAGCGCCCGCGCCTTCTGCGCACCGCGCCGCCGGTTGCGCTCATGCAGCGTGCCCTTCGGATGCAGATGCTTCAGCACGTCGACGAAATTGAAGCGGATGCTCGCCACGAGGATCGCGGCGACCGGCACCAGCATGATCGGGTGGCCGGACGGCTGCAGCTGGCAATGGACCAGCGCCCGCTCATTCTTGCAGAAGAGCTTCTCGACCCGCTTCAGCGCCACCGGATTCACGTTCCAAGTGTCGCCGGAAATGTAGGTGATGCGGTCCACCACCAGATCGTGCGGCGCGTGGAAGCGGTGGTACATGCTGGAGGTCAGCCGCAGCGTCACGAAGGTGCCGTTGCGGAAGGTGCCGCTGTCGGCATCCTCGCCGAGCAGATCGGCGAGCGTGTAGGGAAAGCCCTTCACCTGATAGAGCCGGTCGCCGTCGATCCGGCCGTGCGCGCCGACGATCGCGTCCGACGGCGAGGCCATGATGTTCGGGTCCGGCTCGATCGGCCGCGCACCCGGCTTCAGCTCGCGGATGAAGACGTCGTGCATCGACTTGAACTTGGTTTCCTTCGCCTCGCTCAGATCGAGGTCGGAAAACAGTTTCCACGCGGCGATCGAGGTCTTGCGGACGACCGGATTCTGGATTTTCGAGAACCAGCCCACGAAGCGTGTGGTGAGCCGTCGCGGCAGGCGATTGGTCAGGAGGAAATTGATGTCCTCTTGAGCAACGAGTTTGTGCAGTGCAGAGCGCATGCCTAAATCTTGGTCCCGTACGTACAATCAGGTCATGGCCCTGGCGGGACGGCATACAAAGCAGGTCACAATAATGAAACGTCGAAATATCGTTGCGGCCAGTGGCGCCGCTCTGCTCCTCGCGCTCGGCGTGACGAAGGCGCGCCGGCGGCTGCAGCTGTCCAAGGCCAAGCACCCCGGCATCGTCGGCCACGCCAAGCTGGGCAAGCGGATCGCCGGGATGATCCCCTTCTACGATTATGACGAAGCAAAATTCTTCGACGCGGACGAAGCTTCGACCGAGGTAGCGGCGCGGCGGCGGGCGGGATTCGAGCGGCTCTCCGACCTGTTCCACAGCCGCTATGCCAGGACCATCGCGCAGACGAAGCGGACCCGCGAAGGCCTCTCCGACCTGCAATTCACCGCCAAATATCGCGTGCCGTTCCAGTTCAGCGCGATCGTGCGCGAGAAGCTGCCCTCCGGCACCTTCGTGCAATCGTCGCATGGGGTGAAGATCGCCGATCTGGACGGCAACGAATTTTACGATCTGACCGGCAGCTACGGCGTCAATCTGTTCGGCTATGATTTCTACAAGGAGACGATCGCCGAAGGCGCGGCGATGGTGGCGGAGCTGGGCCCCGTGCTCGGCCTGTTCCACCCGGTCGTCACCGACAATGTCGAGCGGCTGAAGGCGGTCTCCGGCCTCGATGAGGTCAGCTTCCACATGTCCGGCACCGAGGCGGTGATGCAGGCGGTGCGTCTGGCCCGCTATCACACCGGCAAGACGCATCTCGTCCGCTTCGCCGGCGCCTATCATGGCTGGTGGGGCGACGTGCAGCCCGGCGTCGGCAATCCGGTGCCCGAGCAGCGCACCTACACGCTCGCCGACATGTCGGAGAAGACGCTGCAGGTGCTGAAGAGCCGCACCGACATCGCATGCGTGCTGGTGAACCCGCTGCAGGCGCTGCACCCGAACAGCGCCGCGCCGAGCGACGGCGCGCTGATCGACAGCAGCCGCAAGGCGAACACCGTCGACCGCGCCGCTTATGCCGCCTGGCTGCAGCGCCTCGCCGACACTTGCCGCGAGGCGGGCATCGTTCTGATCTTCGACGAAGTGTTCGTCGGCTTCCGCCTCGCCCCGGGCGGCGCGAAGGATTATTACGGCGTCCAGCCCGACATGATCACCTATGGCAAGTCGCTGGGCGGGGGCCTTCCCGTGGGCGTCCTCACCGGCCGCGCCGAACTCATGCGCCGCTTCAAGGAGGATCGCCCGGTCGACGTCCTGCTCGCCCGCGGCACCTTCAACTCGCATCCTTATGTGATGGGCGCGATGAACGTCTTCCTGCGCCGGCTGGAAACGCCCGAGGTCGCGAAGCTGTATGACGGGATCGACGCACGCTGGGACGGCCGCGCGGCGGCGCTGAACGCGCGCCTGGAAGCGGAGGGCCTCAGCCCGCGCGTCGCCAACCTCTCGTCGATCTGGACGGTCAGCTACAGCCAGCCGTCGCGCTACAATTGGATGCTGCAATATTATTTGCGCGCCGAGGGGCTGATGCTGAGCTGGGTCGGCACCGGCCGCTTCATCTTCAGCCTCAACTATACCGACGCCGAATTCACCGAAGTCGCCGATCGCTTCATCGCCGCAGCGAAGAAGATGCAGGCCGATGGCTGGTGGGACGGCCCCGAAGACGTCACCGACAAAGCGATCCGGCGCGGCATCATGAAAGAAACGCTTGGCAAAAGATTGCGCGGCTGAACCGCCCTATTGCTGCCGCACACCTCCTTACTTACTGTGCTGTGAATAGAGCGTGACCCATGGAGGCCGCGCCAAGGAGGATGTCGACCACATGACCAGATTTGCCGCGCGCCTGCTCGCCACCACCGCCGCCCTTGCCGGGGTGGCCGCCTTCGCCTCGCCCGCTTCGGCGCAGCGGGTCGATCGCATCGTCGCGTTCGGCGATTCCTATGCCGATGACGGCAATCTGTTCGAGCTTCTCGGGATCCCGCGCCCGGCCGCCTACCCCAATGGCCGCTTCAGCAACGGCACCAATTTCATCGACACCCTGTCGCTGATCTTGGGCCGCCCGGTCGACAATTTCGCGATCGGCGGCGCGTATACGGGCGCCGGCAATATCAACGGCCCCGGCGTCCCCGGCTTCGTGCTGGAATATCAATCCTTCCTGGCCGGCGGCGGTCCTGCCGCTTTCCCGCGCACGACGGGTCGGTTCGGCCCGAACGATCTGCTCGCCATCTCGATCGGCGGCAATGATGCCCGCTTCTATCGCCTGAGCGGCGGCACGGTCGCCGGCGCGGCGGCCGCGGCGGCCCCGAAGATCGTCGAGGCGACGACCGGCCTGAACGCCCTGGTCGCCGCCGGCGCGCGCAACATCACCTTCCTCGCCGGCGATGTCGGCCGCCTGCCCGAAGCGGTCGGCCAGCCCAGCGCGGCGGCCGGCTCGGCTTTCTCCACCGCCTTCAACAGCGGCATGCAGACCGTCATGGCGGGCTATGCCAATCAGGGCGTGATCGTGAACTATCTCGATCTGAACCGGATCGGCGACCGCGTGCATGCCAATCCGGCCGCTTACGGCCTGCGCAGCGGCGGCGCGGCCACCGCCGCCGATGTCGGCGCGGGTCAGGCGGACAGCTTCCTCTTCTATGCCGACAACGTCCACCTGACCTCGGCGGGCTTCGCCATTGTCGGCCGCTATGCGGCGCGGCAGCTGGAAGCGCCGTTGCAGCTGGAGCCGCAGGTCGAAGCGGTCCTGATCGCCTCCGATGGCCTTTCCGAACTGTTCCTCGACCGGCTGGATCTCGCCTCGGGCGGAGGCGACGACGGACTGCGCGTCTTCGTCAGCTCCGATTTCGGCCAGCGCAAGACCGACGATACCCAGACCACGCTTCGGCACACGATGGAGCGTTACGGCCTGGCCGCCGGCGTCGAATATCAGGCCGGACAATTGCTGGTCGGCGCGGCGATCAATTATGTCCGCGGCGACACGCAATTCCAGACCGGCACCGGCCGCATCGAGAGCGAGGGCCTGCAATTCGGCGGCTATGGCCGCTGGTCCAACGGCAATGCCTTCATCGAAGCCTATGCCGGCCTGGGCCGGATCGATCTCGACATCACCCGCACCGCCGTGATTGACGACATCAATGCCAATCCGCAGGCCGACACCTTCGTCGCCGGCGGCGAGGTCGGCTATCTGTTCAACCTCGGCAGCAATCTGCGCATCGGCCCGGTCGCCGGCCTGCGCTATGCCAAGGCCGATCTCGAGGCGTTCACCGAGACCGGCGACGGGGCGCTTACCCTGAACGTGCAGGCGCAGGAGGATGATCGCATGATCGCCAGCTTGGGCCTGGAGCTGAATGCGGACATCGACATCGGCGGCGCGCGCGTGTCGCCCTTCCTGGTCGCCCGCGGCGAACAGGAGCTGGAGGATGATCCCCGCACCATCCGCTATGCGCTCACCGCCGCACCGACGATCGTCAACCAGTGGAATGTCGGCGGCGGTGGCGCCGACACTTATGGCCGGGTCGCCGCCGGTGCGAATTTCCAGCTGACCAGCGGCCTCGCGCTGCAGGTCACCGGTGGCACCACGATCGATCGCCCCGGCGGCGACGACAGCTCCGCCTCGGTGGCGCTGCGCGTCGGCTTCTAGGCCCTATTCGAAACGTCATTGCGAGGAGCGTGAGCGACGAAGCAATCCAGCCTGCTGACTCATCAGGATGGATTGCTTCG
>JAFAEG010000008.1 GCA_023424095.1 Pseudomonadota bacterium | reverse complement strand
GGACGGCACGGTCGTGCTGGTCGGCGCGACCACCGAAAATCCGAGCTTCGAGCTCAACGCCGCCTTGCTGTCGCGGGCGCAGGTGCTGATCCTCAACCGGCTCGACAGCCCGGCCTTGTGCTCCCTGCTCGACCGTGCCGAAGCCCTGATCGGCCGCCCGCTGCCGCTGACACCGGCGGCACGCGACGCGCTGGTCGCGACTGCCGACGGCGACGGCCGCTTCCTGCTCAACCAGGCCGAGACCCTCTTCTCGATCGAGATCGAGGCGCCGCTCGATCCCGGCGCGCTCGCCGCTTTGCTCCACCGCCGGGTCGCGGTCTACGACAAGGATCGCGAGGGCCATTACAACCTCATCTCCGCGCTCCACAAATCGATCCGCGGCTCCGACCCGCAGGCCGCGCTTTATTACCTCGCCCGCATGCTGACCGCCGGCGAGGAGCCGCTCTACGTGCTGCGCCGCCTCACCCGCGCCGCGGTCGAGGATATCGGCCTCGCCGACCCGCAGGCTTTGGTGCAGTGCATCGCGGCCAAGGACACCTATGATTTCCTGGGGAGCCCCGAGGGCGAGCTCGCGATCGCGCAGGCCTGCCTCTATCTGGCCACCGCGCCCAAATCGAACGCCACCTACATGGCGCAGAAGGCCGCCTGGCGCAGCGCGAAGGAAACCGGCTCGCTGATGCCGCCGAAGAACATCCTGAACGCCCCGACCAAGCTGATGAAGGAGGTCGGCTACGGCAAGGGCTATGCCTATGATCACGACACCGACGAGGGCTTTTCCGGCGACAATTACTGGCCGGACGAACTGCCCCCGCAAACCTATTACAAGCCGGTCGATCGCGGCTTCGAGAAACGGATCGCGGAACGGATCGCTTATTGGGAGGAATTGCGTGCGGGGAAGAATTAAAGCGCTCCTCTGCCTCGCCGCGCTGTCCCCCGCGGCCTCGCCAGCCTTCGCTCAGGCCGATCGGCCGGATTACCGGCGCGCCCTCGCCGCCGGCTACAAGGCCAGTTTCCTGTGCAGCGACCTGTTCAACGCCAACCTGCCCGAGGCGGTGATCGAGCAGGACGATCTGGCCCGCACCTATCCCGAGCTGGAGCCCCTTTTCCGCCAGCTTCCGGCCGAGATCGACCGGGCCAATGCCCGAGTGACCGTGCGCTATCGCGACGACATGCCGCCGCGCGTGGCGCAATGGCGGCCGCATCTGGGCTGCGCGCAATTGCCGATCGGCGCGCCGGTCGAAAGCGCCGCCAATCTGCCCCGCCTCACCGGCGAACCGGACCTCGCCGCCACCGATGCCCGCCCTTGGCCGATGGGGGATCGCAACGCGACCGGACGGGCGAGCGGCGACAATGCCGCCCTCACCCGCATCGTCGCCGCCGCCTTCGATCGCCGCAGCTACGGCCAGGGCAATGAAACCACGGCGGTGCTGGTGATCCAGGACGGCCGCATCGTCGCCGAACGCTATCGCCCCGATTTCAATATGCACACCTCCCAGCGCACCTGGTCGGTCGCCAAGAGCCTGGCCGGGACGGTGATCGGCGCGGCGGTGCAGGACGGCCTGCTGCGGCTCGACGCCGCCGCGCCAATCCCGGAATGGCAGCGGCCCGGCGATCCGCGCGCCGCCATCAGCCTCGATGCCTTGCTGCGCATGAACAGCGGCCTCAACAGCGACTTTGCCGGCAATCGCACCGACGCGCTCTATTTCGGCGGCACCACCGTCTCGGAGACGATCGCCGCTTTGCCCGTGCTCGTCCCACCGGGCAGCACCTTCCGCTACTCCAACAACGACATCGTCGCGGCCAATCGCGCGCTCAGCAATGCCCTCGGCGATGGCGAGCGGGCGCTGCGTTATCCGTTCGAGCGGCTGTTCTGGCGGATCGGCATGACCCGGACGGTGCCGGAAACCGACTGGCGCGGCCATTTCGTCATGTCGAGCCAGGTCTGGACCACCGCCCGGGATCTCGGCCGGCTCGGCCTGCTGCATCTGAATGACGGCATGTGGAATGGCGAGCGCATCCTGCCCGCCGGCTGGGTGGCAACGGTTCGCGGCCACAGCGCCGCCCAGCCCGCCCGCGGTTTCGGCTACGGGCTCACCTGGTGGACCTTCCCCGCCGACAGCGGTCTGCCCCAGGACGCCATCGTCGCGCAGGGCAATCGCGGCCAGTTCGTCGTCATCATCCCCTCGCGGCATTTGGTGATCGTGCGCCGCGGCTTCGACGGCGGCGCCGCGGCCCAGCTCGACATTTCCACCTTCACCCGCGATCTGCTCGCCGCGCTCGGGCCGCGCCGGTGAAGGATTGGGCGGACGCCGTCACCGCGGCCTGCGCCCTGCCGGATGTGGTGATGGACAAATGGTGGGGCACGCTTTGCCCGAAGATCAACGGCAAGGGCTTCATGTCGCCCGGCCGCGAGGCGGGCAGCTTCGCTTTGATGGTCACCCACCCCGAGAAATTGCTGCTGTTCGAAACCGATCCCGAGACCTTCTGGGAAACGCCGCATTACGCCAATTATCCGATGCTGCTGGTCCGCTACGGCACCCAGTCCCGCGAGCGGGTTGAGCTCTATATTCAGCGCGCCTGGTGGGATCGGGCGAAGAAGCCGCAGCGTGTCGCGGCCGGACTGGAAGAACGCCCCTGACCCATTTCACCCGCTTCGCCGCGATCGACTGGTCGGGCGCCAAGGGCAGCCGCCACAGAGGCATCGCCATCGCGGTCGCGGATACGACGGGCGGCGCGCCCAGACTCGTGCGACCCGATCATGTCTGGTCGCGGACGGAGGTGCTGGACTGGCTCCGCAAGGCAGCGGCCGCGGCCCACACCCTGTTCGGCTTCGACTTCAGCTTCGCCCCGCCAATCGCTGAACGCAGAGAATATCTCCCGGGCGAACCGGCCGTGCCGAACACGGCGCGCGCCTTCTGGGCCTATGTCGATCGTCGCTGCGACGATGTCGATCTCGGTGCAGCGAGCTTCCTGGAACAGGCGCACCGCCGCCATTTCTATTTCGGCGCGGCGGATGGAGTGAAGGCCGACTTCATGCACTTCCGCCGCTGCGACGCGCGACTGAACGCGCAGGGCGGGCGCAAGACGGCCAGCGCCTATGACGCGATCGGCGCGGCCCAGGTCGCCAAGGCCAGCTTCGCCGGGATGCGGCTGCTTCATCGGCTCGACGGCAAGGTCGCGATCTGGCCGATGGATCCACGACCGGACAAGGGCAGCGCCGTCGTCGAAATCTACACCCGCATCTATCTTCGCAATGCCGGGCTTTCGGGCATGAAGCTGCGCAGTCGGGCCGATCTCAACATCGCGCTCAAGGCCCTGGGGAGCCCGCCCGCACGCCTCCGCTTCGAACCGAACGATCACCAGACCGACGCCCTGGTCACCGCCGCCGGGATGCGCGCGATTGCCGGCGATCCGTCCGTCTGGTCGCCTCGCGGCCTTACGCCAGAGCTGGCTCGGACCGAGGGCTGGACCTTCGGCATCCGCTGACCCCGCGGCACCGGCACAAAGAAAAGGCGGCGGG
>JAFAEG010000004.1 GCA_023424095.1 Pseudomonadota bacterium | reverse complement strand
GTCGCCGCCTTCACGCGGCTCGCGCGGCGGGCGGGTGTCTTCCAGCTCCTCGCCCGTCTCCTGATCGACGACGCGCATCGACAGGCGGACCTTGCCACGCGGATCGATCTCGAGGACCTTGACCTTGACCTCCTGGCCCTCCGTCAAAGCGTCGGCGACGCGCTCGACGCGCTCGGCCTTGATCTCGGAGACGTGCACCAGGCCGTCCTTGCCCGGCATGAAGGTCACGAACGCGCCGAAATCGACGATGTTGGCGACCTTGCCGGTGTAGATCTTGCCGACTTCCGCTTCCGCGGTGATGCCGGTGATCCAGTTCTTCGCGGCCTCGATCTGCGCCGGGTCGGACGAGCTGATCTTCACCACGCCCTCATCGTCGATGTCGACCTTCGCGCCGGTGGTGGCGGTGATCTCGCGGATCACCTTGCCGCCGGTGCCGATGATGTCGCGGATCTTGTCCTTCGGCACCTGGATCGTCTCGATGCGCGGGGCATTGGCCGAAAGCTCGGTGCGGGCGGAACCCAGCGCCTTGTTCATCTCGCCCAGGATGTGCGCGCGGCCTTCCTTGGCCTGGCGCAGCGCGGTCTCGAAGATCTCCTGCGTGATGCCGGCGACCTTGATGTCCATCTGCATCGTGGTGATGCCGGCTTCCGTGCCCGCGACCTTGAAGTCCATGTCGCCGAGGTGATCCTCGTCGCCCAGGATGTCCGAAAGGACCGCGAACTTGTTGCCTTCCAGGATCAGGCCCATCGCGATGCCGCTGACCGGGCGCGAGATGGGCACGCCGGCGTCCATCAAAGCGAGGCTGCCGCCGCACACCGTCGCCATCGACGAGGAGCCATTGCTCTCCGTGATGTCGCTGGTGACGCGGATCGTGTACGGGAATTCGTCATGGCTCGGCAGCACGGCGTGCAGCGCGCGCCAGGCGAGCTTGCCGTGGCCGACGTCGCGGCGGCTCGGCGCGCCGAAGCGGCCGACTTCACCGACCGAGTAAGGCGGGAAGTTATAGTGCAGCATGAAGCGCTGGTAGGAGAGGCCCTCCAGCCCGTCGATCATCTGCTCGCTGTCCTTGGTGCCCAGGGTGGTGGTGCAGATCGACTGCGTCTCGCCGCGGGTGAACAGGCTCGAACCGTGCGTGCGCGGCAGGAAGCCGACCATCGCCTCGATCGGGCGGACGGTCTTGGTGTCGCGGCCGTCGATGCGGATGCCGTCCTTCAGGATGGCGCCGCGGACGATCTCGGCTTCCAGCTTCTTGACGAGCTTGGAGGCGGCGAGCTGCGCCTGCGGGTCGGCATCGGCGAACGCTTCCTTCGCCTTGTCGCGGGCGGCGCCGATCAGCGCCTGGCGCTCGGACTTCTGCGTGACCTTGTAGGCGGCGGCGATGTCCGCGCCGATCAGGTCGCGAAGCTGCTGCTTGACGGCCGACTGGTCGGCGCCGGTGTCCAGCTCCCACGGATCCTTCGCGGCCTGCTCGGCCAGCTTGATGATCGCGTCGGCGACGGTGCGGCAGGCGTCATGCGCGAACATGACGGCGCCGAGCATGACGTCTTCCGAAAGCTCCTTGGCTTCGGATTCGACCATCATCACCGCGTCATGGGTGGCGGCGACGATCAGGTCCAGATCGCCTTCCTTGGTCTGCTCCTGGGTCGGGTTCAGGATATACTCGCCATCGACATAACCGACGCGCGCGGCGCCGATCGGACCCATGAACGGCACGCCCGAAATGGTCAGCGCCGCAGAGGCAGCGACCATCGCCAGAATGTCCGGCTCATTCTCGCCATCATAGCTAAGAACCTGACAAATAGCATTAATTTCGTTATAGAAGCCCTCAGGAAACAGCGGACGAATCGGGCGGTCGATGAGACGGCTGGTCAGCGTCTCCTTTTCGGTGGCGCCACGCTCACGCTTGAAGAAGCCGCCGGGAATACGGCCGGCGGACGAGAATTTTTCCTGATAGTGGACGGTGAGCGGGAAGAAGTCCTGGCCGGGCTTCACGCTCTTCGCGGCCGTCACGGCGGCGAGCACCACGGTGTCGCCGAGGCGCGCAATGACGGCACCGTCGGCCTGGCGGGCAACGCGCCCGGTCTCGAGGCTCAGCGTCTTGCCGCCCCATTGAATTTCTACGGTCTTGGTATCGAACATTTTCGTTCCTTAAACACCCGCAGCCAGATGCGACGGGGGCCTCTTGTGGCGGACATCCGGTCCGCCGGCGGTCGGGGCATTTTGTCCGGCCCCACTGACGCCCCACCGGATTGCGGGGCTATTTGCTTCCACCAACGTCATGCTGAACTTGTTTCAGCATCCATCTTTAAAAGTGCGCGCTGGTGGCGAAATGGATCCCGGCCTGCGCCGGGATGACGCAATACGTAAACGGCCCGCCGAGGCGGGCCGAACGATTGCTTCACTTACGAAGGCCGAGCTTCTGAATGAGCGCATTGTAGCGCTCAACATTCTCGCGCTTCAGATAATCGAGCAGCGAGCGGCGCTTGTTGACCATCATCAGCAGCCCGCGGCGCGAATGATTGTCCTTGGCGTGCGTCTTGAAATGCTCGGTCAGAGCCTTGATCCGCTCGGTGAGGATCGCGACCTGCACCTCGGGCGAACCCGTGTCGCTGCTGCCGCGGCTGTTATCCTTGATGACTTCCTGCTTGCGCTCGGCGGTAATCGACATCGTCCATTCCTTTCACTTTAGAGGTTGAAGCCGCGCACCACCCGGAGGAAGCCCTCCGAACACTCCACGAGCGCGATCGGGACATCGTCCAGAACGGCAAGATGGAGACCTGGCCTTGCGGCGGACCCGCTTGGCTGCTGCCCTCTTTTGAGCAACTCCGCCTCGCGGGGGGTGACGGTGAGAGCCGGGATGTCGTCCAGCCCCGCCGCCAGAGGAAGCAAAGCCTCCTCTTCAAGCCGCCGCGCCTTAGCGAGATCGGCCAATTTGTCCAGAGAAATCGCCTGAGCGAGGTCGAACGGCCCCGCCCTGGTCCGCCGCAACATGGTGACATGGCCGACCGTGTGCAACGCCAGGGCGATGTCGCGGGCGAGCGAGCGGATGTAGGTGCCCTTGGAAACGCGAGCGGAAAGGGTGGTTTCCCCAAGCAATCCGTCATCCCGGCGAACAAGGCCATGGATCGTCACCGCGCGCGCCGCGAGCTGCACGTCGACACCGGCCCGGGCAAGATCGTAGGCGCGTTCGCCATCGACCTTCAGGGCCGAATAAGCCGGGGGGATCTGCTCGATCGGGCCGGTGAAACGCGGGAGCACCGCCTCGATTTCAGCCACTGTCGGGCGATGATCGGAGGTGGCGATCACCACCCCTTCCAGATCCAGCGTATCCGTCTGCTCGCCGAAGCGGATGGTGAAATCATAGGCCTTGTCGGCGTCCAGCATCCGCCCGGACAGCTTCGTCGCCTCGCCCAAAGCGATCGGCAGCACGCCGCTGGCCAGCGGATCGAGCGTGCCGCCATGGCCGACCTTCAGCTTCGGATAGCCGCCCTCGCGCAGCACGCGCTTCACCGCGCCCACGACCTGCGTGGAGCCGATCCCGATCGGCTTGTCGATAATCAGCCAGCCGTGCATCAGCGAGGCAGGCCGAATGCCAGCTGCCGCTCCTCCGCCTCGCGGATGCGCTCGACGAAATGACGCCGGCAAAGCGCGACATAGCGGTCATTGCCGCCAATCTCGGTCTGCTCGCCCGCCTTCACCGCCCGCCCTTCCGCGTCGACACGCAAATTCATCGTCGCCTTGCGCCCGCATTCGCAGATCGCCTTCAATTCGACGAGCGTGTCGGCCAGCGCCAGCAGCGCGCCGCTGCCTTCGAACAGATTGCCCTGGAAATCGGTGCGCAGGCCGTAGGCGAGCACCGGAATGTCGAGATCGTCGGCGACCGAGGCGAGCTGCCAGACCTGATCGCGGGTCAGAAATTGCGCCTCGTCGATCAGGATGCAGTGGACGTCGCGCTGCTTGATCTCGGCCTCGACCTCGGCGCGAATGTCGCTGCCCGGTTCATAGGTGCGCGCCGGCGCCTCCAGCGCGATCCGCGAACCGATCGTGCCCGACCCGATCCGGTCGTCGAGCGCGGCGGTGTAGAGCATCGTCTGCATGCCCCGCTCGCGATAATTGTAATCCGCCTGCAGCAGGGTGGTCGATTTCCCGGCATTCATCGAGGCGTAGTAGAAATAGAGCTTGGCCATTCGTCCCGCCTAGCGCGCCCGCCACTCGTCGGCGAGGATTGAGAAAAGCACGGTGTCCCGCACGTGACCGGTCCAGGTGATCCGATCGGCCCGCAGCACACCTTCGCGCACGCCGCCGATCTTCGCCATCGCCGCCTGCGACCTTTTGTTGCGGATATCGACACGAAACTCGATCCGGCGGAAACCACAGTCGATCGCGCGACCGATCATCAGCGCCTTCACCCGCTCGTTGAAGCCGGTGCCGCGCACCGCCGGGACATAATAAGTGCTGCCGATTTCCAGCGCCATGCGGCCGAGATCGACACCGATATAGGAGCTCATCCCGACGAGCTTGCCACCCAGGAGCAAGGCGAACGATCGCCCGTCCGGCTTGGTCAGCAGCCCGTCGAAGCTCGCGTCGAAATGGTCCGGATCGTAGGAAGTAGCGTAGATCTGCCAAATCTCCCGGTCCTCGGCGCAGGCCGCCTTCAGCGCGGCGCGATGCGCTTCGGCGAGCGGCTCGAGGCTGAGGTCACCCTCCCCCATCGGTGCGGCGAGCGCATCCAGCTCAGTCATGGCCGCGCCACCGCCTCGACAGACCAGCGTCCGTCCGTTCGCACCACAGCATAAAGCGACTCCTCCGCCGCCCGGCCCGGCGGCGCGAAACGGGTTTCCACGAAAGCGATCTCACCCGCCAGTGCCGGCGCGGTGAAGGCCAGTGCCGGACAATTCGGCGCGGTGGACCGCAAGCTCTCCGGCAGCGTGCTCATGTCGAGCGTGATGTCGACCCGGCCAGAGGAGGTCCCGACCAGCAAAGACGTCTCGGCCGACCGCAATTGCCGCTGATTCTCATCGCCCAAGGCTACGGCGTCCGGCCCCGGCCGAACCCAGGACCGCGCCGGATTGCGGCGGCGGTCAAGCTCGGCGATCAACTCGGCACGCAGCGCCGGGTTCGCATCCTCGACGCTTCGCTGCAGCGTCGCGATTTCGGCCCGCTCGCTGGCCAGCGCCTCGCCCTCGTCGGCCAGCCGCACGCACACCGCCCCGCGCCCGGGCCTGTGGGCCTCGTGCATCAGCACGGCCGTCACGATGTCGCGATCATCTTGCTCACGCGCCCGGCCGCCGCCTTCCATCAGCAGCAGGCCCTCGCGGTCCATGCCGATCAGTCCGAACAGGCCCCCCGGCAATTGCGCCGTGATCGCCGTCCCAAATCCCGCGACCACGACGAAGGTGCAAAGCGCGGCGCGGGGGCTGAACGGGATCGACATCCAGCCGGATCAGCCCTCCAGATCCTGCGCCACCTGTGGGTCGCGCAGCAGGCTGTCGATCTTCCCGCCCTCGTCGAAACTCTCGTCGGCGAGGAATTTCAGCTTGGCGGCATATTTGGTGTTCACCCGGCGCGCGACCTGGCTCTGCAGATAAGCGGTGTTGGTGCGCAACGCCTTCAGCACCTGCTCCTCGTCCGCGCCGAGCAACGACTTCACGAAGACGGTGGCGTGGCGCAAATCAGGCGACATGCGCACTTCCGTGACCGAGACGCTGTGCTTCGCCAGCACATCGTCATGCACGTCGCCGCGCGCGAGGATGTCGGACAAAGTGTGGCGCACCTGCTCGCCGACGCGCAGCAGGCGGACCGAGCGGCCTTCCGTAGTTTCAGCCTGTCTGGCCATCGTCATCCTTGTCCTGCGTATCGCCCTGCGGCTGCTTGCGCAGCTTCTGATCCGGACCGGTCGTTTCCTCGCCGGCCTTGTGATCGCCGCCCTTCTCGCCGTCCTGGCCGCCGAGCGGCTCAGCCTCTTTCCCGGACATGCTCGAAACCCTCCGTTTCAGGCCCATCGCGACATTATCGGCACGAGCGCGACCAGAACGAGACTGCCCGCCCCGGCGAGGACGGTGAGCAGGCAGCAGCCGCCGCCTTCCGCACCTTCCCGCGCCGCGCGGAAATTCCGCTCGTCCTTCTCTTCGTCACGGCGCACATCCTCATCGGTGACGCCGTGCTTGCGGGTCACAGCGTCCGCGCGCGCTCTTCGACCTCGAACAGCTCGAGATTATCGCCCGGCTTGATGTCGTTCGTGTCCGCCAGCAGCGCACCGCATTCGAGACCGGCGATGACCTGCGGGACATCGTCCTTGAAGCGGCGAAGCGACGAGATGGTCGTCTTCGAAACGATGACGTCGTCGCGGGTGAGGCGCGCATTGAGCCCCTTGCGGATGACGCCCTCGAGCACGAGCAGGCCGGCGGCCTTGTCCTTCTTGCCCGCCGGGAAGACCTCGCGGACCTCGGCGCGGCCGACGACCGTTTCGATGATCTCCGGACCGAGTTCGCCCGCCATCGCTTCCCGCACCCAATCGGTGAGGTGATAGATGACGTCGTAATAACGGAACTCGACCTTCTGCCGCTCTGAAATCTCCCGCGCCTTGGCGTTCGGACGGACGTTGAAGCCGATGATCGGCGCGTTGCTGGCGGCCGCCAGCGTCACGTCGCTTTCGGTGATCGCGCCGGCACCCGAATGCAGGATGCGGACCTTGATCTCGTCGGTCGAGATCTTGTTCAGCGCGTTCACGATCGCCTCGACCGAGCCCTGCACGTCGGCCTTTACCAGGATCGGGAATTCGATCGTGGCATTGGCCTTGTCGGCGAACATATTCTCCAGGCTGATCGGCGCGCTCGTGGTGCGCTTGCGATCCGAAACGCTCTGGCGATAGGCGGCGACCTCGCGGGCACGCGCCTCATTCTCGACCACGGTCAAAGTATCGCCGGCGGACGGCACGCCGCCCAGGCCGAGCACTTCGACCGGCGTGGACGGGCCGGCTTCCTTGATCTGCTTGCCCTTGTCGTCGATCATCGCGCGGACCTTGCCGCTGACCGAGCCGACCACGAAGATGTCGCCGACCTTCAGCGTGCCGCGCTGCACCAGCACGGTCGCGAGCGGGCCACGGCCCTTGTCCAACTTCGCCTCGATCACGGCGCCTTCGGCGGCACGATCCGGGTTGGCCTTCAGCTCCAGGATTTCGGCCTGCAGCTGGATCGCTTCCAGCAGCTTGTCGAGACCGGTCTTCTTGGCCGCCGAAACCTCGACGTCCTGGACGTCGCCACCCATGTCCTCGACCACGATTTCGTGCTGCAGCAGCTGCTCGCGCACCTTCTGCGGATTGGCATCCGGCTTGTCGACCTTGTTGATCGCGACGATCATCGGCACGCCGGCGGCCTTGGTGTGATTGATGGCCTCGACCGTCTGCGGCATGATCGCGTCATCCGCCGCCACCACCAGAACGACGATGTCGGTGACGTTGGCGCCACGCGCGCGCATCTCGGTGAAGGCCTCGTGGCCCGGCGTGTCGAGGAAGGTGACCTTCGACTTGTCCGGCAGAGCGACCTGATAGGCGCCGATATGCTGGGTGATGCCGCCGGCCTCGCCGGTCTGCACCCGGGCACCGCGGATCGCGTCGAGCAACGACGTCTTGCCGTGATCGACATGGCCCATGATCGTGACCACCGGCGGACGCGGCTTCAGCGTCTCTTCGGCATCCACGTCCTCGCTGGTCTGGATATCGACGTCGCTTTCGCTGACGCGCTTGATGTTGTGGCCGAACTCGGTGACCAGCAGCTCGGCCGTGTCCTGATCAATGTCCTGATTGACCGTGACGACCATGCCCATCTTGAACAGGGCCTTCACCAGGTCCGCGGCCTTTTCGGCCATGCGGTTGGCGAGCTCGGCGACGGCGATCGAATCCGGCACGATGACGTCGCGCACCTGCTTGGCGGCGGGACCGCTCTGCTGGTGGTGACGGCGGTCCTTCTCACGAGCGCGGCGAAGCGCGGCGAGGCTGCGCGTGCGCGCATCGCCATCGTCGCCCGAAAGCGCGCGGGTAACGGTCAGCCGGCCGGACGGACGGCGATCGTCGCCACGGCCACGGGCCGGGCGCGCGGGATCGGGCCGCTTGACCTGGACGAAGCGGCTCGGCTTCGGGCCTTCCGTGGTCGCGGGGCGCTCGGGCGCAGCAGCTTCCTCTGCCGGCGCCGGCGGCGCTTCGGCAATACGCTTGGCCTCCGCCTCGGCGGCGATGCGCGCCTCTTCCTCGGCGCGGCGATTGTCTTCGGCGCGGCGCTTTTCGTCGGCACTGGCCTCCTGGGCCTCGCGATCCTCGCGGCGGCGGGCCTCTTCCAGCTGCGCCAGACGCGCTTCCTCGGCCTCAAGCTGCAGGCGCGCGGCGCGCTCGCGGCGGGCGGCGGGGTCGTCGGCGACCGGGCGCGGCTTGGGCGCAGGCTCGGGAGCATGCGCAGCGGGCGGCGGGGGCGGCGGCGGCGGCGCGGCCTCGACCGGCTTCGGCGCTTCTTCGCCCGGGCGGCCGAACACGCGGCGCTTCTTCACCTCGACCTGCACCGTGTTCGAGCGGCCATGGCTGAAGCTCTGCTTCACATTGCCGGCATCGATCGTGCGCTTGATCCCCAGCGGCGGACGCGCTCCCAGCTTCGGCTTGTCAGTCGTATCGCTCATTACAGTCCTTCATTCACAGCCGAAGCGCCGGAATCCGCCGAAGCGGCTCCTAGCGCAGCATCACGTCCGATAAAAGCGGCCCACCTGTCGATAAGGCCCTGAACCCGCACAGCGGCCGCGCGGTCCACGATGGCAACATGTACCACATTCTGGCGCCCGAGGGCCAATGACAATATGGCGCGGCCGGCCGGAAAAACCAGCCCGTGGCGCATCCGCCCCTCGCTGCCGACGCGCAGCGCCTGGTCGAGCTTGCCATTGCCGTCCGCCCCGGCATCGTCGGCATGGAGCAGCAGATAGGCGTCGCCGCGCCTGAGCGCCGTCTCGATCTTCTCGCCGCCAATCACCAGATTGCCGGCGCGCGACTCCAGCCCGAGCCGGTCGACGACCGCCTGGCGAAGCGCCGCTTCGATCCGTTCGCCCAGATCATCGGGCGCGCTTGCGCTCTGCGTCTTGAACGCCCGCGCCAGCGCCGCCTTCAACTTGCCCTTGGCCTGCGCCGCGTCGAGCGTGGCGCGATCGACGCCGATCCACGCCCCGCGACCGGGGGCGCGCGCCCGCACGTCCGGGGCGACGACATCGTCCGGCCCCAGCGCGAGGCGGATCAATTCCTCTCGCGGCGCGGTGCGGCGCGAGAGGATGCAGGTCCGCTCGGGAATGTGCTTGTCAGTTCCGGTCTCCGCCGCGGCGGAGACGCCGTCGCTCAGTTCAAGCGTATCATTGGGAGGATTCCGCAACAGCGTCCTCCTCAGCAGGCGCGGCCGCGCCGTCTTCATCCTCGAACCAGTGCGCGCGGGCGGCCATGATGATCTCATTGCCCTGCTCGTCGCTCAGGCCATAGGCGGCGAGTACGCCACCCTTGTCCTCGGGCCGGTTGCTCTCGCGCTGGCGGCGCTGCTCGGGCCGCTTCTTCTGCACCAGTTCGTCGGTGGCGAGATCGGCCAGATCGTCCAGCGTCAGGATGCCGGCCTTGCCGAGCGTGACCAGCATCGCCTCGGTCAGATAGGGCAGTTCGGCCAGCGCGTCCTCGACGCCCATGCCGCGCCGCTCCTCGCGGGCCGCCTGCTCGCGACGCTCCAGCGCCTCGGCCGCACGGCTCTGCAGCTCGGCGGCGAGATCATCGTCGAAACCCTCGATCGAGGCGATTTCGTCGGACTCGACATAAGCGACTTCCTCGAGCTCGCCAAAGCCTTCGGCGACCAGCAGCTGGGCCAAAGTCTCGTCCACATCCAGTTCCTCCTGGAACATGGTCGAGCGCTCCATGAACTCGCGCTGGCGCTTCTCGGACGAATCCGCCTCGGTCATGATGTCGATCTGCGAGCCGGTCAGCTGGCTGGCCAGGCGCACATTCTGGCCGCGGCGGCCGATGGCGAGGCTGAGCTGATCGTCAGGAACGACGACTTCGATCCGGCCTTCTTCCTCGTCGATCACGACGCGGCTGACCGTCGCCGGCTGAAGGCCGTTGACGACGAAGGTGGCGAGGTCCTCGGACCATGGAATGATGTCGATCTTCTCGCCCTGCAATTCCTGCACGACGGCCTGCACGCGGCTGCCCTTCATGCCGACGCAGGCGCCGACCGGGTCGATCGAGCTGTCGTGGCTGAGCACGCCGATCTTGGCGCGGCTGCCCGGATCGCGGGCGGCGGCCTTGATCTCGATGATGCCGTCGTAAATTTCGGGCACTTCCTGCGCGAACAGCTTCTTCATGAATTCCGGATGCGCGCGGCTCAGGAAGATCTGCGGGCCGCGCGTCTCGCGCACGACCTTCAGGATGATCGAACGGACGCGGTCGCCGACGCGCAGCACTTCGCGCGGGATCTGCGCGTCGCGGCGGATGACGCCCTCGGCGCGGCCCAGGTCGACCACGACGTGGCCGAATTCGACGCGCTTCACGACGCCGGTGATGATCTCGTTGCCGCGATCCTTGAATTCCTCGAACTGGCGCTCGCGCTCGGCGTCACGGACCTTCTGGAAGATCACCTGCTTGGCGGCCTGGGCGGCGATGCGGCCGAATTCGATCGGGGGCAGCGGATCGACGATATAATCGCCGAGCACCGCGCCGGGCTGCAGCTTCTCGCCTTCTTCCAGGCTGACCTGCTTGAAATAATCCTCGACCTCTTCGACCACCTCGACGACGCGCCACAGGCGCAGATCGCCGGAATTCGGGTCCAGCTTGGCGCGGATGTCATTCTCGGCGCCATAGCGGGCACGGGCGGCGCGCTGGATCGCGTCCTCCATCGCCTCGATGACGATGGCGCGGTCGATCAATTTCTCGCGCGCGACGGCGTCGGCGATCGCGATCAGCTCCGCCTTGTTGGCGGAAACGGCGCCGGGAGCGGCGGGATTGGGATTGGGGGCGGTGCTCGCCATTTTAGCTATCCTGTCCTTCTACCTTAATTGTGTCGGCACCGTCCGCGCTCAACGGCGCGGTTGCGGCGATCAGTTCGTCCGTCATCACCAGTTTGGCGCTGCGGATGTTGGCGTGGGCGAGCCACATCGGGTCCTGGCCGGGCACGGCAACGCCGATCAGCTCGCGCTCGACGCCCAGCAGCGGCCCGGTGAGCACCTTGCGGTCAAGCACCGGATCGCTCAGCGTGATCCGCGCCTCATGGCCCTTCCAGTCGTCGAAATCCTTCAGCCGGGTCAGCGGCCGGTCGATGCCGGGCGAGCTGACTTCCAGCCGATACGCGCCCTCGATCGGATCCTTGCCCTCGGCTTCCAGCGCGTCGAGCATGTCCGACAGCCGCCGCGACAGGCGCGAGCAATCCTCGAGCGTCAGCTGCCGCGTCGCCGGGTCCTCGGCCATCACCTGCAACGTCGGATCGGACGCGCCGCCGATCATCCGGACGCGCACCAAAGCGAGCCCCTCGGCCTCGACCGCCGGCTCGATGATCCCGTTAAGCTGGGCGATATCCGCCACGCGCGCTCCTGAAAAAATCCAACGGGCTCCTGCCGCCGGCCCCGTCCCCGGGGCCGACCTCAACGTCTAACGATGTCGAGAAAGGCAAAGCGCATATAGGCGCAAGCCGAAACGGGAACAAGGCGAATTCGCGGGGCCGCCTGCGCGCATCTCCGGGACTGGCGCGCGCGCGTCGCGCGGTGCGCCAGGACGGCTGCTAGAAGTCGGCCTTGCCGAACCGCGCGACGCCCTGATTCTCGCCGGGCGGATCGAGCACCGACAGATCCAGCTCCAGCGGCGCGCCAAGCCATCGCCCGAGAATGGTATGGTCGGCCAGATCATCGTCGGTCAGCGGATGGACCAAGGCCCGCAGCCCCGACGCCGCGATGATCGGGAGCAGGACCGGCAGCGCCGCCTCCAGGAAATGAATCTCGAATTGCGGGATCGGATGCGGACCCACCGGCCGATCAGCCAGCCGGCCAACAAAGCCGACATGCTCGCTTCGTGTCAGCGCGTCCCGCAACGCCGCTGCCGCAGCGCGCTCCTCGGCCTCATAATAGATATGCGCGTGGAACGGCGCGTCGCTCAATTGCTGCCCCAGGGCGGCGGCGGCGCGGCGACCGGGCGGGTCAGGTCGAACTCGACCCGCAACAGTCGGTTCGGCCGCTGCAGCTGATAGGCATAGATCCGGCCCGGGATGATCTCGACCGACCAGACGTTGGTCATCGAGACCGGAATGTTGCCCCGCTGGAACAGGTCCTTGGAGAATTGATCGGCCGGGAAATCCTGCCGCGTGGCGGTGCCCGGAGGGGCGCTGTCGCCGCCATATTGGGTGAGCGTATCCTCGCTGCCATCCTCATGGCGATGGTCGTGCTTCAGCCGCACGCCCTCGGCGGTGCGGGTGATCACCCAGGTCCGCGAGCGATCGGCGCCGACATGGAAGGGCACGCGGATCACGTCGTCCGAACATTCGCGCACATGCATGACCAGCCGCGCGCTGCGCATATCGTCGTCGGCGGCGTCGGTGGTCACCACCCGCCCCTCGAACGCCTGCCCGCAATAAGCGCGCAGGTTCGCCATGAAGGCGTCCTCTGGCGCGGCAGCGGACGGAGTGGTGGCGCAGCCGGCCAGGAGGGCGAGCATCGGCGTGGATGCGAGAAAGGTGATGCGGGTTATCGTCATGCGAATTACCCTAGGCACCCGATC
This sequence comes from Pseudomonadota bacterium, assembly GCA_023424095.1. Lineage (GTDB taxonomy): Bacteria > Pseudomonadota > Alphaproteobacteria > Sphingomonadales > Sphingomonadaceae > Allosphingosinicella. The sequence goes on along the minus strand of JAFAEG010000004.1, from coordinate 7,514 downwards.
CCGATCTGCCAACCGCCGCGGCGGTCAGGCCCTCAGGCCGCCTTGAACACCCAGTAGCGATTGAGCGCGAAGCTCATCAGCGGGGTCAGCACGATCATCGCCGGCAGGGGCGCGAGGGGGTGCATGCGCAGCACGTCCACCGCGAGCCAGACCCACAGGCTGTTCAGCAGGAAGGCGAAGGCCGAGGCGATCAGGAAGCGGACGATCATCGCGCGCTCGCCATCCTCGGTATCCGCCTTGAAGCTCCAGCGGCTGTGCACCGCATAGCCGGCCGCCATGCCGCAGCCGTGGCTCACCACATTGGCGGCGAGCGGAAACACGCCGGCAAAGACGACGGCCGAGTAGATCAGTGCGGAAAACAGGGTGACGGCCATCCCGCCGATGACGAAACGCGCGAGCTGACGAAAGCCCTCGCTCGCCACGAAATCGGCAAGCGCGGCGCGCGCGTCTTTCCTGTCGGGCGTCATGTCGGCGTCCATCATGGAGTCCCAAATGCACTGAAGGGGGTTAAGAGCTTCTTTCTTAACCGATTGGGTCGGGTTTGGGCAAGACCGCGCTGTCGGCCGCGCCGGGCAAGCGCGAGTTCGCCTTGGGCACGAACAGGCTCGGCCGCTTGAGCTTCCACCGGCTCAGCCGATAGTCCATCGCGGTGCCGAGCACGCCGAAGCCATAGACGCAGCTGCGCTTGAAATTGATGCTGCTCGCTTCCGGGAAATATTTGGTTGGGCAGGAAATCTCGCCGATCCGGAAGCCGTGCCAGGCGGCCTGCGCGATCATCTGATTGTCGAACACGAAATCGTCGGACGCGGCCAGCAACGGCAAGGTCTCCAGCACCTTGCGGCTCCAGGCGCGATAGCCGGTATGATATTCGCTCAATTTCTGCCGCATCACCAGATTCTGGAAGGCGGTGAGCATCCGGTTGGCGACATATTTGTAGCGCGGCATGCCGCCCTCGATCGCCCCGCGCGACAGGATGCGCGAGGCAAAGACCGCGTCATAATGGCCCGACGCAATCATCCCCGCCATCGCCGTCACCAGCTTCGGCGTGTACTGATAATCCGGGTGAAGCATCACGACGATGTCGGCGCCGCGCGCCAAAGCAGCGGTGTAGCAGGTCTTCTGATTGCCGCCGTAACCGCGATTGGTATCGTGCGCGATCACGTGCAGGCCAAGCTCGTGCGCGACCGCAATCGTGTCGTCCTTGCTGCAATCGTCCGTCAGGATGATGTCGTCGACCACGTCGCGCGGGATCTCCGCGACCGTCTGGCGCAGTGTCTTGGCCGCATTATAGGCCGGCAGCACGACCGTAACCTTCTGTCCGTCAATCACTTCGGCTCTGCCCCTGGCGCGATTTGCGCGCGTCCCTGCTGGATAGCTTGCCGATGGTCAACAAGCATCTAAAGAGGCGCAGCATGAGCGCCATCGACAGCATCGCCGACAGCCCGGCCGAACCGCAAGGCCGGGACAGAATGGCGAGGCTGGTGCTGCTGGGCCTGTGGGCGATCGCGGCGCTTTGGCTGGCCTCGTATCATGTGCCCTGGCGCGACGAGGTCCGGGCGCTCACCATCGCGCTGAGCGGCGACACCACCTTCGACATGCTGCGCAATCTGCATGGCGAGGGGCATCCGGCGACCTGGTATCTGCTGCTGCGCTGGGGCCACGCACTGGTCCAGTCACCTCTGGTCCTGCCGATCCTTGCTTTCGCAATCGCGGCCGCGACGATGGTCGTCTTGGCGCTTCGCTCGCCTCTGCCCCTGCTCACCGTCGCCCTGATCATGTTCGGTGGCCTCGGCCTGTTCGAATATACCGTCAGCGCGCGCAATTACGGGATGAGCGCGCTGGTCCTGTTCGTCTTCGCGGCGCTCTATCCGCGCTGGCGCGACCGCGGGGTGACGATGGGGCTGGTCCTGTTCCTGCTCTGCAACACCAACGTCCCGTCCAATTTCCTCGCCGCCGCCTTGCTCGGCTTCTGGCTGCTCGAAATCGTCAGCGAGGAAGGGCTGCGCTGGCATCGCAAATATGGCTGGTGGATGGCCAATGCCGCGATCGCCGCGGCCGGCGCCTTGGTCTGCTTCCTGACCGTCTTTCCGGCCAGCCAGGATGCGGCGAGCATCAGCCATCCGGACGGGCTCGGTTTCGGCACCCTGCTGGGCGCGCTGACCGGGTGGAAGGCCGCCTTCCCCGATCTCGCTGGCCCGTTCGAGCTCGGCTGGATCGGCGGCGTGCTGGCGAGCCTGGCTTTGCTCGGCAGCCTGGCCGGATTGCTGCGCTCGCCGGGCGCCTTCCTGGCTGCCGCCGGCGTGATGCTGTTCTTCAAATTGTTCTTCCTCCTCGTCTATCCGGGCGGCTACCGGCACCAGGGCCTGCTGATCATGTTCCTGGTCACGCTCTACTGGCTGCTCGCGGCTGGCCGCGGCGGGCACTGGCCTCAGAGCATGCGCGCGCTGCGCCGCATCGCCGACCGCGCGGCCCGGATCGGCGCCATCTTCTTCACCCTGCTGCTCGCGCTGCAACTGACCCACAGCATCCGCCATATCGCCGCCGCTTTGCAGGACAGGCCGTACAGCCGAATCCACGACCTCGCCGAATTGCTGGAGCGCGAAGGCCTGACCGACGCGATCGTGCTCGGCCATCCCGACGTGATGGTCGAGGCTTTGCCTTATTATGCCGACAATCCCGTCTACCTGCTGCGCAACCAGCGTTTCGGCCACGTCGTCCACTTCACGAAGAATGCGCGGCTGGAGCTGAGCCTGAGCGAGATCCTGGCCGACGCCCAACGGATCGCGCGCGAAACGGGCAAGCCGGTCGTCATCGCGCTCCGCTACCAGCCCGATCCGAACGGACCGGAGCGCAGCGTGCGGGAAGGCTATCTCGGCACCTATTATACCGACGGCGAGCAGGACCGCCGCTTTCTTGAGGCGACGCGGCTGCTCGCCCGGTTCGGACCCGCGATCACCGACGAGAGCTACGACGTCTATCTCCTGACGGCCAGTTGAGGCCGAGGGCGCAGATGGAGCGGGGACTTTCAGGAGAAACGCCGGCGCCCGCGCCCCGACCTGACATTCTGCCGCGCCTGGTCCTGCTCGGCATCTGGACCATCGGCACGCTCTATCTGGTGTCGCGGCATGTGATGTGGGCCGACGAGGTGCGGGCGCTGAGCATCGCGCTGCAGGGCGACAACATGATCGAGATGCTGCGCTCGCTGCAGGGTGAGGGCCATCCGGCGCTCTGGTACCTCTTACTGCGCGGCGCGCACACGATCGTGCCGGTCAACGAAGTGCTGCCGGCAATGGCATGGCTGGTGGCCTTCGCGGCGATGCTGATCCTCGTGCTGAAATCCCCGTTCCGGCTCGGCACGATCGCCCTGATCATGTTCGGCGCTTTCGGCCTGTTCGATTTCACCGTCAGCGCGCGCAATTACGGCATCGCGATGCTGCTGCTGTTCGCGATCGCCTGGCTGTACCCGCACTATCGCGACAAGGGCATCGTCATCGGCCTGCTGTTGGCGGCGTTGTGCAACACCAATGTCCATGCCGCCTTCTTCGCCGCCGGGCTGCTCGGCTTCTGGCTGATCGAAATCACCTCAGAAGAAGGCATCAAATGGACGCGCAAGCACCGCATCTTCGCGGTCAATGCGACGGTCGCGACGATCGGCGCGGCGCTCTGCTTCATCGCGGTCTATCCGCCGGGACAGGATGCCGTGGTCAGGTCCTCGCCAGAAGGGATCACGCTCGGCCTGATCGTCGATGCGATCACGAGCCCGGCCACATTGTTCGCCTCGCTGCTGCCGCCCCAATTCGGCGATCACCCGCTCGCGATGGTCGCGCTGACCCTGTTGCTGCTCGGCGCCTTGCTCGGGCTCGCCCGCGCCCCCGGCGCCGTCATCGCGGCGGTGAGTGCGATGCTCGGCGTCATGCTGTTCATGCAATTGGTCTATCTCGGCTCCTATCGCCACACGGCCTTGTTCCTGGTCTATCTCGTCACGCTCTATTGGCTCGTCGCCATGGGCCGCGGCGGAAGGTGGCCCGCGTGCATCGACGCCGGACTCGGCCGGATCACGCAGCTCAGCGCCATCTCCCTCACCGCCCTGCTGGCGCTCCAGCTTCCCCTGAGCTTGGCCCTGCTCCGCCTCGACGCGGCCGGCATTCCGGACAGCCGCTCCTACGATCTGAGCCGGCTGATCCACGCCCAGGGCCTGACCGAATCCCCGATCATCGCCAATGCCGACGTGATCATGGAGGCCGTGCCCTATTACGCGCCCAATCCCCTGTGGCTGCTGCGCGAGAACAAGTTCGGGAAGGTCGTGCGCTTCTCCCGCAGCAACCGCGACCAGCTCGATCTCAACGTCCTGCTGGCGGAAGCCGACAGGCTCCATCGCGATCATGGCAAGCCGGTGATCATCCTGATGCAATACCGGCTCGAACCCGGCATCGGCCAGCCGACCATCCAGGAAGGCTTTGGCGGCAGCTTCGCAATGCCGGCCGACCAGGTGGACCGTTTCCTTGGGGCAACCCGCCGCCTCGCCCGCTTCGACCCGGCGAATACCAATGAAAGTTACGACGTCTATCTCTATCCCGGCGGCTGAAAACGGACACTTTCCGCACCAGGACGCGTTCCCGAAAACAACGGAGAAACATCACATGCAGCATGCCCGTCAGATCCTGATCCCGCTCATTCTGCTCGCAGGCTGCAGCGGCAATGCCAATGCCCCGGCCGCCGTGCAGGGCGACGCACGGCCCTTCACCGTCGAGACGATCGCGGACCTGGACTCGCCCTGGGCGATGACCTTCCTGCCCGACGGAAGCCATGCCCTGATCACCGAGAAGGGCGGCAAGCTGAAATTGTGGCGCGTGTCCGACAATCGCATCACCGAAGTCAGCGGCGTTCCGGCCGTTTCGGCGGGCGGACAGGGCGGCCTTGGCGATGTCGTCCTCCACCCGGATTTCGCCAGCAATAATATGGTCTATCTCAGCTGGGCTACGGAAGGCGAAGGCGGCCGACTCGCGGTCGTCGGCCGCGCGCGGCTCAATGTGAATGCGGAGACCGGCGTCGCCGCGCTGGAGAACGTCTCGCCGGTCTGGCGGCAGAGCGAGGGGCATAGCGAGGGCGGCCATTTCTCCCACCGCATCGCCTTCGGTCCCGACGGCAAGCTCTACATTTCCTCCGGCGACCGGCAGAATTTCGATCCGGCGCAGGACCCGAACGGCAATCTCGGCCGCATCGTCCGCCTGAACGACGATGGCTCGGTGCCGGCCGACAATCCCTGGGCGGAGCGCGGCGGCGTCGGCGCGCAGGCCTGGACGATGGGCAATCGCAACCCGCTCGGCCTCGCCTTCGCCCCGGACGGACGGCTGTGGAGCCACGAAATGGGCCCGCGCGGCGGCGACGAGTTCAACCGCATCGAGCGCGGCTCGAATTACGGCTATCCGATCGTCTCGGACGGCGACCATTATGACGGCCGCGACATTCCCGACCATTCGACCCGGCCCGAATTCAACGCGCCGGAAATCACCTGGACGCCGGTCATCTCGCCCTCCAGCCTGATCTTCTACACCGGCGACAAGTTCCCGCAGTGGCGCGGCAATGCGCTGATCGGCAGCATGGGCGCCCAGGGCATCGTGCGGGTGGAAATCACCGGCGACACCGCCCGCGAGGTCGAGCGGCTCGATCTGGGCGCGCGCATCCGCGAGATCGAACAGGCGCCGGACGGCTCGCTTTACGTGCTGGAGGACGAAGCGCGGGGCTCGCAGGGACGGCTGCTGAAGCTGGTCCCAGCGCAGCGCTAGACTCTGTCCGCGTTAGGCGGCACCGGCCCATACCGGTGCCGTTTCCGCGCAGGCGGAACAGATCCTAGAACAAATCGGTGATCAGCCGGCTGGGATTGCTGAACGCCAGCGACCCGCCGATCAGCAGGCCCCACAGCACCCAGGCGGCGATCTTCACGACGCGGTTCTCCTTGCCGGTCGCCGCCATGTAGAGCCCGTACAAAGCGAAGACGATGCCGAGCGCGATCAGGGCCATGAACAGGGTGTTGATCATCCGCCCCTGATCCTCGGTGCCGGTGAAGCGCGTGCCGGAAGGGCTTCCGCCCGGTTGCATCGCTGGCGTCATCTCGCCCAGCAGCCAGGCCATGAACCCAGCGAGCGCAATGCCCAGCACGATCAGGAGCACGCCCCGGATCCGAACGCCGCGATTGCTCATGCCTTACCCCCCGGTCGCCAGCCTCAGGCGGTGTTAGCGCACGGCGCTCCCGCTGGCGAGCCGGCGGCATCGGGCCGCCTGCGACCGCCGCATCGCCATCCCGATCAGCAGCTTCTTCATCAGCCCACCCTCTGATAGCGGAAATACCAGACCTCATGGCCCTTGCGCCGGGCCTTCGCCTCGTAGCGCGTTTCCGGCCAGCCGCCGGGCCGGTTCAGGAAATCCGCCGCCTTCTCGACGATCCAGCGGAAGTCCGATCGTTGGCGCATGATCATCATCGCCCACTTGCAATATGTCGGATCGTCCGTCCCGAGCCTGAACTCGCCGCCGACCTGCAGCTTCGCCGCGATCAGATCGAGCGGCCCGTGATTCATCATCCGGCGCTTGGCGTGCCGCGCCTTGGGCCAGGGATCGGGGTGGAGCAGATAGACGAAGCGCAAGCTCCCGTCCGGCAACCGCTCCAGCACGTCGAGCGCGTCGCCCATGTGCAGGCGGACATTGGATAGGCCCCGGTCGCGCACCTGATTGAGCGCCCCGACGACGCCGTTCAGGAACGGCTCGGCGCCGATGAAGCCGTGATCGGGCAGCAGATCGGCGCGGTAGCCGAGATGCTCGCCGGAGCCGAAGCCGATCTCGAAGTGGAGCGGCCGGTCGTCGCCGAACAGGCTCTGCGCCGAGAGCTGCCCCTCCGGCACCGCGATCGCCGGCAGCAAGTCCTCGACCAGAGCGGCCTGTCCCTGCCGCAATTTGTGCCCGGAGCGGCGCCCATAGAGGCGGCGGATGCTTGTCGGATCGTTCATGATCGCCCTATTGCGGCAGTTGCGGTTCCAGCCAAGCGAGGAGAGACACCGCGATGAAGAAGTTGTTGCTCGTCGCCGCGGCCCTGACCGCCTTCGCCGCGCCCGCTCATGCTACCAGCACCATCTCCTGCACCAGCACGTCCGACGAATCGGTGACCATCGACCTCGTCATCGGCAGCTTGGCCGGCCCGGTGATCGCGCAAGCCCGCTTCAAGAGCGGCAGCCGCGAACAGACGACGGGCGATGGCGGGCCGATGCTGATGCAGGCCTGGATCGATCGCGACTCGCTCTATGCCGACATCGGCGACCCGAATGGCGAGCGCTACCTCGCCCAGCTCCGCGCCAATCGCCGGCTCGGCCAGGGCCAATATGCCGGCACCCTGAAGGTCGACGGGCGCACCCATCAGGTGCGCTGCGTCGACGAGGAAGAGGGTTAGAATCGTATTTGGCTTCGCGAAAGCTGCACCGGCCCGCACCCCCACCCGGCCGCCCATTCCAGGATATGCTGTTGGG